>NZ_JAZDAR010000046.1:48262-75050 GCF_036680945.1 Pseudoalteromonas sp. P80D2
TGCTAGGTGCTAGGTGCTAGGTGTTAGGTGCTAGGTGCTAGGTGCTAACAGCATAGACTTTTTTCGGCGTTAAAACGCCTCCTACAACTCGCATCTCGTTCCTCGTATCTCGCAAACTTTCCCCTTTACTCTTTCTAACTCGCTAACTTTTAATCTGATAGCTAACGGTTGAAAGCTGATGGCTCCAAACGTTAGGCTTAGATAAGCATCGCGCGAAATAAATTTCACGCCTACGGGTATGCATTTCACTGAGACTGCGTGCAGGCTGATCTGACTTATAGCTTAAAGCTTACAGCTCTGTTGTTTTAATCTAACTTCTAACCACTGTTATCTAATATCTCCATTTTTTCGGCGTTAAAACGCCTCCTACAACTTGCATCTCGTTCCTCTTATCTCGCAAACTTTCCCCTTTACTCTTTCTAACTCGCTAACTTTTAATCTGATAGCTGACGGCTGAAAGCTGATGGCTCCACCCTATTAAGTTTTACTTAACACCTCCCAAAACCCAATATCGTAATACAATACTACTGTATTTTTTATATCTTATTTATTTCAAAAACTTACAGTTCAGACCTGTTTTATTACAAATAGGATTGATTCGCATTTTTTTACATGTTTTAATTGCGCCGGTTAAAAAAATCTAAACATATACAGGACACACAATGACACCTAAGTTTATTGTTTCTACGCTTTCGACTGCGGTCGCTTTATCTTTAAGCGCTAATGCTTTTGCAAAAGATGTAACTAAAGAAGAGAAGAACTTCGAGCAAATCACTGTAATTGGCTCTGCATCTGCAATTAACGATATTCCTGGCTCTGCTACTTTTATTGATGAGCAAGAACTAGAAAAGTTTGAATATACTGATATATCTCGTGTTTTAAGTGCTGTACCGGGTGTATATGTACAAGAAGAAGACGGCTACGGCCTTCGTCCTAACATCGGTATGCGTGGTACGGGTACAGGTCGTAACGACAAAATCTCAGTAATGGAAGATGGTGTACTTGTAGCACCAGCACCTTACTCAGCGCCTTCTGCTTACTACTTCCCTACTATGGGTCGTATGGAGTCTATCGAAGTACTTAAAGGTGCAGCTTCTGTAAAGTATGGCCCGCGTACAACAGGCGGTGTTTTAAACTTAGTTTCTCGTAGCTTACCAACTGAAGGGTCTAAAGGTTTACTTAACGCCGAGCTTGGTAGCGACGGTTTCTACAAAGGTCATGCTTACTTCGGTAAAAAGAAAAACAATGCTGCAGGCCTTGTAGAAGTTTTCACTTACGGTGCAGATGGCTTTAAAGATTTACCAGTAGGTAGCGACAACACAGGCTTCGAAAAGAACGATTTCTTATTAAAGTTTGGCTTTGACTTTGGTGATAACGAAGCACACAGCCTAGAAATGAAGTTAAAGTACTCAGACGAGCGCTCTGACGAAACGTACATGGGCTTAACTGACGCTGATTACCAAGAAAACCCTTACCGTCGTTATGCTGCATCGCAAAACGATGAAATGAACACACAACACAATGCATACCAAATCAACTATGCATACCGCTTTGGTAAAGGTTACGAGCTACTTGCGACAGCTTACCTGAACGATTTCCACCGTAACTGGTATAAAGCAAGCAAAGTAAGCAGCAGCTACCTTGAGCAATACAGCGAGTTTGAAGCAAACCCAACGAGCGAAGGTATTGAAGGTGTTGGCGTAAAAGCGAATAACCGTGATTACCAAGCGAAAGGCTTGCAAACTGAATTCCATATCCCTGCGGGCAACCACTACATCACTGTGGGTGCACGTTACCATGAAGATGAAATGGATCGTTTCCAATGGGAAGACAAGTACACGCTTAACCAAGACCTATCAATGACGCTTACAGAAAAAGGCGTTCCAGGTTCAAACAGCAACCGTTTAGATAGCGCAGAAGCGACGACCCTATTCATTCAAGATGAGTGGTCACTTGATGCATTAGTTATTAGCGCAGGCCTTCGCTACGAAGACATCACAATCAAACGTGTTGAATGGGCTAAGTCTGATCCAAACCGTGAAAATGGCTTAACAAAAGATATCAGCAACGACACTGAGATCTTAGTACCATCACTAGGTGCTACTTACACTGTTAGCGATAACCTAACGCTTCTTGCTGGTATTCAAAAAGGTTACGCACCAGCAGCCCCTGGTAATGCGGATCAAGAAGAAGAAGAGAGTGTTAACATTGAGCTAGGTGGTCGTTACGATTACGCGGGCATTCAAGGTGAAGTAATTTACTTTAACTCTGACTACACAAACATGCACGGTAACTGTACTGCGGCTGTTGGTTGTAGCGATGACAACATTGGCGACCAATACAACTACGGTGAAGTATCTGTGTCTGGTTTTGAGCTAAGCGCAGGTAAAGTGTTTGCTACTAACGCAGCTTCATTCCCTGTTCGCTTAACTTACACTTACACTGATTCTGAGTTTGACAATGCATTTGAATCAGATCTTTGGGGTAGCGTAGAAAAAGGCGATGCAATGCCATACGTGCCTGAAAACCAATTAGCGCTTTCAGTGGGTGCTGAGTTCTCAAGCTTTGTATTCGATACGCAAATGCGTTATGTGTCTGATGCACACGCAGACTTAACTAGCTCAGGTCGCAATGCAATCGACAGCCGCGTGGTATGGGATTTAGCTGCTAAATATCTAATCGACGACAAACAAAAAGTATACTTAACAGTAGACAACCTGTTTGACAAAACCTACGTTGCAAACCGTGCAAACGGCGGTATTCAACCGGGTAAACCACGTACCCTACAACTAGGTTACAGCTACTCGTTCTAATAAAACGACTTAGCGAAATATCAAAAGCCGTGTGATGAAAATCCCACGGCTTTTTGACTGGTTAAACGTATTGCAAAAACAAGTTATCATCGTGTGATTAAAATTGCTTGCCCTTGGATTATTTCAGCATTTTGCAAGGCTATGCATAGTTTTAAATCCTCATTTTCACTATTCATATCTTAACCATTCAAACCTTAATACTTCTAGTTTACTACTCGAACACCACATAATATTTTAAAACCTTGATTTTAAATAAATAATGTAATTAGTTAATTTTTAAAAAAGAGACCTCAATAGTGATAGAGCTGAAGTTTCATGATTCAATTGAACTGACAATCACTGTATCTAGAGAATCACATATGAGAATTTTGACCACCTCTAACGCCAAGTTTAGTTAGTAAAATGATTGAGAATTATTGTAAATTCATATCATTGATATTTATCACTTTTGTAACTAGATCCAAGCCTAGCTTCAGCTCGGTCGATTGCTTCTCTAAATGACACTCTAGGCATCAGAATAGATTCACGATTTTGCGTACCAAAGGTATAGTCATACGGAAAGTGCTTGCGCTCTGTATGTGGCCCAAATTTACCCGTTGCAAATATTCCTTGGTGGCAACTAATACAATTACTAGTCGAGTCAGGCCCCTCTATAAAAGGGTTAGAATTCCAAGTTATTACCTTCGACTTATTACGATAGCTTAAAAATAACTTTTTGCTACCACTAAATAGTGGAAAGTTATTCATGCCATCTCCCGGTGAAGAATCCATTTCAAGTTCATTAACCGACACTAACATAATATAGTTAGTGTAGATATCGTTGATATTATCCGGTCTATCACTACCAAACCCTTTATCTGCCTCAGGTTGCCAAATAAATGAAATCCATATCCAATCTTTTAGCTCCTTAGTGACAATGTGGAAGCCTTTTAGAACGAAGACTCTTTCACCATCACGTATCATAAAAGAATTTTTTTTATCTAGACAATATTCCCCTTTTTTAATCCACTCACTACTATTAGCAATAACTTCATGCACTCCTATAGGGCTAAGATCTTTAACATCACTTTTGTGACAAAAACCTATGTCATTTTGAGATTTAGCTTCACCCCACGCCAATTTCATCATAATTGATGTTGGCGGAAACTCAGCCATACAATTGGAATGAGATGCTTTGTTCGTTAGCGGTGCGTCCATCAACTTTATACTCACTGGTGAGCATTTAGCAATACTTCGAAAGTTCTGCAATATGTGGAGCACATAATCTGAGTTGTAAACTGCAGGAGAAAACGGTTGAAACCCTCCAGTTAATGGTGCTGGATCAAAATTAGGAGATTTAAGCCTTTGAATTTTAGTAAATAATTTTTTTGCTGCAATTTCTGTAAGTCCAGAGTCGGTAAGCGCTACATTGGAATCTATCGCGTCTAAAAGATACGTAATGTCATCACGAGAAAACCATGTTTGCCACAATGAAGCTGGACTATTTTCCATAACGAAACCAAAACCGGCTTGTTGCTTGGCAGGAGCTAAAACTTCAGCTGAAATTTGCCAAGCAATCTTCCTGCGAAGTGAAAAATCTGCTGCAAGCTGCAAAGAGTCAAGTTCACCTACACCTAAATAAGGCTCAGCTTTCACTCTTGCCCCTACCTCTTTTGATTTGGTTATCAAAGCTGCATGAATATTTAGACTAATGCCTATCAGAAAATAGGCAACTAGGTTCATTGAGGCTAATTTAAGCATTCAGCTCCCTCCTGCCTTAATTCATACTTTTAAGCGCTATTTTTTGCTTTAGTGACAACCCCCATTCAAAGTTAGCATCTATTTTAAGTGCCACCTCTATGTAATCACTAGCTTCTTTGAAGTGATTAAAGTGCAAGTGACAGTGGGAAAGCCAATAAAGGGCATCGAGGTATCCCCATGAAGGTATTTGCTCTGTTATTGGCTGGGCTGTTTCAAATAACTCAACAGACTTAGCTAGTAACGTAAGTGCTTTTTTCTTACTGCCTCCAACTAGCTTCGGTTTGTTCATAAACGATAAACCTTGTAATAGATACGCCCGGGGGTTGTTAGGATTTATTTCAAAAGCAATCTTAAAAGACCTATCCGCTGTCATCCCAGCTCTTGCTTTCGCTATAGGATCTTTTATTACAGCTGCCAAGTGACCACTACAACAGGCTGCCAAAGCATAAAACTCATCGCTTTTATTTTCCACTCCATGAGCATCTTTTAACAAGCTCATAGCCTGTCGCGAATGAGCTTTACTATCCACCTCCAACTGGCTCAGTGTCAATAATGTAAAAACACTATAGTAAACCTGCCAAGGCTTTAATTGTTCAGGCATCTGTTCTTTCACAAAATCATTAAAAAGCCGATTTAATCCTTTAATATCATATTGCATTTTTAGCCGCCAAATTTGTGTTTCAATATCTAGAAAGTGACGCGTATGTTGATACATTTCCTATCTCCTTACTCGAATTAACCTTTTCTAATGGCAGTCACAATTGAGCGATTAAGTGAAATAAAAGTCGGAGGGAGTCCACCGACAAAGGCAATAGTGATAGCAGTCAGAACAGCTATAAGCGCACTTTGCCAAGTGATACTAAATGGAAAAACTACTTCACTTAGGCTGAGATGATTCAAAATCACGGCTTTAGACTGCAAAAATATACCCAATGTCAACAATATTCCCACTACCGAGCCTGCTATACTTATTAAAATGGTGACACTATAAATACTGGTTGCTAGATTTAGCGAAGAAAAGCCTATCGCTCTGAGCACTGCTGTTTCTCTCTGACGGGCTTCAATCATGGTGTGCATGCTCTGCAATGTCGAAAAACCTGTGGCTAGAATTAAAATAATAATGCTGGGAATAGCAATAATATCTACAAACTGAATCATTTCATCGATTTGACCTGCGTAGTAATGTCGCTGCGTTTTGGCAACCAAGTTGATTCGGTTGTTTTCTTGGTTAAGTATATTGACTATCGCTTGAGCATTTGCAGCATCTTCAACTCCTACTCGAATAGATTGAAAAATAGCCCCACGATTGTAAGCATCCTGTAATAAACTGATTTCGCCCCATACCTCCGACTCTGCAACAGTCTCAGTTGTGGCGAAAACCCCCACAATTGTCCACTCCAATGAGCCCAAAGTAATTTTCTGGTTAAGCCCCAACCAAGGAAATCGTGAAACTAGCTTATCGCCAACGATGAGTTCACGCCTGCCTGACGAAAACATCCTACCACTTTGAATACTGAAGTGATTTCTCAGTTTCAGTGAATCATCACTTACACCTCTAACGGCAACCACCTGAACTTCGTGTTTGGCTGCATCGGCAACTCGAATATTAGTAAAAAGCTCCGAAGCGACAATCGAATTCCTAGAGTTTGCATTGATCAGTGTTTTTAGTTGTTCTACTTGTTGAAGGCTAAAAGAACTGATCACTTCGCTTTCTGAACCATTGCCCAACAGTATCAATTGTTTATCTGAGCCAGCTGTTTCAATCACCCCTGATAACCCCACCCGAAGTGACGAAAACACTAAGATAATCAATGTCAGACTAGCAGAGCAAATTAGAATAGAGGCAACCTCATAACGCCTTTGGGCTAAACTCTTAATGTCTAGTAGTAAACAATTTAAAAGTAGCTTCATATTAAATTGCCGATTTTAAGTTAGCTGCCATGTCTTCTTGCAACAACTTTAACAAAGGAAGAGTGGCACCTGTTGCACCAAGAGAAATAGCGATGGCGGAAATTTGAACTATGTCCCAAAATCTGAGCTCAATATCGGAGAACGGACCATCCACAAGTATCTGTCCGAGTAGTACGGAGCTGACAAGAGTAATACAAGTTGCAATCAACATGGCCAACACCACAACCAAAATATTCTCTGCCACTAACAGTGAACTAATCTTTCTTTTTGAATAACCCAGCGCACTAAAAAGTGCCAACTCCCTCTTACGCTCCACCAATGACTGAGCCATAGAACTGGACGTGAGTAAAAACACAACCAAAACGGCTATGGCTAAGACGAGTTTTGTCATGAGAGCCAAATCACCCAACTGCCTACGAAATGATTCAGCAAAAGCGCTTTCTTTTGAAGTAAAAGTTGCGTTTTTGCTATTTTCAAACAGCTTGTCTAACTGGTTGATAGTGTTGTTGATATCATAATCAGATCGAACCCGAGATACAAAAAAGCTAGTCATACCTCTGCCGAACAAACGATTCCGCTCCAAATAAGTGTGCTTGATTAACATAGACTGCTCTTCGGTACCGTCCTCGGCATAAAAAATCCCAGCAATGGTAAAGGGCCAATCGTTGCTGAAATTCTTTTGGGTCCAAATACTGGTAGTAAGCACAATTTTATCACCTACTTTCCAATCAAAACGCTCTGCAAGTAGCGGCGTGACTAAAACAGCAGTTGGATCTTCCAGCCACAAGGGCAGACTAGTATTTGGAATTTGAATTCCGTCATACACTGCAAAATAGGTATCTTCTTCAATAGCGTATTGAGAAAAGGTCTGGTCAGGTTTAAGAAAGTAACCACCAAACCAAGTGGCAAAAGTAGCGTTGCTCACTTGTGGCATTTTTCTCACCCGCTCAATGGCAGGTTGCATTAATGGCTGAATAATTGACTGTTGGTTGATGGTGACTATGCGACGTTTTTCATCCAGTTCAAATTCCACGTCATAGGCATTATCAATACCAATAATCAGACTGAAAACAAAAAATGCCAAACACATAGGTATTACAGTCAATACAAGTCGTACCGGCTTTCGCAGCATATTCTTCACAATTATCTGCAGCAAGCTCACACTAGTACTCCTTACCTGAAGATAGGAATACCTCTGAACAAACACTAGCTTGGGTAAGTCTTCCTTTATACAGCTCTATGCGCCTATCGGTTGCTTCAGCCGCTATCATATCGTGAGTCACCATAATAATAGTTTTCTTAAACTCTGTTTTTAATGTATTGAGTAAGTTTAAAATTGATTTAGCGGATTTTCTGTCCAGATCACCGGTAGGCTCATCGCATAACATTAATTTTGGTGAACTGACAAAAGCTCTAGCAATCGCGACTCTTTGTTCCTGTCCACCAGATAATTCGTTAGGATAGTGTGACGCTCTGTCTGCTAGTCCCACCAGTTCAAGTGCTGCACCCACTCGTTCTCGTCTCTTTTTTGATGACATACTGGTAAGGAGTAGTGGCAATTCCACATTTTGTGCGGCGCTTAAATAGGGCAGCAAGTTGCTAAACTGAAAAACAAAACCGATATTTCTCGCTCTCCAAAACGCAGATTCTGCATCGCTGCCTTTGATTTGTGCCTGACCTTCAATGAGTATTTGACCAGCATCCTGACTATCCAACCCGCCGATAATATTCAGCAGTGTGGTTTTTCCTGAGCCCGAAGGGCCAGTTAAAGCAATAAACTCTCCCTGTTCGACATTCAGGTTGATTTGATCCAAGGCGATAATCCGAGTGTCACCTTTTCGGTATTCTTTTGATAATTTTTTTATTTGTAAAAACATAATATTATCGCTTAATAGTAATAGTCTGGCCATCTGTTAAAGGGGAAGTTGACGATGCGATAACTGTTAATCTTTGTGGTACATCAGTTAGCAGATAATCGTCATTTGCGTTTTGTCTTGCATCTACTAGTCGCAATCTTGCAACGCCGTTTTCCTCGACAAATACATAGGTTTTTCCATCTATAAAATGCACCGCTGAATTGGGAATCACAATAGCTCTGGGGGCGTCTTTTAGATGGTCTGGCTTTTTAGTAAAAACCCCTGTTACCGTCGCGCCAGGGTTGATTGTATTCACTTGCTCTACAGGTTCTGTTATAACTATAACTGTGCCAGTTTGACTGTCAGTAATTGGCGCGATTTGTTTAATTTTTGCTTCAACTAGCAAATCGGGCTGAGAGGTGAAACTGACACGTATGCTGTCGCTGCTAAACACTTGTGAAAGAAAGCGTTCATTGACGTCAAAGTGAAACTCCAAAGAAGACAAGTCTGTGATGGTGCATATGCCGCTTCGGGTAAAAGTACCTCCGGCAGATGCAGGGGAAATAATTTCGCCGACGTTAGCACTCATAGCGGTCACTATACCACTGAACGGCGAGCGTATAACTAGGTCATCGAGATACAGCTGAGTTTGCAGAATGGCATTTTTTAATTCATCAATGGATTGCTCTAACTGGATGATCGCTATTTTCTTGCTAATGACCTGACTGAGTACTTGTTCGTAGGCTTCGTTACTAATAAGCTGATTTTCAAACAGTCGTTTCGCCCTTTCACCGGAAGCTTGTGTTAAAGCCAAATCTTCTAATCTAACCTCCCTGAGAGATAACTGAGATTTCAACTTGGTTTCAAAGGTATTGAGCTCTATCTTTGCTTGCCTGTCATCCAAAGTGGCAACAGCTTGACCTGCTTGTACCAAATCCCCTAGCTCTACAGAAATACCGGTCACTCTACCCGTTACATTGGCTGATACAGTGGTGCTCTCAGGCGCAACAACAAAGCCAGATACCTCTAACAAAGGAGCTAAAGCGACTCCTGAAGAACTAGTATCCTGTGGGATAACAATTACGCCGACTTCGGTTGGTTTATCTGTTGATAGGTTTTGAACTGCAATATAGCTGATTCCCAGTAGTAATAACACAAAAATTGGATAGTAGATCAATTTAAGATTACTTGGTTTGTGCAACTGTGCAGTGTCACCAAATTCAAGTTTGTGCAAGATGGACAACATATCTTCATTGGTGTCTTTGCTTAGGTTACTTTGAATTCGGCTCATATGAATTTTTCTCGATTGAGGTTTCTAACGCCGGCGACACAACCCAACCCGCCCAAACCTATTAAAATAGCTGCCGGAAATAGTGCTTCTACGATTGAATAATTACGCCAAATTGCGCCTTCCATCAGCAAAATAGACCATTTACCGGGACTGATACTGCTAAGGGCAGACAGCCATTCAGGCATTAAAAACTGCGGCATCATGCCACCGCCTAACATGGCGAATATCACCATAATTGACCAGGCAGCACCTGCCACCGAACCCGGGTTAGAGCCAAGGCTGCCAATGGCTAGCATCAGTCCGGCAAAACAAAACGCAGAACACAGAATGGCGAAACTCAGCATAGCGAAAGATTGAATATTCAGTTGAAACGCAATCTTTCCGTACACAATTAAAATGGCGCAGGAAATAAAAATAGTGAACATACATGACAGGATCTTGGAGGATAAAATCACCCACATAGGAGTGGGGGAGACTTTTAATCGCAATATGGTTTGTTGCAGTCTTTCGGTGGCCAGGCTAGTACTCATAATGGCCACGCAGGCTAATATAGACCAGAGTGCAGCTTGCGGTACGGTAATACTAAAAGCACTCACGGGCAGCTCGCTTTCAACAACATAATCTTCATGGGTGATCTTTAACGGCTGCAGACTTGGGCTGGCCATACCCGATGTGCCACTGTCTTGTCTTTCCTGCACTAACTCCATCGCTGTGGGGATAGTGATGCCGGTGATCATCCCGGAAATTACTTTGCGCTTAGGATCGGACACTATGCGAATTTCAGGAGGAGAGCTGATGAAAGGAAACTGCTGTAATCTGGCACCAAAATCCGGCTCTAAAATCATATAGGCAATAACGTCCCCCAAACGCGTGGCGTTTTGGGCCTCTTCTAATGTGCTCTGAATAATTTCCAGATCATCCCGTTGTGACAATCGTTCTATATAGGCAGCACTGATTGGTGTCTTGTCATTGTCAACCAGGGCTACGGCCAATTTGTTGGTTTCCTCACTGGCACTGTTAATGGCCCCGAAGATAGTGGCGATCAAAAGTGGCAACAACAAAATCATAACCAGGTTGGATGCATCACGCACAATTAACATGCAATCTTTTTTAATTAAATGGATGATTTCACGCACTGAGTTTTTCTCCGTTCAACAAATTTGTCAGCACGTCTTGCAGGCTGGGCGGAATGACCCTGAGATTAAAAATACTGGAGTGAGAATCAAACAATTGATGTACCGCTTTGGCTGGCTCTCTGCTGGACAGAACAAAAGGTTGCCCCTGCTCAGTCTCCTGATACGAAATTTGACTATCACCGCCGTATTGAGCAATAAGATCCTGTGTGGAGGCGCAAGCCAGAGCCCGGCCTTCGTGTAGTATCAGCACCTCGTCACAGACCTGATCCGCTTCCTCGATATAATGAGTGGTATACAACACAGTTTTACCTGAGTTTTTTAGGTCTAACACCACGTCTAAAATGTGTTGCCGGCTTTGAATATCCACTCCAGCGGTAGGTTCATCCAACAACAACAATTCGGCGTTACTCAGCAGTGCCACCGCCATATTGGCTCTGCGTTTCATTCCTTCTGAACAAGCCTTTACCTTGCGATGGATAAAGGTCTCCAGACCCATCTTTTCTGAGGCGTAATTAACTTTTTTTTCAAGTTCACTTCCCTTTAAGCCTTGCAGAGTAGCGAAGAAAGTCAGATTCTCCATTATGGACAAACTGCTGTACAAGGCGATTCTCTGGGGGGCCAAACCTATTTTTGAGCGCGTTGTTTGATCATATGGAGGCATTGAATTGAACAACTCTACCTGCCCTTCGTCCGATGAAAGAAGCCCAACCAACAAATTGACTATGGTCGTTTTTCCAGCTCCATTTCTGCCTAAAATTCCCAGTACCTTGCCAGCATCTACAGAGAAACTGACACCTTTGACAGCTGGATTGGCGTCATAGGACTTATGAATATTTTTGAAATTGAGTATTGTTGACATATCAGCCTTGTTGCTCCTTGTACCCCTTGATTGAAGTGTTAGTTTGATTTGCACTGTGCCAATAGACTGCGAAATTAAAGGCGCAATGGGCGATAATGGCGGGTATTAATGATTCAGTACTCAAAGTCATTAACAGCCATATAAAGCCGTATACTGATTTGAAAACCACATGTATCCAGCCAAAGAAAACGTGGTGCAACCCAAATGCCAGTGAGCTAATGACAGCTGCCCATGTTAAAGAGAGTGACCACTCCTGAAATATGGCTAATGGCAAATAGGCTCGCCAAATAATCTCTTCCATCAACACAATGGACACCACGACAGGAACAAACCATTTCTTTTGCCAATAGGGCACTACAGATGCGTGAGCGTGTGCTTGTTGTTTGATTTTTAGCGATATTAACCAAGCTTCGAGTTTGAAGAGTAATAGCCCTGAAATAGCGGACAGCAGGATAATTGCTGTCGATACCAGCCTGTGCTCAGAACTCAATGGCAGTTTGAACTGTTGATTAACTTCAGAGTGGGAAGAGGCCCAATATACAGCAACAAACAGAAGAGCCAGGGTACCAGCGTACATTAGCAAGCTGTTTCGGCCGAAAAAGTCATAACTATCAATGCGCAACTTAGTAAGTAGCTGTGCTGAAAGAGCGAATACCACTGCCAAAATCAGAACAAAACCAAGTATCCAATAAAGTACCATATCCATCACCTATTAGAGGGAGCTGTAGTCCGGTATCGGTTTACCAATTGGCATAATCAGAGAGACAAATTGGCGGTCTCCATCAATACTCATGAGCTGATTCATCTCGTCATCTAGAAAGCCAAATACCATGCAGGATCCCAAATCAATTGAGGTTGCGGCAAGGTGTAAGCTTTGTCCCAATACACCGGCATCCATATGGGTGAGGCGATAGGCCCTGTCCTCATATTTCCATTGCACTCTGTCTAAGTCACTGACCAATACAAAGATGCCTGCGCAGCGTGCAATCCAGTCCTGAAATGAAGTGATTTCAAATATGCGCCCTCTTATTTCGCCTTCACTGACCAACTCCAATGCGTGTTTGTCGGCTCTGTACTTATATATTCCACGGGACAGTGATTCCGTATTCAGCGAAATATAGTAAAGCTGGATAGAGAGCAAACCTCCCCCGGTAGGAGCTAGAGGTGCATGGGGAATAACCTGAGATGAAGTAGTTTTAAATCTATCTCTTGCACTCACTGTGGATGCACATAAACTTGATATTTCAGCAAGAGAAACGGCTTCATCAGTGTAATCTCTCACTGATGTTCTTCTGCGCATCAGTTGTTCAAACTTTTCCGAGGGTTGCTCGCTTGGCTCAGGGAGCGTGATCAAAGTATTGTTATCATCACCTTGGTTAATCGCGGGCCGGTCAGAGAACAAAATGTTGTTCATTACCTGCTTACCCACATCAACATCCAGCTTTAATCCATCGTGAGCCAAGGCCAGAGGGCTAATAGGTAAACCTTCTTCCTGACGAGCCAAAGCACGCTTAATATACACTTCAATAGCCGCCTTGTTTGCCGCATCCAGTTGCTCCAACAGAGGAGTAACCGTATCTCCATTCGGAAAAGGACAACTTTGATTAGATTGTTCAGCCGCAGGTGCGGAAGCAGGCATTTCCTGATCTATGGTTTGTTCGCTATTATTCATGACTGTTTGCTCCATTCTTATCGTTTGTGACACCGAGAACGCATTGAATAGACTGTTCGATTCCGTCGAGATCTAAGAAACGATCCACTTCGTTATCGTAGAAGTAATCTAGTTGAGTCATTTTCCCACTTTGCATTTCTTCCTCGTAGTAACCGAGGATATAGCCCAGGTCTAATAGCATTTTGCGGTAACCTTTTGTCCCGAACATCATCATGTATCTCCAAGGACAGCCGACTAGAAACACCAGTGAATCTTGAGTAGATACTGAACCTGCACTGGGTCCATAAAATGATTGATTTAGCTTTTCCAGCTTTGCGGCGTCGTAATTTCTGTCTTTAACTAGAATTTGTTTGTTGGGCAGGATCTTGCGCAGCTTGTCGCCAGTGAGTACATAAGCGTCTATGGCGTAAAATCTTCTGGGAGCAAATTGTCCCAGTGAATGCAAGCACTGAGGTACTTCCTTATGCCACTCAAACGCCGGCAGTATTGGACTGACATTCATATCACTGACAGTGTCTGGGCTGTAGTTGTATGGAGTGTCCATATAATGCTGAATAATCTGATCTATGCTCTCTTGATTTTCAGCGATTCGCCTAGTGGTGTGGCGAGATACTTTCGAATTTTCGTGAAAGAATTCCGCCGGGTTAATGGAAAGCTCACCGAAGCGGCATTGAAATTCCCTGTATACCTCCGGTAGTAAGTCGATACTGTTAATCGGCGGCATAAAGGTGCCTTCGGCTGTAGTTTTCTGATCTAGAAAATAATCAGCAGGATCGATAAATGGCATAACCGGACTCCTACAAGAACACGTTTCTAAATGGACGGAATGGAGCACAAGCCGGGCAGCGTGGAATGCGTTTAATATCTTCGTAATCGACCGACATGCGCTCGAAGTCAGTCCGTATGGCGCGACTCACCAAATAACTTCTGCCAGTTGTAAGATAGGTCAGCAGCCCTGCGGTAAACTGTCCTGATACCACATCAACATAGGGAGGGGGGGCTATTCCTAAATCTGGCTGCCCCATTGCACTCACTGCATCATAATAGGTGATTACATCGCGCTTTAAGGTACCGGCGGCGGCAATGCCCTGAACGTCGAACTCGTTAAAACAACCGGTTTCCCCAGGAATAAAAATAGGTCCTGCAACGCCTTCAGAACCATCAAATATACTAATAGCCCAAGGCTTTTCCGCTTCAAGAGCTTGTTCATTGATAGTGTGCAATATGGATTGCATATATTCATCCAGTGCAGCCACTACAAAGTCACACTCTTCAAATACTCTGGCGATATTTTCTTTAGAAAAACTGTCCTCGGTAAAGGTGGAAATACGCTTTAAGTCGTACTGCTGTAAAGATTCAGCTAAACAGTCAGCGATAGGAGCCTGCTCTTGAATATATCTGGGCTCAATACCGAGGAAGCGATGAACGGTATTGGTATTGTTGATTTTGGCGTCATCTGCCAAGATCAAGTGCTGAATGCCGCTTTGCACCAATTGTTTGGCTATGCGACTTCCCGCTTGACCACAGCCTATTACCCCTATGCGTTTATTCGCCAATGGCGTTTCGGCGTCTTGAATAACCCGGTAGTAAACGTCCACTAAATCGTGGTCAGCCTCAACCAGAATTTTTTCTTCAATTAATTGCTCAATGAGTTGGCGGGCATCTTCTTGTTCTTCGTGTTTAACGATTCCCTTTTCTCTGAGTTCCTGAAGATTAGTTTGACTGTTCATATGGTTAATAACACGACCTAATAAACCAGTACGCCCTTTATCCGTCCAATTTTTGGAAAAGAAAGAGCGAGCACTGTGTTTAACCAATATTTCATTTTCGGTGACTTTTATCACTCGAAGATGTGGATTAACCTGATATTTTTCGTTTCCAAGTTCCATTTATAATTACCTTATATTTTTGGGCAACATAGATTCTTTTAAAATGCCAACCCTAGTTAAAGGGCCGGCATTAATTTACTTAGCTTTGGTTTGATCACCGCCATTACAGCAACAACAGCAACAGCACCAGCAGTTACAACCGCCAGGAGCAAACGCTAATCCTGACTCGTATCTGTGATCAAAAACTGAAGATTTTGAGAGTTTCATTTGTCTTCCTTATATTTAAATTTAAAAACCAACCCCACGGTTATTCCGTGTGTTTTCCTACTAAAGCTGCAAGTTGCAATGCAACAAGCACCCATTACCGCTAACCCGGTTTTAAATTACATGTAACCCAGTTTCTATGGATATGGTTGTGGTGATTTAGTCAAGTCTTCAAAAGTTAACTTTCTGTCTTTCCAATTTAATTCTTGTGGTAATTCGAAATAACGATCAACTCCATATGAAGGCATTGAATGTAAGTATGGAGGTGTAAGTTTGGTACAGAAAACTTTCGTCAAATGGACTGTTTTTAAATTAGGTAGCGTAAAATTAAAAAATATTGGGTTTAAACCATTTTTTCTGGAAATTTCCAACATTTGCTCGTATTTACTTTCATTACTCTTAGGCTTTTTTATAAGCTCTGATAATTTTATTTTTCCAGAACCTTCTAAATACCATTGGAGCTTTTTGGCGTGGGATGGGTAACCATAGTGACCAATTACTTTGTAGAAAATATCGAACTTTTCTACAGGTACATCCTCTTCAACAAAAAACAGTTCTTTCACTCTTTCTGAGTATGCCCATTGAGGACAGTTTAGAATGATTCGGCTACTTCCCTCTGCCTGTGCAAATTCACCTAAGGCTGAGAGGATGGCATCTTCAATTGTTAGACCACCGCCGCCTCCGGAAATATAGTTGTATTTGTTAAAGCCTTTAACGAAACCAACAGCAGTGACAGTATAAAAATCCTCTACATCTGTCATATGTAAGTAAAGAGTAATATCGTCAACTAGGGTTTTGGCGTGTTCTAAAATGCGTTGCACTTTAAAATCGTCAGGCAAGCAGTCCAATTCAATGATCTTCGGTGCATGTCCTGTATTCCAGTGTACATTCACAGCATCGCGCTCTAACACTTCAGAAATACCATGATAAACGGCGAGTTCTTTTGTAATGTGAGTCGCTAATCCACCACTTGTGGCATAGCAAAACATATTTTCTTTTGGATGCAGTAAGCTAAATGGCATAACAATTTGAGCAGGCACCCAAATTTTCTCAGAACTATCCAATAATCGTTCACCTTGAATCCATCCCACAAAGGTATCTTCAGTAAATCTCTCGTATTCAAATCCTTCTCTTTCGTATTGTTCATCTGCAAACAAGGGTAATTCACTGGGATGCAAGCAGTTGAATCCTTTTTCCTGCATAGTTCTGTAGGTACCATGTATCAGCCGGTCATCGTATGCAAATGAGATGAAGCTTCCCATTGCCCTCTCGATAACTTCGCCCAAGGAAGAGGCCATCATGGCAGGTAAGTCAAAGCCTTTACCGCCACCAAAAATGGTCCGTTGTATACTACTTTCGAAAGAATTCTTGCCAAGAATATCTCGAGCAATATGATCAAACTCATAGAATTCACAGTTCCCAGTGTACATAGTAAGCCCCCCTGAGCCTCTAAAATAACTAAGTATCCTTTTGATTGGTCCCCTTGGGTAATAATAAGAGTTTATTTCTTCATACCCTTTACTTTCCTTGATTCCTGTAATGTAAGGCAAAGACAGGTACTGTTGATTAATTGCAGTCGATTCAATGTTAGCTGACATAGTAATAGTCCCAAGCGAATTTACTTTTTGATGTTTGTTATTTAGTATTTATTCAAGCCAAAGTACTGCCCGATTGACTCCCCCTTCTCTAGAGTTGGTATCAATGTGTTCCTAATCCAAACATTGTCAGAAATCTCTAACGATTGAGTAAGTGCAGATATTGCCTCTTCTTGCTCGCCAGATACGGATTTGAGCATACCTAACCAAAGATAAGCTTCGTCAAGACCCCATTTAGGTAAGGGGTGACCTCCATTTGAGTTTTGAGTTTTAAAATGCGCTATAGCGCTGCTAAACAATTGACTTGCTCTCTCTACGCCTCCACCAAATTGTGGGGGGGTATACACAGCACTCGTCCCTTTGATGAATAACAAGCGAGGATTTTGACTGTCTATTTTCGTCGCAGCTTCAAGGGCATCACGACTTTTAAGTGACAATGCCATAGTTTGTTCTGGTTGGTAACGAATCATGGCATTAGAACATGCTGCATTGAGAATATATGCTTCAGTATACTCTACTGACCTGGCGAGTATATTAGCGTTAATGTCAAGACAGTTTTGAAAATAGGCTTCGCCATTTTCGTAGTCGAGTAACCCAAGCCTATAGTTGATGAGAGCGATATAATACTGAATAAAAAGTAACTCTCCTTCTGAATTAGTCTTTTTATTATGTAGTAATTTCCCATACTCTTTTAAACTTAAAACGTCATTTAAAGAGTATAGTTTTTGTATTCCATCTGAAACACCATTTAAATCAGATACTTCTTCCACCTCCCCGGCCCTTATAGACAAACTCAAAAGATACTGAAATAAAAACAGAAAGAAAACTAAAAAAAGCCTCATGATAAACTCCATTTTAAAAAATTATAACAATATAATTTCACTCCCACTTTAACTATTATATCAACATTCAAGAATGTCAAACATTTTCACCTCAAAAAGACACAGGTAAAAAAGATAGAAAAAACAAAACAACCCAAAGCAACACAATGAAAAAAAAGAATTAATATCAACCTCGAGCAGATACTCAATTCAACATCAAGACCCACAAGTAACTGAATCAAAATAACTATTTATTTTCAATAAATTATAAAAATAAAACACAGAAATAAAAAACATAGAAAAAAAGCTGAATAAAAACAAAAAAACAATAATAACTCATTAAACAGAAACCACAAAAACAATAAAAATAACCACTTAAAAAGCAACTTTAAAACCCACATTCATGTTTAGTGAATTTAAAAAATAATAAATTCATAATCCATATTAAAAATTCAACCCTACAAAAAAAACAAAATTAAAATCTAAAAAACAAAAAATTAGCATATAACTCATTAAGTCCATAAAATCATTTTACGGTTCATGAAAAGGAATTATTTCAATGCTCTCACGAATTATATCCAAACGAAGAAGATAAATTCTATTTTTAGAAAATTATTGATTGAAGAGTATTTGGCAGAGCACATAACTAATAATATGAAGGAACGTAAAAACACAGAGCAAGATCACGAACTTTACCTTGACTTAAAAATATGATCTTATACTTCTTTTTTAAGTTAGCGCTCTTATGTCTGATCCCTTATTTCTAAAATACTTCTAATCAATTGATGACCCTCGTCAACACACGGTGAGACCGCACTTTGTAAAAAGGCTTTAACACCCAGCTCTTTTCTGATCTAATAACGCCTACATAATCACTATCTACTTGTTAATTATATCGTTATTTAGCCACCTTGAACTTATTGAAGATATGCGTTCTTTTATCTATCAACATCATGATCTTACTGATGTTTTGTTTCTTATCATCTCGGCGGTTTTATCCGGTATGAAGGCTGGAAAAATATTGAAGTAAACTCCCCGGTCTCAGGCAGTCAGAGCATTTAAACACAGTATTCCAACGCGACATAGCATTGCACGTATTCTTAAAACAGTGGAGACTGATCCGTTGGTTTTGGCCTTGTTCAGTTAGGTCAACGAGCAGCGGTCTGAGTCTGGTAAGCCAATAATTGCGTTTAATGGCAAAACCCTACGCAGTGCCAGTAGAAAGCGTGAGGAAAACTTACATTTGATGTCAGCTTATGATTGTGCGTATGGTTTAACTTTGTATCAGCGTACGGTAGAAAGTAGGTCCAACGAGATCCCAGCAGTTAGGGCCTTATTAGATGTGCTCGATATTTCAGATTCTATCGTCACATTAGATACGCTACATTGTCAGAAAGCGACACTCTCAACACTGATTTTAAGAAAGGCTGATTTCACTGGTCGCAGTTGAAAGATACAACAAGTCCGGCTCGACAACAAAAATAGACACACACTGTTACTGTTATTACTTCTGTCGAACCAGATGCAAATATGTTACAAAAGCGATCCGCCATCACTGGCACATAGAAAACCAGCAGCATTGGGCGCTAGATGTCGTGTTTAAGGAAGACACTTGCCAGATAGATGAACCGATTTCGGCGGAAAATATCGCGCTATTCAAACAGGTTGTTCGCAATCTGGTAAAATAGCACAGAGGCCGTAAAGATTCGATTCGTGGTAAGTGCTTTCGGACCAGCTTTGACGATGAATTCAGGACTGAGCTTATCTTTGGTTAATCGTCGTTAGCAAGCTCTTTGATATCATATTCTTAACTGTCAGTACTGTTATTTCAGGATGTCAAGGTTGGCAAGATATAAAAGATTTTGGACACGATAGACTTGATTGGCTTAGAAAGTTTGTCCCATTTAAAAATAACATTCCTCGCCACGATACTATTGCGCGAGTCATCAGTTGTATAGACATAACACAATTTCAAGATTCATTTTCATCTTGCATGAAGGCTTGTAGTAAGCTTACTTATGGCGAAGTAATCGCCTTAGATAGGAAACGATTAAAAGGCTCATTTACTCAAGCAGATAGACGAGATGCACTATGGTAAAGAAGTTGATTATCTATTTGTAGTTAAGGCAAATCAGAAAGCGTTACTTAAGCAGATTGAAAGTGAGCTATTACCAAAGCTAACCGAACAAGTAAGAGATCGTGTGCTGTTTAATGAAGCCGACTATCAAAGAAATAGAGAAGAATTCAGGAATTGTGCAATAACATGGTTTAGAAAAATTACTTGAAACGGTTCATTGGAGAGACGCAAAAACGATTGATGTAATAGTCTCTTACAGGAAAGAAAAAGATAAAAATAAATAATGAGTTATGCTATCGCTATTACATAAGTTCAGCACATTTAACAGCAGAAAAACTAGTGGTGTCAGCTTGTCAACACAGGCAAATTGAAAATGGATTATGTTGGCGCTTAGATATGGGGTTTAGAGAAGATGATTGCCATTTTAGGCGTGAGGGAGTAGCATTGGTATTCGCCGGACTTAGGCATATCGACTTCAATCATTTAAAAGCAAAGACAAGTATTAAAAAGTATGCTTGAAAAGCAAAAGAAAGCGATGCGCAGTAGGGGGTTTCTTGGTAAAACTTTGACTTAAAAGTGTTTTTAATACTCTCACCCTGCGTAAAAACATAGAGATGTGTGTTATCAAAGAATCTCAAAAAAGCCGCGGTGATGGGCGTACCGCGGCTTTGCCTAACTTGAAAATAATCTACTGGATTACTTCCAGCTTCTCATCTTATGGCCTTTTAGGGCATAGAATAAAATGAATACATAACTTGGGATCATAACAATGTAAGCGCCTTGTGCGCCTAGGCCTGCTACGTTTCCTAAACCGATTAATAATGGGCCTAGTGCACCACCAGCAATGCCCATGATCAATAAGCCTGATGCAGTGCCTGTTAAGCGACCTAAGCCAGCTAAAGCCAGTGGCCAAATTGCAGGCCAAACCATGGCATTAGCAAAGCCTAATAACGCAATGCATAACAATGGGTCTGGTAATTGTGGGCCACCAAATGGCACTAATAATAGGTTTGAAATAATAAACGAGTCATTACTACCAAGTACCACTAACAACACGGTGATAATACCAGCAATACCCGACATTAATAACGCCGTTTGTTGGCTCATAAAGCGTGGAATAGTCAAAATACCAATCGCGTAACCAATCAACATACACGCCATAGTGTAAGAGGTCATAACTGAGTAGTCGGCAACGCCAATTTGTAAAGCGTACGAGCCAATGGTATCTGCTGCAATAACTTCAACAGCAACGTATAAAGCAATACCCACGACACCTAAAACTAAGTGAGGATGTGCTAGGGTTTCTTTAATTTCACCTTTACCGTTTGATGTTTCGTCTTCATCAAACACTAAATCAGGTAATGGTGCAAATTTCGCAAAGGCAGCAAATAACATGATTAACGCAGCAATCAATACATAAGGCATGATAAGGCTATTTGCCATAATATCTTTTTGTTCTTGCGATAATTTACCTGCGCCATCAACCACACCGCTTACTACTACAGCTGCAAAAATCACAGGCACGATAACACCCGCAAATTTGTTTAATAAGCCCATGATACACACGCGCACAGCGGCTGATTTTTCAGAGCCCATTTTCACCACATATGGGTTAACAGCGGTTTGTAGCACGGTTTGTCCAACACCTATCATTAACTGTGCGAACAAGAAAATTTCGATCATTTGCAGTTTCGCAGCCGGAATATACATCAGCGCCGATAAAGCCATAATCGCACAGCCAATCGCCATACCATTCTTATAACCAACGCGCTTGATCAGCATAGCCGATGGGATACCGGCAACTGTTACCGCAATATAAAAAGAAGAGATGATAAACGAAGCTTGTAACGGCGAAAGCTCAAGCATTTGCTGCAAAAACGGTGTGATTGCACCATTAAGCCACGTTATACACCCTAAGATAAAAAACATTGAGCCGGCCAATACCATTGGCAGCCAGATGCTTTGTTTTGTGTTGTTGTCACACTCAACCGTTGCTTCCATAATTGTTCTCTTAGTTTAATTATTTTTATTTGGTTGGAATCTAGTATACAACTCAACAGAGTTGTTTAATTTCCATACCAATCACAAAAATTTAATCATACACTAACAAAAATGACAGCGCTATCATTTTGCGTTCATATAAGTGCAAAAAAGCCGCAGCTAATTGCTTAACTGCGGCTTAAACTAAGTAGTAACAACTAGTTAGGTGTTATTTACCAATTGCTTCTTTTGCGAACAAATGTTTAATTGGGCCAAGGTTGTCTACAAGGCTTAAACCAACGCCACGTACAAGTTTTTTCAGTGGGTTAGCGCCTGCAAATAGCTCTTTTAAGCCTTGCATCATAGCAATGTGCTTTTGTGCATCAAGCTTACGAGTACGTTCATAATCACGCAGCGTGCGTGCACTTGCAAACTCGCCTTGCTCATTACTTAATAGCTCAATTAAATAAGCGGCGTCTTTTAGGCCAAGGTTCATACCTAAACCAGCTAATGGATGAATGGTATGCGCTGCATCGCCCATTAATACCACTTTACCCGACACCCACTGCTGGGCATAACGCATCTTAAGTGGAAACGCCATGCGCTCACTTTGCACTTCACATAAACCACATTGGCCATCGAGAGCTGCCATAACCGCTTTATTAAAGTTGCTATCATCAAGCGCTAGAAGTGTTTCACAATGCTCTGGGCTTGTTGACCAAACAATTGAGTGCGTATGTTTATCTGGCAAGGGTAAAAACGCCAGCGGCCCAGTGGGCAAAAACACTTGGCGTGCCGTGTTGTTATGCTCATCAGCGGTTCTAACTGTGGCAACAATGGCGTGATGGTCATAATCTTTAAAAGTAATTGGCATGTTGAACTGCTTACGAATAGCCGAGTTAGCCCCATCAGCCGCCACTAATAACTTAGCAATTACAGGCTCGCCGCTTTCAAGAGTAATAAACACATCAGAATCAGTTTGATGAATTTGCTGGTAGCGGGTTTCGAATAATAAAGTGGCATTACTTTGCTTTTCAAGTTCGCTAATTAAAGCGTAGCGAATAATGTCGTTTTCAACGATATGACCTAACTGCGGCAAATCGAGATCGTTATGATCAAAATGGATTTTGCCAAAGCTGTCTTGATCACGTACATCCATCGAGGTATACGGTGTAGCACGTTGTTTAATGATCTCTGGCCATACATTTAAAGACTCAAATAAGCTCTGACTAGCTAAGCTTAATGCGCTCACGCGAAGTGCGTAATCATCACCCGGTAAGGTTTGATTTTTACTCGCATCAATCACCACAACGCTGATATCTGCTTTTGCTAAACCTAGTGCTAGCGTAAGGCCAACACAGCCACCACCGACAATACAAACTTGTGCTTGTTTCATATCCGTTTACCTTGCTTAACCTGACCCATAAGCTGTTTTGCCAGCGGGGTTTTTAACGAGGAGAATAAATCCATTGAGAAAAGACCAATGCTGCGACCAAGCGCAAGCAATCGTGATGAGTTAGAGAACAAACGCACTAGGCTGTCTGTGAGTGTCATCACGGTAGTAATATCTTTACTGCGAGTTTGGCTGTAATAACGGGTAAAGGTGTAATCACCAAGGTCGTCTCTATTTGCCATATCACACAGTAGTTGCACATCACGCAGGCCTAAATTAAAGCCCTGCCCTGCGATAGGGTGAATAGCGTGCCCTGCATTACCAATTAATACCGTACGGTGGCTGCTCAGTGATTCTGCTTTACCATACACAAGCGGATAACTTGCACGCATACCCACTTTACTAAATGAACCGCCGCAGTAACCAAATGCTTTTTGCAACTCAGCTAAAAAGGCATCGTCTTCAAGCGCCATAGTGTGCTCAATTTGCTCAGGCTCCATGCACCACACCAGTGAGTATCGATTATTACTCATTGGCAATAGGGCCATTGGGCCGTGCTCAGTAAAACGCTCAAAAGCATGATGATGATGACCACCAGCCACTTCGATGTTAGCAATAATCGCCGCTTGCTGATAAGCGCGAGTATTAAACTCTATATTAGCTAGTTTACGGCTTTGCGAATGAGCACCATCGGCAATCACCACAAGCTTTGCGCTTAACTGCTCACCCGAGCTTAGCGTGATGTTGGCAAAATCGCTTTGGTATTCAAGCTTGGCAACCGTATCAGGGCAAAACAAACTAACATCAGTACGAGTAAGTTGCTGATGAAGGCTGCGCCCAAATGGGTTCACTTCGACCACATAACCAAGGGCATCATGGCCATATTCTTGGCAATCAATATGTGTTTTACCAAAATGACCACGGTCAGACACAGTTACTTTTTCAATCGCTGCCGCAAATGGCGCTTGGCAATCAAACGCATTGATTGATTTTAAGTACTGAACAGACTGCTGAGCCAGCGCAATGCTTCTATCATCAAAGCTTGGGTGATAGTCTGCGCTTACTTCATTTGCTTCAATTACAGCGATTGATAACTGATTATTGCTCTGTTTTAGACCCAGAGCACAACTTGCTCCCGCCATTCCACCGCCGATAATGACAACATCAAACTGCTTTGCCACGCTTGCTCCTAGCCTTTATTTGCTTGCATCACTGCTTCAATGTCACTAATGGTTTTTGGAACCGAAATGGTCAGATTTTCATGGCCATCTTCAGTGACAAGTAAGTTATCTTCAATACGAATACCGATGCCTTTATATTGCTCTGGTGCTTTTGCATCTTCGCTAATATATAAACCCGGCTCGATAGTGAGCACCATGCCCGACTCAAATAAGCGCTCTTTTTCATCAAGCTTGTATTCGCCAACATCGTGCACGTCTAACCCTAACCAATGGCCAAGGCCATGCATGTAAAACGCTTTGCATGCTTGGTTTGCCATTAACTCATCAAGCTCGCCGGTTAAAATGCCTAAATCAATAAGCCCTTGCGTTAATACCGTTGAAGCCAGTTCATTTGCTTTAGATAAACTACCGCCCGGCTTAACTTGGCTAAATGCTGCTTCTTGGGCTGCTAATACAATGTTGTAAAGCGCCGCTTGTGGTTCGCTAAATTTGCCATTAATTGGGAAGGTGCGTGTAATATCTGCCGCATAACCTTCAAGTTCACAGCCAGAATCAATTAATACTAAATCGCCATCTTTTAGCTCAGCATCATTTTGTGTGTAGTGCAAAATGTTGGCGTTGTCGCCACTGCCGACAATCGTGCCATAAGCAGGGTGACGAGCACCATTCATTGCATAATGATGATGAAGCTCTGCTTCTAATTGGTATTCAGTTGCGCCTGGTTTGGCAAACTGCATAGCGCGAATATGGCCTTGTGCACTAATTTCGCACGCTGTGCGCATAATGTTTAATTCTGCGTGAGATTTAAACAAACGCATTTCATGCACTAAACCACGAATATCTTTTATGGTATGTGGGGCTTTATAGCCTTTTTTAGGTGCGCCGCGAAGTGTGTTTAATAAGTCCCAAACCTTTGCATCGAAATTTGCGTAAGTGCCTTGTGCATAAAATAAAATCTGCTGGCCGTTCACCAAATCTAATAATTGTTCATCTAGTTCACTAAGTGGGCAAGTTGCGTCGAATAAGTACTCAGATTTAGCTTTTTCGAAGCCAATTCTACGGCCATGCCAAATTTCAGCTAGTTTGTCTTTGTTACGGCAAATAAGCGTACTTGGTGTATCGCTCGACGGGCAAAGCACTAAAACTGCATCTGGTTCGTTAAAGCCTGTTAGGTAGAAAAAGTCACTGTCTTGACGAAATGCATATTCAGTATCACGGCTACGTGTTACTTCTCCTGCCGCAGGAATAATAGCCACGCTATTTTTATCCATCATCGCAAGCAAGCGCTCGCGGCGGGCTTTAAATTCAGCTTTATCGATAGCAATAGACGACATGCTAAACCTCTGTAATTTGATTAGTGAAGGGTCTTCTTAGGGTTTTTATCAGCTGGTTCTTTACCTAGCTCAGCAAAACATAACAGCGCAGAAACACGTACATACTCAATCACTTCGTGCAGTGCTTGGCTGTCTTCTTCGGTCTCTTCAAACATGGTGTCTAGGCGGGTAATTTCACTAAAATCGCTGATCACTTCTTTCACATCAGCAGATAACTTGCCGTAATCTTTTTGTTTTAAACCAAAACCAAGCATAAAACCCGATACCCAAGATACTAAGCCATTGGCTAAATCGATCAGTGTTTCGTCGTCGCTTGGTAAGAATAGGTCAAATTGAAATTCTTCATCGCTAAAGCTGGCAACAACCTGAGAATACACATCAGCAAAAAATGCTTTTAAATCTTTATTGAAGGCTAAGCCATCATTGAATACATCGCTTAATAAACCTAAGTATTCGTCGGCTTCGATATTGATGCCACAGGCTAATAAACCACTGATCACACCATGGGCTTCTGCTGGTGCGACAAAAATTTCATTCTTTTCTAATAACAATTGGGCTTGTTGGTAATCAGGTAACGTGCTCATAACTTTTTCTTTGTTCGGCTAAGTAACGCCATGCTACCACTCGATAAATCGCAACTCCAATTAATTGTATGATTGAGGTCAAAAAGCAATCTGAAAAGTAAATAAGCAGTTAAAGGTGGGGAAAAACTACCCGAACGATCCGCTTTTTTTGCTTCTATGGTTTAAGGATTGAAACTTGTCTTATATACTGAAGGTGTTCCCTAGGGTGCAGGAGCTTGGTTAAGTCCCTGAGCCGATAAATTTTATGTTAGGGTTTCTGTTCGTCTACTATTGTGCAAGCTCGGCATGTACCGAGAAGCCTACGGTAAACCGCAGATCCCCGCCCTGAAACCTCAAGGTTTCAGGACTGACACCGGGCACCGCATACTTGGGGAACACCATTTCTATTTAGTTACAAGCTACAAGCTACAAGCTACAAGCTACAAGCTACAAGCTACAAGCTACAAGCTACA
>NZ_JAZDAR010000047.1:0-483538 GCF_036680945.1 Pseudoalteromonas sp. P80D2
TGCCGAATCAGACCATAACAAACACATTCATGGCTAAAGCCATTCCTACAAGTACACTTTACCTAGAACCTAGAACCTAGAACCTAGAACCTAGAGCCTAGAGCCTAGAGCCTAGAGTAGAGGGAGACTATTACCCAAAAACCCACACTGCGAGGCTGATCGCTGATAGCTCTGTGTTGGGTTTCGCTGCGAACTACCCAACCTACGCCAGACCCTCAAACTTTACTCTTTCTAACTCGTATCTTTCCCCTTTCTAACTTGTAACTTTACTCTCGCAAACTTGCTTCCCTAACCTTGTTATGCGATAAAGCGTTTTATATTTGTAATACAATTAAGGTGTACTGTGTCTCGTAAGAAAACGACCAAGTCAAAAGGCTCTTCAGGTTTAAATCGTAAAAATAGTGAAGCATTTATTGCTAAGTTCTCATCTCACCCAGATACGCATCTATGCCCGTCGGGCTTGATGTATAAAGTGATTGATGAAGTTGAAGGGGAGCGAGTAACAGAGTTTGATACAGTGGTTATTAATCAACGTATTATGCTTGCGGATGGCAATGTGATTGCCGACAGTTATAAAGCGGGTATGCCTGAGGTGTTCGCTTTATCCGAAGCTATAGAAGGGTTAAGAGAAGGTTTGTTATTAATGAATATCGGTTCTCGCTATGAATTTGTGATCCCTCCAGAGCTTGCTTGGGGTAAAAAAGGCAACGGTGGCAAGATTGGCGCAAATGCAGTGCTACATTTTGACGTTCGTTTAATGCGTTTAGCTTAACTCTCTGAGTATAGTTCCCTTAGCATAAGTCGACAGAGTACTTAAAACGCGTTAACGTTCACTATTGGTTTACTGAGGAACATTATGGGCGCAATTACTTCACGAGTTTACTTTCTTCGCCATGGCGAAATCGCTACACCTGGAATTCTTTCTGGGCAAATCGATGTCGGTTTATCTGAGCAAGGCCTTGAACAAATGCGCCAAGCCTCTGCTGAGTTCATAAATTTAAATGCCATATATAGTTCACCGCTAAAGCGTTGCTCAGTCCACGCTGATTATTTAGCAAATCAATACTCACTGAATGTACAGTATTATAACGCGCTAAAAGAGTTTAATTTTGGTGATTGGGATGGCCAAGACTACCAACAGCTTTGGCAGCAAACGAGTAAACCTCATATCGGTGATTTTTGGCAGCATCCTTGGCAAGTAAAAGTCCCCAATGGTGAATCTATGGCAGACTTTTACGCTCGGGTAGAGGCATGGTGGCAAACATTTTTACAATCACTGTATGAATCTAAGCATGAACAGTCATTGGTAATAAGTCATGCTGGGGTGATTAAACAAATCCTTGCTATTGTTTGTCAGATGCCAAAACAATCAGCCACGCATTTAAATGTTTTTCATCTTCCTTATGCAGGGCTTATTACACTCGATGTATATATAGATGAACAAGGACAAGCTTGGCCTAAAATTGTTTTTTAGCCATCTAGAGCGATATTCATTGAATTATTTACTTAGCCCGCCATAATACTCATATGCTATGGAATGGAGTGAAATTCTCCAGCTGTTCCCGCAACTGTGATCCATCTAAATAATGGTCAGCCAGATACTTAGCACTAACAACTAATCATCGAGCGGGTCAACTCACATCATTTTCTGGTACTTACCAGTGTTTTCTTGTGCGTTGTGATTACTCGCCAAGAGAGAATAAGCTTGCAACAAAATAGCCTTAGCGCTGCGCCATTAATATCAGTGTCTGATTTAAGTTGGGGTACTGCGAATAAAACTATACTTAAATCAATTAACCTTGAGTTAAAAGCAGGGCAATTTATCGGTCTACTCGGCCCTAATGGTGCGGGTAAATCAAGCTTGCTGCGTTGTCTTTATCGTTACTTGAAACCTCAGCAAGGGGTTGTGCTGCTAAGCGGTCAAGATATTTGGCAAATCAGTGCTGATGAATATGCAAAGCAGGTTGCAGTGGTTTTACAAGAGTCTCCATCGCAGTTTAATTTGTCTTTGTTCGATGTAGTGAGTTTAGGCTTAACACCTCATAAGCGACTTTTCAGCGCCACGTCTGCCAAGGATAAGCAGCGTATTTTTCAAGCGATTGAGCAGGTTGGTTTATCTCATCACAGTGAACAAGCATTTGATTCGCTCTCAGGTGGCGAAAAGCAAAGAGCGCTTATTGCACGCTCTATCGTACAACAACCTAAGTTGCTCATCATGGATGAGCCTACCAGCCACCTTGATGTTAAATACCAAATTCAAATAATGGAGTTAGCAAAGTCCCTTGATTTGACTGTGCTTGCCTCTTTCCATGATTTAAATCTTGCTGCGAGTTTATGTGATGAATTATTGGTGATTGATGAAGGGTGTTTGGTTTGTCAGGGACAACCAAAAGCGGTGCTAACAGAGCAGCTTTTGAGTGATGTATTTGGTGTCTGCGCAGCGGTATCTGCTCACCCGCAATCAAGCTCTGATAAGTTTATTCCGCACATCACTTATTTTTATGGTTATCAGACACAGGAGCATCAAAATGACTGATGCAATGCGTTTAAGTATCTGTGTTGTCGTAGGGCTTATTAGTTGTTTTTTAGCATTGAGCTTTGGTGCTGCAAATACGCCACTGAGTGATGTTTTTAATGGTTTGTTTAGCCAAGGTAGCGATGAATTTGTGCAGCGTATTATCTGGCAGTTGCGTATGCCAAGAACGGTGCTGGCATTTTTAGCTGGTTCTGGGCTTGCCCTTGCAGGATTAATTTTGCAGACCGTAACCCGAAACCCGCTTGCTGATCCTTACTTGTTTGGTATTTCTTCTGGGGCTTCATTTGGTGTGGTGTGCTTTATAGCCCTAACCGGTGTGAGTTTTGGCTTTAGTATGTCAGTTGCAGCATTTGCCGGAAGCTTACTTTCTATGCTGTTGCTTATTGCTATTGCAGGGCGTCGCCATGTTGGCCAAGTTGAGGCCATGTTACTTGCTGGTGTTGCTCTATCTTTCTTATTTAGTGCTCTGACTAGTCTGCTGCTTTATTTTAGTGATCCACAAGCCATCACCGCCATTTTGTTTTGGACGATGGGCAGTTTTTCTCGTGCCCAGTGGGACACTCTTTGGCTGCCATTTACCGTTATTATCGCCTGCATGACACTGATGATTGCATTTCGTCGTCAACTTAATGCAATGCTGCTTGGTGATGAAAGTGCTGCAACCTTGGGTATTCATGTGCAGCGCTTTCGGATCATGATGCTGCTGCTAAGTTCATTGATCACAGCGGTGCTTGTTGCTATGTGTGGAGGCGTTGGTTTTGTCGGCCTGATGATCCCACATATTGTGCGCTACTTTTCACCGCAAGGCAGCAGCCATAACTTAGTTATGACATCCTTGGTCGGAGGTATTTTTATGGTGTGGGTAGATGTGTTATGCCGAACCCTATTGAATAACCAAGAACTACCCGTAGGTGTGATCACAGCCGCTATCGGTAGCGTGTTCTTTTTATTCTTACTTTATTTTCGTAAACAGAGCAGGTAGCGAATGTTTAATATCATGCCTATTAATCAGCAGTTTTCAGCTGTAATTCAACAAAAAATAGACCTTAAAACAAAGCCGTTAGGCGCTTTGGGTCAGCTTGAAAGTTGTGCTAAACAATTAACGCTTATTTTTTCAAAGCAACTTGATAGTGAGCAGGCGCTAGTTGCCTTTAAACCGGTTATTTCAAACCCTTCTCTAGTTATATTTGCAGGCGATCATGGTGTGGCAAGCCAAGGTGTGTCGATTGCTCCTAGCAGCGTTACATCACAAATGGTGGCAAACTTTGCAGCAGGAGGTGCAGCGATTAATGTATTTTGTCGCCAGCTTGGCTGGCAGCTAGAAGTTGTTGACGCTGGAACATTCAGTACTTCACACGATAAAAGTGTGCATAACCAGCGTTTAGGTGAAATCACTGCACCACTGAATACTGAAATGGCCATGTCACTTAGCCAGGTTGAAAAAGGGTTTGCATTAGCCAAGCAGCGAGTTTATTCACTCTATGAGCAAGGTTGTAATACCATCGCCTTTGGTGAGATGGGCATTGGCAATACCACAAGTGCAGCGGCATTAATGGCTGCCTTGTTGTCGTTACCAGCCAGCCAGTGTGTTGGTAAAGGCACTGGTGTGAGCGACGAGGTTGTTGCTAAAAAAATCAAGGTTGTTGAGCAAGCCCTCCAATTGCATCAAGCTCACTTAGATGACCCACTAATGACACTCGCTGCATTAGGCGGTTTTGAAATTGTTCAGATCACCGGTGCCATTTTAGCTGCTGCGGAGCTCGGCATGGCGGTGATCGTGGATGGCTTTATTTGTACTGCAGCAGCGCTTGTTGCAACTCGCATTAATGCAAACGCTCGCGATTACATGATATTTGCTCATGCCTCTGATGAACAAGGGCACAAAGCAATGCTCAATGCCTTGCATGCAGCACCTTTATTGCAGCTTGATTTACGTTTAGGAGAGGGCACAGGTGCTGCGCTTGCTTTACCTTTACTGCAAGCATCTTTGGCGTTTTATAATGACATGGCAAGTTTTGCCGATGCTAATGTTGAGCAAGTTGTCTGATATGAGCGATGAACAACACACTTCTGACTCTACCCCAAGTCAGCTTCAACTATTTTTACTGGCGCTTAGTTTTTTAACGCGTATCCCCGTTAAGTTAAACTTTGCAGTATCGAGTCAGGCACTCAATCAGGCCAGCCGTTATTTTTCATTGGTCGGTGTGTTATTAGGTGTACTTTTAGCGCTGAGTTTTTTACTGCTAAGTTGGTTATTCCCTGCAGCCATTGCAGTCGCGTTAGTTATGGCGTTTAGCTTGATAATCACAGGGGCATTTCATGAAGATGGCCTTGCAGATGTCTGGGATGGCTTTGGTGGTGGTTGGCAAGTAGCAGATAAGCTGAGCATTATGAAAGATAGTCGCTTAGGTACCTATGGTGCTGCGGCGTTAGTGATGGCCTTATTAATTAAGTACCAAACACTCGTTGCACTTAGCGAGGTAACCAGTACTGTGATTATTGCACTTGTTTTAGGGCAAAGCTTGAGCCGGGTTGTTGCAACAAGCTTAATTGCAGATATGGACTATGTAAGTCAGGACGCCACATCTAAAGTAAAACCAATTGCGATGCATTTAAGCACGCAAAGTTATCAAATACTGCTAGCAACTGGCGGTGCGGTGTTAGCAGTAGCATGGTTGTTTTTTGGCTTCACTCTAGGGCAATTATTAATACTCATCAGTGTGCTTTTTGTTACTCGTTTACTATTAAAGCGTTGGTTTGAAAAGCAGTTATCTGGCTATACCGGTGATTGCTTAGGAGCAGCCCAGCAAGTGACAGAGCTTGTTACCTACCTTTGCTTGGTGAGCTTATTATGAGCCAGCAACATACTTTAATTTTAGGCGGTGCTCGCAGCGGTAAAAGCCGTTTTGCTGAGCAGCTGGCAACAGATTCAAACAAGCCGCTTATCTACATCGCCACAGCCAATGCGGCTGATGAAGAAATGACAGCCCGAATTAATAGGCATCAAGCTGAGAGGGCTAAGCATTGGCAACTTGTTGAAGAGCCTTTGTATTTGGCTAAAGCACTACAACAACACAGCCAAGCTGAAAACTGTATTTTAGTGGATTGTTTAACCCTTTGGTTGAGTAATTGCCTATGCCAGCAGGGGGAAGCATTTTGGCTTGAGCAAAAAGCGGCCTTACTCGATGTGCTATCGCAATTGCCGGGTGAGGTGATTTTTGTCAGCAATGAAGTGGGTCATGGCATTGTGCCGCTCGGTGAATTAAGCCGTCAGTTTGTTGATCATTCAGGCTGGTTGCATCAAGCCTTAGCACAGCAAGTTGCACGTGTTGAGTTTGTGATTGCAGGTCTTGCACAAACCTTAAAAAGAGAGCAATGATGAAAACATTAATGGTGCAAGGCACGACCTCAGATGCAGGTAAAAGTACTCTTGTAGCAGCACTTTGCCGGATCTTTGCTGAGCGAGGCATAAAGGTTGCGCCCTTTAAGCCACAAAATATGGCATTAAATAGTGCTGTAACCGCAGATGGTGGCGAGATAGGTCGCGCACAAGCTTTGCAAGCTGTAGCGGCAAAAGTGCCCGCAGAAGTCGATTTTAACCCTATCTTATTAAAACCTAATAGCGATACCGGAGCGCAGGTAATCGTTCATGGTAAAGCGCTGTCGAATATGGAAGCGGGCAGTTATCACGACTACAAAAAAGTGGCGATGGATGCTGTTCTTACTTCGCAGCAGCGCTTAAGTGAGCGTTTTGAATTACTGGTTGTTGAAGGTGCTGGGAGCCCTGCAGAAATTAACCTGCGCGAAAACGACATTGCCAATATGGGTTACGCTGAGGCGGTAGATTGCCCGGTGATCATTATTGCAGATATCGACAAAGGCGGTGTGTTTGCCCATTTAGTTGGAACGTTAGCCTTGTTGTCTGAGTCGGAGCAAGCGCGCGTTAAAGGCTTTGTGATTAATCGTTTTCGGGGCGATATAGCGTTATTACAAGGCGGCCTTGATTGGTTAGAGCAATACACCAATAAGCCAGTGCTTGGGGTATTACCTTATTTACATGACTTAGCACTAGATGCTGAAGATGCCGTTGCTATAACTAATCAGGTCGATAAACCGCAATTACGCATAGCAGTGCTGCTACTTCCTCATATCAGTAATCACACAGACTTTGATGCACTGCGATTACAATCAGAAATCGATTTACAGTATGTACGTCATACTCAGGCTATTCCAAGTGTTGATCTGATTATTATACCGGGCAGTAAAAATGTACTCAGCGATTTAGCGTTTTTAAAAAATGAAGGTTGGCATAAACAAATAACACGTCACTTGCGTTATGGCGGTAAAGTGCTCGGAATATGTGGTGGGCTGCAGATGTTAGGCAACTACCTTGCAGATCCACATGCTGTGGAGTCTAATTTAGGCAGCGCAGCAGGGCTAGGGCTTGCTGACTTTGAAACGCAATTAGGGCAACAAAAAGTACTAAGCCAAGTCTCTGGTATTCTTCATTTAAACAATAGCGATAAAGTAATTTCAGGTTATGAAATTCACGCCGGGATTAGTCAAGGTCCGGCACTTGAAAAGCCATTTTTGAGCTTTAATGATCACCCAAGTGGATTCAAAGTAGATGGTTTTATTAGTGATGATAACCAAATAGCAGGTACTTACTTACATGGCTTGTTCGATACCCCTGAGGGCGTATCTGAGCTAATAACTTGGCTTGCAACAAATAGCCAAATAAAGCCAATTGATATTAACTTAAACCGTGAACAGCAGTTAAGCCGTTTAGCTAGTGTAGTAGCAGAGAATCTCGATATTGAACAAATCATCAATATTTATGAGAACTTCAATTTAGAGACATAAGGAACAACAATGAGCGAACAGAATCAAGATAAGCACCAACAACGCCAACAAAAAGTAAAACAAAAAGTCGACGAACGGATTGCTGCTGCACAAAAAGAGCAGGGTATTTTTCAGGTTATAACTGGCAACGGTAAGGGTAAATCGACTTCTGGTTTTGGTACTGTTGCACGTGCGGTAGGTCACGGAATGAAAGCCGCTGTGTGTCAGTTTATTAAAGGTACATGGGAGTGCGGTGAACGCAACCTACTCGAAAAAGCAGGGGTTGAATTTGTTATTATGAACACCGGTTTTACTTGGGAAACACAAAATAAAGAGTCAGATACAGCTGCTGCGCAAGTGACATGGCAAGAAGCGAAAAGAATGCTGAAGGATGAGTCGATTAACCTCGTTATGCTCGACGAAATAACCTATATGATCACCTACGGCTATATTGATTTAGACGAAGTGCTAGAAGCCATTAGCTCTCGCCCTGCTATGCAATCGGTGATAATTACAGGTCGTGGTGCGCACCGTAAACTAACCGACTTAGCTGATACAGTCAGTGAAGTCAGAAACGTAAAACACGCTTTTGATGCAGGGATAAAAGCGCAAAAAGGGTTCGATTTTTAACATGAAGGCCATCAAGTTAGCACTTTTAGGTTTTTTATTTTATTTACCTGCATTGGCTCAGGCTCATGAAATTAAAGAGCCGCAGCGTATCGTTGCCTTAGCACCGCACATCGTTGAAAACCTATTTGCGATTGGAGCAGGAGAGCGCATTGTCGGTACCGTTGACTATGCAGACTTTCCTCAGCAAGCGAATGATATCGAACGAGTAGGCGGCTATTACGGCATTAACATGGAAAAACTGTTGTCGTTAAAACCAGACCTAGTTCTGGCTTGGAAAACGGGTAACAAAGCCGAAGATCTCGCTTACATTGAAAAATTAGGTATTCCGGTAGCGTACAGCAATCCAAATCAGGTTGATAATGTGGCTGATGAGCTGCGTAAACTAGGCACGCTTACGCATTTGCAAACCAAGGCAAATAAAGTAGCCAAACAGTTTGAAGCTAAACTCAATGCTATTCGTACTGCGCAAGAAGGCAAACCGAAAGTGTCAGTGTTTTATCAATTATGGCCTGAGCCAATGATGACAGTTGGCGGAAATACTTGGATCAATCAGCTATTAACTATTTGTCATGCGGATAATGTGTTCGCTAATAGTGATACAGACTACCCGCGCATTAGTATTGAAAATGTATTGGTTGCCAATCCAGAGGTAGTGATTATTCCAGATGAAAAATCGAAAAAGCCTCAGCCTAAAATTGATTGGCGACAATGGCCTGAATTGCCAGCGGTGCAACATAACCAGTTTATTAGTGTAAACGCAGACTTATTGCACCGTTTTACAACCCGAATGCTTGATGGTTTGACCGACATGTGTGGTAAAATAGACGTTTCTCGTCAGCAAATACAGGCTTCAAAATGAACGATTGGCAAACATTTCTAGATACCGAGCTTGCTAAGCCCTACATGCAAGAAACCTTGCAATATGTGGCCGATAGACGCGCAGCAGGCGTTACCGTTTATCCGAAAGACGAACAGGTATTCTCAGCTTTTGAAGCCACACCTTTAAATGAAGTTAAGGTGGTTATTTTAGGGCAAGATCCTTACCACGGAGAAGGGCAAGCCCATGGTTTATGCTTTTCGGTATTACCAGAAGTTAAAAAATTACCACCGTCTTTGAAGAATATGTACAAAGAGTTGGCTACTGATATAGAAGGTTTTGAGATTCCTCACCATGGTTATTTGCAAAGCTGGGCCGAACAAGGCGTGTTCTTACTCAACACGGTATTAACGGTTGAGCAAGGGCAAGCTCACTCTCATAAGCACCTTGGTTGGGAGCAATTTACTGATGCAGTAATTGCGCTTATTAATCAGCACTGTGACGGTGTGGTGTTTGTGTTATGGGGCGCACATGCTCAGAAAAAAGGCAAACACATTGATACCTCGCGTCATCATGTGATCCAAGGCCCGCATCCATCACCGCTTTCTGCACATCGTGGCTTTTTTGGTTGTCAGCATTTTTCAAAGACAAACCAGCTACTTACTGATCAAAATAAAGCGCCAGTAAATTGGTCGTTGCCGCAAATGCAAAAGGCCCTTGCGGGCCTTTAATTAAAAGTCTAATTCATCAAGCTCAATGCTGTCTGTGAAATAGTCTAACTCCTGTAGTTCTTTGCGAAGTTTATGCTTGTCTTTCAAAGCTTCGATTTCGCGCCATTTTCTCTTTTTATTTTTTGTAGAGGTCTTTTTTGTTTTACTAGGACCTTCTAATATTTCTAAAATATCGTCTAGGCTATCCATGAACTTCTCCTATTGATTTTTTGAACCTCGGAAATACCTATACCACAGGCTGCTCAAAAATAGAATAAAAAAGTGACAATACTGTTACAGAAGTGTGATTGATAGATGAATAGATCAAAGGTTTAGTTATTTTAGAAACAAAAACGCCACCTAGCGGTGGCGTTTTAAAAAATGCTGTAATTTGAATTACATTGCTTTAAAGCGTGCTTCTAATTCAAGCTGTGCTTGTGCAAAAGAACGAATACCCTCAGCAAGTTTTTCTGTCGCCATAGCATCTTGGTTATGTAACCAACGGAACTGACTTTCAGTTAGTGGTGCTGGTTTTTCTTCAACAGTAAAGTCGCTCTCTAGTAGGTACTCTTGTGCATCCGTTAATTGGCCTAACTCTTCTAAAAGACCCGGGCTAATCGTTAACTTATCACAGCCAGTCAGTGCGATGATCTCGCCTGTGTTACGGAAGCTTGCGCCCATAACAACTGTTTTGTAATCGTGGCGTTTGTAGAATTCGTAAATGCTACGTACAGATTGCACACCAGGATCGTTTAGCGGATCAGTTGGTTTTTCCATACCGTTAGCAACGTGCCAGTCTAAGATACGGCCAACGAATGGTGAAATTAAAAATACATTTGCATCGGCACATGCGCGTGCTTGTGCTTCAGAGAATAACAGCGTTAAGTTACACTTAGTGCCTTCTTTTTCAAGCTGCTCAGCGGCTTTGATGCCTTCCCAAGTTGATGCAACTTTGATTAGGATTTTATCTTTGCTAACACCTTCTTTTTCGTAAAGGCTCAGTAAAGTGTGGGCTTTGTCGATAGTCGCTTGAGTATCAAATGATAAACGTGCGTCTACCTCTGTAGAGATATAGCCCGGTACGATTTCGCTAATTTCTTTACCAATTAATACAGCAAAGTAATCACATGCTAATTCAAGTTGTTTAGCTGCATCTTGCTCGGTTTCTTTGGCATATTGCCACGCTTTATCTAAATAAGGCTTATACGCTTCAATTTCACTGGCTTTTAAAAGTAGAGATGGGTTTGTTGTTGCATCTTCTGGTTGGTGCTTTTTGATAGCTTCGATATCACCTGTATCTGCAACAATAGATGAATGCTGTTTAAGCCTTTGTAGTGCTGAAGTCATTTGCTTTCCTCATTCCAAGCAAGTTAAAAGAAAATCCATTATAGCGGCCTTTATGCTGCAACACTATGACAGTGTTTAATAGGTCAAATGTCCTTAATACAGAAAACTAGAACATTATGTATGAAAAGAACAGCGGATAAAGGCAGGACGAAACAAAACGTGCATTTTGATTCAATTAATGTTGAAATTGACATCAAACAAATTACAAGTCAATAGCTAAGTATGATCACTGTTATTTCACCTGCAAAAAATTTAGATTACGAAACACCAGCCACGACCGATAAATTCACTCAACCTGAATTACTCGAGCACAGCGAAGAGTTAATGTCAGTTTGCCGTGATTTAACACCAGCGCAAATTGGTAGCCTAATGAAAATCAGCGATAAACTAGCTGGTTTGAATGCGGCACGCTTCGCCGAGTGGTCACAGCCATTTACTCAAGATAACGCAAAACAAGCCGTGCTAGCCTTTAATGGTGATGTATACGGTGGCTTAGATGCGCAAACTCTAAGCGATGCTGATCTTGATTACGCACAGTCGCACTTACGTATTTTGTCTGGTCTTTATGGTGTGCTTAAACCATTAGATTTAATGCAAGCTTACCGCCTTGAAATGGGCACTAAGTTAGAAAACCCACGTGGTAAAAACTTATATGAGTTTTGGGGCAGTGTTATCGCCGAAAAGCTTAATACAGTGCTTGCTGAGCAAGATAGCAAATACTTGGTAAACCTTGCTTCGAATGAGTATTTTAAAGCGGTTGATAAAAAAGCATTAAATGCACAAATCATCACCCCACATTTTAAAGACTGTAAAAACGGCCAACATAAAGTGATCAGCTTTTATGCGAAAAAAGCCCGCGGCATGATGGCACGTTACATCATTGAAAATAAAATCACCCAATTAAGTGATTTAAAAGATTTCACCGTTGCAGGTTATTACTTTAGCAGCGATGCAACAGCAAAAGAGTTAGAGCCTGTTTTCTTACGAGAAGAGCAGAACTAAACTTTTAGCAAAATGAATTGGAAGAGCCGTGCTTAGCACGGCTTTTTTATGGTTTTAATACTCTAAATTAGAAATGGCGTTCATCTTGCTAAATACTTTGTTGAGCGATTAATTCAACAAGGTACAAAAATGTTAAAAATTCCGACAGTAAGTGAAGCTGAAAAGCTGATAGAAGAAAAACTCGGTGGCTGGGTTGATATCATCATAAGCCATATCCCTAACTTTATTGTTGCAGTAATCATTACTATCGTGTTTTCACTGCTGGCACGTATCGTTGGTTCAATGCTTAGAAAGCTATTACGTCGTTCGTTAGAGTCTTCGCAAATAGCAGACTTAATGTCATCGATAGTAAAAGTCATCGTATTATGTGTAGGCTTATTTGTAGCCCTTGATTTCTTGGGCCTCAGAGGCACGGTCACCTCATTACTTGCTGGTGCTGGTATTGTTGGTCTTGCGATTGGTTTTGCCTTTCAGGACATGACAGAGAACCTTATAGCGGGTATTGCTATGGGTATTCGCAAGCCATTTAAAACTGGCGATGTTATTCGCACCGAAAGCGTGTTTGGTACTGTACGGGCGATTAACCTTAGAAACACCCTCATTGAGAACTTTTATGGGCAACTTATCTTAGTCCCTAACAAGATTTTATTTAGGAACATACTCAGTAACTACAGTACCTTAGGTGTGCGTCGTATCGAAGTGCCTGTGGGTATTTCGTATGCCGATGACCCCGAGCAAGCCGCAGAGGTGATTGTTAAAAAAATCAATGAGTTTGATTTTGTAATTAAGCAAGAAGAAACCGCTGTTTACGCCGAAAGCTTTGGTGATAGTAGCGTTAACTTACTAGTTTGGTTTTGGATTAAATACCCCGGCGAAGCGGATTTCATGACAGTACGCCACAAGGCTGTTGTGGCAGTTAGAAACGCCCTAAGCGAAGCTGATATGACCATCCCATTCCCAATCCGCACGTTAGATTTTGGTATCAAAGGCGGCGAGAAATTAAATGCCATGATAAGCGAAAAACAGCAAGATAAAGACGCTGAGGTAGAGCAAACCGATGAGTAAAATTTACTGACTCATCGGCGAGATTTACACAGGGAAGTGTGTTTGAGGAGGGAAGTTAAGTAAAAGGTATAGTTGATTACTAGCACCAATAAGCTAAGCTTGATTGTAGTAGTATAAAATAGGATTATATCTGGATTTGATCTATTTAAGATGAGTAAATTATGGCGATGGTAAAAAAAAGTATCACTGTGACTGCCCAACAAGAAAAATGGATGCAAGCCCAGCTCGCTTCAGGAAATTATGCGAGTGACAGTGAGTTACTTCGAGATTTGATTAGAAAAGAGCAAATGCGAGCTTCTGAAATTGAAGCTATTCGTATGAAATTGATTGAAGCAGAGAAAAGTGGACTCTCAGATAAATCACCAAATCAAATGTTAGCTAGTTTCAAGGAAGAAGCGAGTAAGGATGGGAAGTTATAACCTTATTTAACCCTCATTACATGTCGTTTCTAATCCAAGCTCGTTCATTAGGGTAGTCGACTATTACTCTCAAGTACTGTAGTGCTGATCCCCCTAGCGCACCATCAATTTGTTTGTCCATCATTGAAGACATAAATTGATGAAAATTATTATCTTCTCTCCGAGTAAACCAAACAGGGCCCACCACTTTATTTGCTATTTTTAGCTCTGGCACTCTGATCATTGACTGTTTAGATAACAAACATGCTTTTTCTATCACCGTCCATTCAGGATGAGATTTCACCCAATTGTCAAATATGGACGCAGTGATAAAAGAGGTTGCAACTTTTTCACCGGATAAATTAAGTTGCTCAAGAGCTTCATTTGAAGGCCAAGCAGAAGCGCCCGTATCGAATAACATTGGAATCGTTACACCATCTACCGATATATTAATGCTCGGAAAACCTAACGTATAATTACCTAATTCATTCTTTTGGAAACCTAGAGGTACTTCTGAGAAGTTATTGGTTTCAGGTAGGTTGGATAAAATTGTGATGCTTTTATCTAGGTAATTAAAATCGATGATTTTTTCAGCATGCCACCTGCCGCCTAGGGTGCCATCCAACTTATTAGATGAATTTATTTCTTTTCTTGGCACTACTTGTAACTGACCTGCCCACCAATTGTTCAGTCCTGCGACGGGTATCCAAGCACTTTTATCAAATTGCGGCATGTCAGTAACTTTAATGACACCGTCTTCTGTTTCTCTACTTTCAACCTTCCATTGATATTTTTCACTGAGTTCTTTTGAAATAGCATTCCAACCACCACCAGTATCGGTGAAAAATTTTACTGTTGTGCCATCACTGAGCTTTGGGGTTAAGTAGATTAAATTATTATCAAATTGACTTGGTAGTTCAGTGGATACGCAAAACAGAGGAGTAATAAGTAGTAAAGCAAATATCAGTTTTTTCAAAATAAACCTTCCAATGGTGATTTGAGTATATTGATGCATTATGTCGATATCTGAGAAATAACTCAAATAACCTAAATAGGTTAAATAAGCATGAAGTAAGTTGATAGTTTTAACTTGCGCGAAATAAATTTTACGCCTACATTAAAGTATTGCACCCTAACAACAGGTATGCACAATCGGCTTATCGCTGACAGCTTAAGGCTTACAGCTTTGTTAAAGTTTTGTCCTACAAAAAAAGCGCAAGCAGTTTAACTGGTTGCGCTTTTTATCTATTTGATATGCCAACGATTAGTGAAGGATACGTGCTCTGATTGTCCCTTCAACTGCACTTAGCTCTTTAAGAGCGACTTCTGATTGGTCTGTATCTACATCAATTACTACGTAACCAATTGATTCGTCAGTTTGTAAGTACTGGGCTGCGATATTAATGCCGTGCTGTGCAAACGCTTGGTTAATTTGCGTTAGAACACCTGGGCGGTTGTGGTGCACGTGTAATAAACGGCTGCGGTTTGCAAGCTCAGGCAGTGATACTTCAGGGAAGTTAACTGCCGTAATGGTTGAACCATTATCTGAGTACTTAGCAAGTTTACCTGCTACTTCAATACCGATATTTTCTTGTGCTTCTTGTGTTGAACCACCAATATGCGGAGTCAGAATCACGTTATCGAACTCGCGCAGCGGTGATACGAACTCTTCATCATTTGATTTTGGTTCTACAGGGAACACGTCGATTGCAGCGCCGCTCAGCTTTTTATCACGCAGTGATTCTGCTAATGCATCGATATCAACAACAGTGCCACGAGAAGCATTGATCAAGATGGCGCCTTGCTTCATTACTTCAAGCTCAGCCATACCAATTAGGTTCTTCGTTTGCGGTGTTTCTGGTACGTGTAAGCTAATAACGTCAGCACGTTGTAGTAACTGAGTTAGGTTATGAACTTGTGTTGCATTACCCAGCGTTAGCTTGTCTTCGATATCGTAGAACTCAACGTTCATACCGATATTTTCAGCCATGATACCTAGCTGTGTACCAATGTGGCCGTAACCAATAATACCTAACGTTTTACCACGTGCTTCAAATGAACCGTTGGCTGATTTTAACCAACCACCGCGGTGTGCTAGGGCATTACGCTCTGGAATACCACGAAGTAATAATAAGATTTCACCAAGTACTAATTCTGCTACAGAGCGGGTGTTTGAGAATGGTGCGTTAAATACTGCAATACCACGTTCACGAGCACCTTGTAGGTCGACTTGGTTAGTACCGATACAGAAGCAGCCGATTGCGACTAGCTTTTCAGCTGCTTCTAATACCGCTTCATTAATATGAGTGCGAGAACGAAGGCCTACAAAGTGCACATCTTTAATGCGCTCAATGAGCTCGTCTTCAGGTAAGGATGTTTTTACGTAATCAATATTACTGTAGCCATTACGCTTAAGCGTTTCTACAGCACTTTGGTGCACGCCTTCCAGCAAGAGAATTTTAATTTTGTCTTTTGCTAACGATACCTTACTCATATCCTCATTCCTATTTACTTTATTTGCGGCCCATTTTTGGTGCCGATAATGACTTTATCTGCGCCGCGATGGGCAAATAAGCCGTTTGTTACTACACCAACAATCTGGTTGATTGTTAGTTCTAATTCTTTGGCGTTGCTGATGTCTAAATTGTGCACGTCTAATATGACGTTACCGTTATCTGTCACAACACCCTCACGGTAAACAGGGTCACCGCCCAGTTTTACTAGTTCACGAGCTACATAGCTGCGTGCCATTGGGATCACTTCAACCGGCAGTGGAAATGCGCCTAATGTTGTAACTTCTTTAGATTCATCAACAATACAAACAAATTGTTTTGCTACCGCTGAAACGATTTTCTCGCGTGTCAGCGCTGCACCACCGCCTTTGATCATCTCATTGTGTGGGTTGATTTCGTCTGCGCCATCAACATACACATCAAGGCTTGATACATCGTTTAGTTCGAATACTTCAATACCCAGTGCTTTTAACTTTTCAGTTGAAGCCTCAGAGCTTGAAACTGCACCAGTAATGGTGTCTTTTACTGTATCAAGTGCATCAATAAAGTGATTCACTGTAGAGCCTGTACCTACACCAACAATGGTATTTTCATTTACAAACTCTAGGGCTGCCCAGGCAGCGGCTTTTTTTAATTCATCTTGCGTCATAATTATGTGCTCAGTTAGCTGTCAGAGAGGGCCTATAGTATACAAACAGTTTGCTTACCATTGGTAGATTTTCTCTGGGGTTATAATGTGTTTTAACGGTACATCCCACGATTCAATTGGCAATGCTGAAACATGCTGACATTGATGGGCAAGGCCTATCAAAATCGGTTTTTGCCAGTTTTCTTGGTAATACCGAGCCAACGTTTTGTCATAAAACCCACCGCCCATTCCTAAACGGTTACCTTGATCATCAAATGCCACTAATGGCATAAGTAAAATATCAAGCTTGTCTAAAGGACATATTTGACTGCAATTCAACTTGGGCTCCAAGATACCATAGCGGTTTGCAGTCATGGGTGAATTTTCTTCATACCTCTGAAAGTATAAAGTTGTGCCATTGAAGGGGTGGATGATAGGCAGATATAAATGCTGTTCTTGCATCCATAATTCTTTAATTAACAAAGAAGTGTCTAATTCACCATCACTGCTGAAATAAATGCCAATATGGGCATTTTTAGGTGTTTTTAGCGATTTTAGGTGTTGAGTAAAATTCACTTTTAGCGCAATTGCTGCATTTTTTTGTTGTTCAACAGTCAGTGAATTGCGCTTTTTTCGAATAGATTGTCTGATTTCTGCTCGTGTGTTGCTCATGTCAATATTAGTGTTAACTTTCTAAAAAGGAGAAAAGTTCAGGAAAAAGCTCCACTACACCCAAAATGATCAATAACACAATGACCATTGCAATAAGCGAATAGAGTAGGGTGTTTGAGCGTTTTTTAACAGGCTCTGTTAATTCGTCTTCAAGTAGCAAGTCATCTTCTTGCCAGCTATCGTCGCTATCAGCAACGCTATTATTTTCAAGCTCAGGTAAACGTTGCTCTAAGTCATCAAGTTTTTCTTCTAGGCGAATAAGACTACTGGTGATGTAATCTAGGGCATCAAAAATACGTTCTTCACGCTCTTTGGCCTGTGCGGCTGTATTGCTTGGTTGGCTGCCGGTGGCTGCTTGGTTAATCGGTTGGAGCTTGGCTTTAATGCCAACACTGGCGAGTAACTTTGCTTGTTTTAGTGCTTTATCTTGCTCGCTTGGTGCAAATAATGGCTTATGCTCAAACAGGGTCGCAACTTTATCTGTTGTAGTTTTTAGTTTTGCAGCTAGTTGCTCTGTTGCTTGTGCTTGGTCGACACCGGCTTCAAGCCCTGCAAACATAACGCGAAATTTTTCTGCCATTTGCTGATTATCCAAATCCTTAAATCAATGACTTGAGTATATACCCAAAAAGATTAGCGTAAAAACAAAAGCCCGTATAAAACGGGCTTTTTCTGTTATGGTTTTGCAAATACGCTGTTTAGTATTTTGCAGCTTTACCTTCGGCAGGCAGTGATTTAAGGATAAAATCACGTAAGTCATTATTTGATGACTCAAGATCAGCATGACGTAAATACATCATGTGACCACTGCGATAGCCTTTAAAGCTTAAGCGATCTTTCATTTTGCCACTTGGATCTAACTGCCACATTGTGTATTTAGCATCAAAGTAGTTTGTAGCACCATCGTAGTAGCCAGATTGAATCATCACGTTTAAGTATGGGTTTTGTGCCATTGCTAAACGTAAGTTTTCACCTGTGTTGTTGCCTGAGCGATCCCAAGGGTGAACATTACCAAATAGGTTATATTTGATATCGGTTTTGTAATTAAGCTCTTCACGTAGGTAATAGTTAATCGCTGGCGTGAATGAGTGTAACCATGAAGTAAGCTCAGCCCAGTAATCAGGTGACTCACCTGCATCACGCTTGTCGATTCCTAGGTAGCGAGAATCTAAACGGCCCACAGTTTGGCCGCGCTCGCGTAATAGCTCTTTCCAGAAGAAGTTATTTGGAATATCAAGGTTATTTTGCTCAACAAACTTCTCAGATAAACCTGCGTATTTTGCTGCTTGCTTGATGATGGCACGTTTTTCATCAGCAGGTAAGAAACCACCTTTAGCAATTGCAGGTAAGAACTTATTCACTGTGAATTGTTCAACTTCAGGTAATAACTCGTCTAAGTCTTTTGCTTGTAAATCTGCGCTAAGGGCTTTGTGGTACCAAGCGGTTGCTGCAAAGTAAGGTAGGCGGTTAGCAGCTTCTACCGGGCCTTCACGTTTAATACCAATTTCAGTTGGTGATACTAAGATAACGCCGTTGATATACATCCATTGGCGATTTTGTAATTCATGAGCAAGACCAGAAACACGAGTCGTACCATAGCTCTCACCAATTAAGAACTTAGGTGAACGCCAACGCTCGTTGCGAGAAACAAAGGTGTTTAACCATTCTGCTAAGTATTTGATGTCAGCGTTAACACCAAAGAACATTTTTTGTTGGTCTGACTTACTTGGCAACTCACCTTTTTCATTTTCAAGAACGCGCGAGTAACCGGTGTTAACTGGGTTAATATAAACAATATCAGCTACGTCTAAAATTGAGTAAGGGTTATCTTTTACGCCATAAGGTTGAACAGGGTAACCTTCGTCATCAATTTTTAATACACGTGGTCCAGTATAAGCAAGGTGCATCCATACTGACGCAGAACCTGGGCCACCATTAAACGAAAAAACTAAAGGGCGTTTTGTTCTATCGTCTACTTTATCGCGGGTATAATAAGTATATTGCAGCGTTGCAACGGCATCACCTTGCTCATTCCAAACTGGCTGCGTGCCTGTGGTTGCGGTATATGAAAAGCGCTCACCATTAATGCGGGCTTTGTGCTCTGTTACCACTTTGCTGTCAACGTCAATACGACGTCCGTTATCAGCAAAGCTTGGAGTACTGAAGGTCAGTGTTAGTGCTGTCACTGACAAGCCAATAAAACTAACTAGTTTCATGTTGATTCCTTATTATTCGAATTGCAGCTATTAAAAAGTAAAGCAAACTCGATGACAAACTAATGAGACTAGTGACCAATATTAGCTGTTAAACAGAAAAATAACCGAAAATGCTGAGCTGGTTACAAAAAAGTGCATTTTTTTAGCAAAGATATTTTGCTTAATTATTTAGCTAGATTAAAAAATGGCGTATATTTAGCGTGTTTATAATCTGTGTACACGTGCTTAAGAAAGAGAAGTTGCAATGCAAAGAGTATTAGTAGTTGAAGACAGTAAAGTAGTACAGCAAGTGTTACGTCACCTCGCTGCTCACTATTTAGATGTGGCTGTCGACTTTGCGTGGTCTTTAAAAGAGGGCGTCTCTTTAATTTCTGAGCACGATTACACTTTAGCTTTAGTCGATTTAACGCTACCTGATGCGATGAATGGCGAAGTAGCTAAATACACCTTATCAAAAAACATCCCGACCGTTGTTCTAACATCAAAAATTGATGAATACATTCGCCAGCAAATGTTAGAGCTTGGTGTGGTTGATTATGTGGTTAAAGATAACCGTGACTCATACCATTATGCGATCAAACTTGTTGCACAATTACTTAGAAACGATGGTAGTAAAGCGCTGGTGGCTGATGACTCAGTACTAAGTCGCACTTTAATGAAGCAAATGCTCGAAAAGCAGTTGTTTGATGTACGCGATGCTCAAGATGGTGAACAAGCATTACAAATGCTTAAAGACGATCCTGAAATCAAGCTACTACTTACTGACTATGCAATGCCAACAATGGATGGTTTTGAGCTCGTTAAAGCGGTGCGTAATTTCCGCGGCCGTGATGATTTAGCTATTATCGGTTTATCAGGTGCCGGTAAGCATGGTTTATCGGCGCGTTTTATTAAATACGGCGCTAACGACTTTTTAACTAAGCCGTTTATGAATGAAGAGTTTCATTGCCGTGTTATGCAAACCATGGAGCAGCTTGCTTTAATAGCCGATATAAAAGAAAGCGCATACCGCGACCATTTAACTGGCTTGCATAATCGTCGTTATTTTTATCAATACGCAGAAAAACTGCTTAAAAATGTTGAGCAAGAAAACGTATTGGCTTTGCTTGATATCGACTTCTTTAAAAATGTGAACGACCAGTTTGGTCACGAAGCGGGTGATCAGGCGCTAAAACAAGTGTCTTCATTTTTAAAGACTAAGTTTGATGACTTCACTATCGCGAGAATCGGCGGCGAAGAATTTGCCGTGGTACTGCATAATATGGACTTAGCTAAGGCCGAATCAAGGCTCAATACCTTCAGAGAGCAGTTAGCAAGCCATGCCTTTTCAATTAACGGTGAGCCATACTCATTAACCATGAGTATTGGTATGACCCAATTCCAAAAAGTATCGCTTACAGCTGCGATGCGCATTGCTGACAAGGCCTTATATCAAGCCAAACAGCAAGATCGGAACTGCTTAGTTAAACTATAGTTGTGCTAATTGCACCAGCGCTGGTTAATTGTTAAAAAAATGCACCAATAGGGTGCATTTTTTTTGTGCAAAAACCAATTTTTATTTTTAAGTTATTGAAAATAAGTAATAAAAAATAGTGGCACAAAGGTTGGATTGTATAAGCCAACAGGATAACAATAAGCGTCCGAAGGGGGCCACTATGAAAATGATTAGTGCAATAATAAAGCCATTCAAACTTGATGATGTACGTGAAGCATTGGCTGATTTAGGCATTGAGGGGATGACAGTTGTCGACGTTAAAGGCTTTGGCCGTCAACGTGGTCATACTGAGCTATATCGTGGAGCTGAATACCAAGTCGATTTTATTCCAAAAATCAAACTTGAAATTGCAACTCGTAGCGAAAATTGTCAACGCGTTGTTGAAACCATCACAAAAATTGCTTCAACAGGCAAAATTGGTGACGGCAAAATTTTTGTTTACGACTTAGACCAAATCGTTCGTATCCGTACGGGCGAACTTGATGAAGAAGCAATTTAAGGGGGAATTATGGAAAACACTATCGTAGAGTTGAAGTTCTCACTCGACACTTTTTACTTTTTAATGTCGGGTGTTTTAGTAATGTGGATGGCGGCTGGTTTCGCTATGCTTGAAGCAGGTTTAGTTCGTGCAAAAAATACAACAGAAATCCTAACTAAAAACGTTGCACTATTTTCTATTGCCTGCACTATGTTCTTATTAGTGGGTTACAACATCATGTATGTTGATAACGCAGAAGGTGGTTACATCCCTTCATTTGGCGCATTAATCGGCACTCAAGCTGCTGATGCGGATCACTCTTTAGAGTCTGATTTCTTCTTCCAAGTTGTGTTCGTAGCAACAGCTATGTCAATCGTATCTGGTGCGGTTGCTGAGCGTATGAAGTTATGGGCATTCTTAATTTTCACTGTTGTTTTAACTGGTTTCATCTACCCAATCGAAGGTTACTGGACTTGGGGCGCAGGTTTCTTATCTGAAATGGGCTTTGTTGACTTCGCTGGTTCTGCAATCGTTCATGGTGCAGGTGCAGCAGCAGCGCTAGCAGGTGTGCTTTTCCTAGGTGCTCGTAAGGGTAAATACGGTAAAAACGGTGAAATCTACCCAATTCCTGGTTCTAACTTACCGTTAGCAACTCTAGGTACATTAATCCTTTGGATGGGTTGGTTCGGCTTTAACGGTGGTTCACAGCTACTTGTTTCTGACGCTGAAAACGCAACAGCGGTTGGTAAAATCTTCTTAAACACTAACGCAGCAGCAGCGTGTGGCGCAATCGCAGCACTATTCGTATGTAAAGTGTTATGGGGTAAAGCTGATTTAACTATGGTTCTTAATGGTGCACTAGCAGGTCTAGTAACTATCACTGCAGAGCCTGCATCTCCAACGCCATTACTTGCTTGTTTACTTGGTCTATTAGGTGGTTCACTGGTTGTATTTAGCATCGTTGCTCTTGATAAAGCGAAAATCGATGACCCTGTAGGTGCTATCTCTGTACACGGTGTATGTGGTGCATTAGGTATCATGTTAGTACCACTTTCAAACTCTGATGCAACCTTTGTTAATCAATTAATTGGCTTAGTATGTATCTTAGGATTTGTGTTCATCGCGTCATCAATCGTATGGGCAATCCTGAAAAATACCATGGGTATCCGTGTTACCGAAGAAGAAGAACTAAACGGTATGGATCAACATGACTGTGGTATTGATGCTTACCCTGAGTTTGTATCAGTTCGCAGTAACTAATCTTGGTGCGTGCAAATAGCACGCCCATAACAATATCATTGTGTGTTCAAATCAAAGCTCTACTTAGGTAGGGCTTTTTTGCGTTTAAATAAGTCTTTTCTGATAGGCGAAATCGCTATTTTTTGACTATGCTTAATGTTCATTTCTAACAAGGAAAAACGATGGATAACAAACTCTTGCTTATAATTATTTCGCTGTTTTTACCGCCTGTTGCGGTATTTTTAAAAGCGGGCGCAGGTAAAGACTTAGTGATTAACATTATTCTATGCTTTATCTTCTTTATACCTGCTGTGATCCACTCACTCTGGTTGTGTACACGCTAAACGAGTTTAAGTGACTGTTAATTTTACAGGTGTTAATATTGCGCTGTTCAAGGCGTAATCCTGTAAAATTAACTGACCAATAGCGAACTCAATGGCTGATAAAAAAACTCCTGCAAAAAAATCGTCTAGTAAACCGAAGGCGACATCAAAAAAAACTACCGCTAAGCGCTCACGCGCACCTCAAGGGCCAGCTAAAGCTAGTGTATTAAGAAAACTTTGGTCAATTTTTTGGAAGCTTTCACTTGCTGTGATTGTTGCCATGGTGCTGTATCTAATTTATTTAGATGCAAAAATTACTCGCCAATTTGAAGGCAATAAATGGCAGTTACCTGCACAAGTGTATGCTCGTGCAATGAGCTTTTATCCTGGGCAGTATTTGTCTCAGCAAGAGGTTATTTGGGAGTTAAACCGTTTAAATTATTCATCTGTAAATAAGCTAAGCCGTACAGGCCAGTATGTTAAATCAGCTAACAGTATTAAAGTGTACCGCCGTGAATTTGAATTTTATGATGGCCTTGAAGATTCACAAGTGATTGAGCTGCGTTTTTCAGGGCAGAAATTAGCAACCATCAAAGATAAATTTGGTCGTCGTTTAAATAGCGCTCGATTAGAGCCTGTTCAAATAGCTCGCATTGGTAATGATTCAAAACAAGACCGCGAGTTTGTGCCGCTAGATAAATTTCCGCCGATGCTAAAAGACACTTTACTGGTGGTTGAAGATCGTAATTTCTATCAACACCATGGCGTATCTGTGTGGTCAATTATGCGCGCTTTATACAGCAATATTAAAGCCGGACGTACAGTGCAAGGGGGCAGTACCTTAACCCAGCAATTAGCAAAGAATATATACCTTACCCGTGAGCGTTCACTGGTACGTAAGTTCAATGAAGCGCTTATCGCTCTGATATTAGATTACCGCTACAGCAAAGATGACATTTTAGAAGCTTACCTCAATGAAGTGTATTTAGGTCAGTCTTACAATCAAGGCGTTCACGGTATGGGTCTTGCCGCTGAGTTTTATTTTTCAAAGCCTGTGGATGAGCTTGAATACGACCAAATTGCGCTATTAGTGGCTATGGTTAAAGGTCCTTCATATTACAACCCACGTCGTTATAGTGAGCGTGCAATGGAGCGTCGTGATCTAGTACTGCGCTTAATGGTTGAAAATAAATTGATTGATACCCGTGAATACCGTGCGGCATTAAAGCGTCCAATTGATATTGCACCAATGAAAGACAGTCTGCAAAAGTCGTATCCGGGTTACTTAGAATTAGTTAATCGAGAATTAAAGCGCCTGCTACCTGATCAGCAAGTGTTAGATGCCGGGGTGCGTGTATTCACCTATTTTGACTTACAAAAGCAAACGGCCATGGAAGAGTCGGTTGAGGCAAGTTTACCTTATCTAGAAAGACGCCCTAAAACAGAAGAGCTTGAAGCGGCGATGATCTCTGTCAACGTTGAAAAGGGTGGGGTGTCGGCATTAGTTGCGGGCCGTGACGTACGTTATTTTGGTTTTAACCGTGTACTTGATACCAAACGTAATATTGGTTCACTCGTTAAGCCTGCCGTTTATTTAACAGCATTTGAAAGTGGTCAGTTTAATGTTGCCACCTTGGTGGATGACTCTCCGCTGCAAGTGACTAATGAGCAGGGGAAAGTTTGGCAACCAGAGAACTTCGACAAGCAGTTCCGCGGCCCTATGCCACTATACAAAGCATTTAGTAACAGTATTAATATTCCTGCGGTTAACACTGGCCTTGATGTTGGAGTTGATAAAGTAGCTGATACCTTAAAGCGTTTAGGTGTAGAAGGGCGTATTGATCAATACCCGTCATTACTTTTAGGTGCACTTGAGCTTTCAAGCTTTGAAGTAGCGCAGCTATATACAACCCTTGCTGCTGATGGTCAGTACCGCGAATTAACGTCTATTTCAGCACTGACTGACTCAGTAGGTAAGGTGCTTTATAAACATGATGTCAGCTCACAAAAACGTTTTGATGATGCATCAATTTACATGACTAAGTACGCAATGAAGCGCGTGACAAAAGATGGTACAGCAAAGCGTTTAAACGCCCACTTCCCATCAATTCAACTTGCAGGTAAAACAGGCACTAGTAATGATTTACGCGATAGCTGGTTTGCAGGTTTTGACCAAAATACCGTAACTGTTGCATGGATTGGTCGCGACGATAACAAGAGCACAGGTTTAACGGGCAGTGTTGGCGCACTAGAAGCTTACATTCGTTACCTTAAACCACTCAACCCTGAAGCCATAGCGGATACTCGCCCTGCTTCTATTCGTTGGGCATTCATTAATGAAGAAACTGGTCTGCAAGCGCCTCCTGGTTGCGGCAAAGTGGTGCAGCTACCCATTCGTGCCAGTGAGTTTGAGCCTAGACCAACTTGCGTTAGAGATTAACATCACTAACTCGCATTAATACTTAAATAAACGAATTGGCAAAGAATAAAAAAAGCCCCAGCATTGAAAAATGCTGGGGCTTTTTATTAACTTGCTTAACGCTTATTAAAGCTTCGCGAATGCGCGCTCTGCTGCTGCAATGGTGTCGTTGATCTCTTTTTCAGAGTGCTCAGCGCAAACAAAGCCTGCTTCAAACGCCGAAGGAGCTAGGTAAACACCTTCTTCTAGCATTAAATGGAAGAACTTTTTGAAGCGCTCTAAATCACACTCAGTCGCTTGTTGGTAGCTAGTTACTTTTTCTTTATCAGTAAAGAAGAAACCGTACATACCACCTGCGTAGTTTGTTGTAAGTGCAATGCCTGCTTTTTTAGCTGCGGCTTCAAAGCCTTCACAAATTGCTTTGCTCTTTGCTTCAAGTTCATCGTGCAGGCCTTCAGCACTTAATAGCTCTAAAGATTTTAAGCCGGCAGCCATAGCAATTGGGTTACCTGATAATGTACCCGCTTGATAAACTGGGCCAACAGGTGCGATGTAATCCATGATTTCTTTCTTACCACCAAAAGCACCTACTGGCATACCGCCACCGATCACTTTACCTAAACACGTTAGGTCTGGCTTGATGTTGTAGTAAGCTTGTGCGCCGCCTAAAGCAACACGGAAACCTGTCATTACTTCATCAAAAATAAGTACAGATTTGTATTCATCACACACCTCACGTAAACCTTCTAAGAAGCCAGGTACAGGTGGAATACAGTTCATGTTGCCAGCAACTGGCTCAACGATGATACAAGCGATTTCGTCAGCGTATTTTGCGAAAATTGCTTTTACTTCATCAAGGTTGTTAAACGACACAGTTAATGTGTGCTTAGCAAAATCTTCAGGAATACCCGGCGAGTTAGGTACACCCATAGTCAGTGCGCCTGAACCTGCTTTTACTAGTAGTGAGTCAGCATGACCATGGTAACAGCCTTCAAACTTTAAGATTTTGTCACGGCCAGTGAAACCACGTGCTAAGCGAATTGCACTCATTGTTGCTTCAGTACCTGAGCTTACCATACGTACTTTTTCGATTGATGGTACTAGCTCTTTTACTTTTTCGGCCATTAAGATTTCAGTTTCGGTTGGCGCACCATAGCTTAAGCCATTTTCAACGGCTTCTAATACCGCTTGTTTAATAGCTGGGTGGTTGTGACCCATGATCATTGGTCCCCATGAACCAACGTAATCGATATAACGGTTACCATCAGCATCAAAGGTAAAAGGACCTTCTGCTTTAGTGATGAATAAAGGAGTACCGCCAACGCCATTGAAGGCACGAACTGGTGAGTTAACACCGCCTGGGATTGATTCTTGCGCGCGATTAAAAAGATCTTGGCTAATTGTCATGAATAGTCCTATTTGGTTGTCACGTTAAATGAGTTGGTTTGCAAGGGCTCAAAGAGCCCACACGAAGTAGCTTAGCTATTACGTTTACGGCTAAACCAAGGCACGTCGACTTCATATTGCTCAACTTTGTCGGCAACATCTAAGGTTAGAGCAAACAACGCCATGCGAATTAACACGCCATTTTGCACTTGGCGGAAAATTGCTAGGTTGTCGTTGCTATTTAAATCGTTATCTAGCTCGTTTGCTTCTAAACGGCTGTCACGAGGAAGTGGGTGCATCAATACAGAGTTAGGCTTACAGTGTGCGTTGTAAATAGCCTGACTGATACGGAAACCACCACGGTATTTGTTAGCTTCTTCTTGAGAAGGGAAGCGCTCTTCTTGGATACGGGTTTGATAAACAATATCGGCGGCCAAGTTGCCTTCCATTTTATCTACTACTTGAATTTTATGACCTGCGTTATCAACAGCATCTAAAATGTAGTCTGGCATTTGTAAGCCATCAGGTGCCACCATAGAGAATTTAACGTCTTTATAATGGCAAAGTAATTTAGATAAAGAGTGCACAGTACGGCCGTATTTTAAATCACCTACTAGGGCAATATGCATACCGTCGATACTTTGGTTGAAACGACCTAGCTCACGTTCAATCGTTAGTAAGTCTAGTAAGGCTTGTGTTGGGTGCTCATTCGGGCCGTCACCGCCATTAATCACTGGCACGTCACACCCGGTGGCAAACTCAGCAACAGAGCCTGCGTCAGGGTGGCGCATTGCGACTGCATCTGCATACGCTGAGATCACGCGTGCGGTATCATACAAAGATTCACCTTTTGCAAGCGCTGAGCTTTGCATGCCCGTTGTTTCACGAACCAAACCACCTAGTAAGTTAAATGCAGTACCAAAACTTACGCGAGTACGCGTGCTTGGTTCAAAGAACAAGTTCGCTAAAATTGCGCCCTCTAAAACATTGGTGCGCTTTTGCTTTTTAGCATAAGGCTCCATTTTCTTAGCAACTGCAAAAATACGTTCAATACAATCTCGATCAAGCTGATTGACCGACAGGATATTTTCACCTTGGAAACTTAGCATGGGGTTTGTTCCTAATCACATTTATAGGGCGCTGGCACTCGGTATGGGAGGCCGCATAAATTTGCGCAGTACTATAGCAAATTTTTAGCGTTCACAGCAGCAAATTATAAGTTAGGTTTAATAATTGCCAGTGCCACTATAGCTAAAAGGATGAGTACCGGAACTTCATTAAAAATACGGTAAAAGCGATCGCTACGTGTATTGCGGTCATGCTTAAAGTCAGCCAGTAATTTAAAGCAATAGCCGTGGTAGATATAGAGAATAATCACTAGCACCAGTTTGTAGTGCAGCCACATGCTGTATCTAAACCAGTCTCGACCATATTCAAAAATGGTCAGTACGCCAAACACCAATGTTAAAATGGCAAACGGCGTCACAAAAAACAGTAAGCGGCGTTCCATTACTTTCAGCATTGAGTTACAGGCTTTTTCTTCACTCATTGCGTGGTAAACAAAAAGACGTGGCAGGTAAAAAATACCGGCAAACCAAGCAATCATAAAAAATACGTGGAAGGTTTTATAAACTAATAGCGCAGTCATTTAAGCATCCATTTTAATTGTTATAACAAACTGTTGCGTATGGTAAGGATATGTCTGATTTGGTCCCAACGCAAAAGGCCCATAATCTGTTGGTTATCAAGCAGGTTGTAAATATACACAGCACCGCTGCGTTTATCTTTTAATATGTCAAAAGCATCGGCTAATGTTGCTTGGCTACTAAGGCCGGCAAGGCTGACATATTTGATATTACTTTCTTGATCAGACATCAGGCTTAAATCATATTCAGCAAGACGATAGCCATTCTCTTCATCATGAACAATCAGCGGGGTTTGGCTATCGAGGGCATCGAGCGACTCTTTAATTTGTTGTTTGTCGTCACTGTAAAGCAGCTTGAACTGCTCATCCATTTCATCCATCACACCTACTTTTTGTAATGCTTCGGTAGCAGGCGATATTTGATACTCAAGCCCTTGGAAATCGAGTTGTTGCATGAAAATAGAGCGGTTACCAAAAAACTGTAGTGCTGTAACATAAGCCGTTGAGATCACCAGCATGGCTGGCACAATAATCTCGGGGCTTGAGGTCAATTCCATAACTGTAGTAAGCGCAGCCAGTGGTGCGTGTAATGTTGCAGCCAATAACCCCGCCATGCCAAGCATGCTATAAGTCCCTGTGATATCAACACCCGGACTAATGAACTGTGCGAAAAAGGCCATCAAGGTGCCCATTAATACCCCAAGCCCAATAACAGGGCCGATGATCCCACCTGGAATACCTAAACCAATGGCAAATAAGGTGGCGAGTAATTTGGCAATCAAGATGGTTGTTAAAAACTGCACATCATCTGGCGATTCAATAGCAATAGTGATAGCACTCATACCTGAGCCCATTGCATGAGGAACCATATATGCAATTAGGCCAGCTATTAACCCTGCGAGTAATAGACGAGGGAACATACTTAGTGGTTTAAAAGTACGGATTATAAGCATCAAGTTTTGGTTAAATGCATAGGCAACAGCGCCAAGTGCCATACCAAAAATGATTAAAAATGGGTAATGCCAACCACTTAACGGGTTCATGGTAATAAGGGCAAGCTCTGAAGCGTCACCAAATACAAATTGAGTGGCTAATGCGCCGGTAACCGCTGCGAGCATAATGGGCACGAAAATATGCACTTTATATTCCCTAAGTACCACCTCCATAACAAAGATGACGGCTGCCAGTGGGGTGTTAAATGAGGCAGCAATACCGGCTGCAACACCACAACCGGTGAGGGTACGCATTGCATTGTGCGGAAGATGTAATTTATCGGCCAGTAAACTGGCACCTGTTGCACCCATATGTACAGAGGGGCCTTCTCGACCGACCGAAAAACCACTAATAAGGGCTAATGCGCCACCAACAAATTGGTTCACCGTGTTATAAAGCGGCATATGACCATAGTGTTTTTTTATACGGTGAATTACAAATGGAATGCCAAGACGATAATGCTTAAAGCCTGTTAGGGCGGCGAATAAGGCAATTAATAGGGCTGCACCAACTGGCAGTATCATTCGCTCATAGGTTGGTAAAGTGGTGAAGTCATCAGGCTTATCTAAAAATAAGCTTTGAAAAAACATGATTGTGAGGCGAAAAAGTATGATCAACACTGCCGCAATTAACCCTGCACTTACACCAAGTAAGCACAATTGCACAGATGTTTTAGGCTTTGCTAGGCGACGTCTTAGTCTCTCAAGCCACATGCATATTTCCTCACAGCACTTTTGAGCCGCAGTTTAGCAAATCAAATTAACTAAGTCGTTGGGATTTTATAATTTTATCTGCATTTTGGGTAAATCTAGCTAATCTTTGCTGCCATTATTAATTTGCTGCGTTAATTCAGGCAAGCGAGCTGAAATAGCTTTAGATATTTCATCTACCAGTGGGGCATGTTTTTTATGAATAACCGTGTTGATAGCCATTTGCCTTAGTACCACCACTGAAAAGTCTTTTTTAAAGGTAGTTATATCGTTATTGAGCGCAGGATAAAGCGCGTAATCGACACGTCCTTTTTTTAGCATGGTAAGCGTGTGACTTAAATCTTCGTTATGAATGATCTCGGCTTTAATATCAAACTCATTAAGCATTTCTATATCACCAATCGAGCTCATAATTAGGTTGTTAGGGTTGTATAAATTATCTCTATCGCATGGCAGCGACTTTCGACATAGGAGCACTAAGTTAATAACGCCAAGGCTAGGTTCTACGACAATAATATTCTCGAATTTACGCATATTACTTTGTGAGCGCACTATATCGCCGTCAACGATGCCTGCATTTAATAACAATACGCCTCTTCGAGATGGTGTTGCTTGCATCTGGACTTTGATATTTAAATCATTATAAACATCACTCATTAACGCTTTAAATGGTGCTACACGCGGAATATCTATATAGGTTAACAACAGCTTTTTTGGCCGAGAGTAATTTGTTGCAGATAGCTTTGCGCCAGTAAATAAATCATTAAGTAAGGCTATTTTAGCTCGGTTTTCAGGGTCATTCCGTATACCAATCACTAATGGGGAGTCGGTAAACTGAGTTACTATTTTTGGCTCAGGTAGGTTTTGTTGCTCAGCAAAATAGTTAAGTACTTTTGGCGCAGTAATCGCAAAATTAATCTGCTTAGTTTGCATTAAGTGGAATAGCTCTTCATCGTTTGCTGTTTGCACAATGCTGCCAGCATAGGATTGAATCACTTTTTCGACCACACCCGGGTAAATATAAGGCTCAACAACGCCAACTTTGTTCTCATTAAAAAGCTGTTCAAGATTTTCAAAATCTTGTGAATTAGACTGAGTGGTAATGACAGCTAATTGAGAATTTAAAATAGTGGTTGAAGCTATAAAGCCAGGTATCATTTCAGAGGGCCAAGCCGGGTAATAACCCAGGTAGCCGGTTAACTGGGCTTTTTTTATTGCATCTTGCCAAGGTAAATATTCAACTTCGAGGTTTATCGATTTTTTGGCAAGCGTGTCTCTTAATAGAGCAATAGCATCACCGCCATTTTCCATTTTACTACTGGCGTATGGCGGGGCTTCTAAAGAGGTGATTTTCCATGTTTCTTGGTACGTGCTATCAGCAGCTGCAAGCGAGCTGAAAACAAGTACCATAAAATAATAAAAGCGAGTAAGCATGGAAAAAGAATCATTATTAATTGTTTAATAAGTATACGTCTAAATTAGACTTTTTAGCATTATTAATTTGCTTATTTGCAGTTCATAACATTACAACTAAAGCAGTGATGTTTTTGGTCATACATACGCTTATCGGCCATGCTAAGTAATTCATCAAATGATTGCGCATCATCTGGATATAAGGCAAAGCCAACACTCGCTTCTACATGCAAGTCACCATATTCTGATTTTATTGGCGCCTTAATCGCACAGATCAATCGTGATAGTGCACGGTTTATTTGTACTTGGTTTTCTATGTCGGTAACAATAACTACAAACTCATCACCACCAATGCGAGCAACGCAATCGGTTTTTCGAGCGGTGTCTTGTAAGCGTTTAGCAACTTCTATCAGTACTTTATCTCCCACTGCATGGCCATGGGTATCGTTGATTGGCTTAAACTTATCAAGATCAAAATACAGACAACCTACCTTAGAGCCTGTGCGCTCAACTCGGGCAAACTCTTGCTTGATGAATCGCTCAAGCGCGCTACGATTCGCTAAACCTGTTAAATGGTCTGTTTGTGCCAATTGCCTAATTTTCTTCTCTGCTATAACACGCTTCGTGATATCGAAATTAACACCAATCATGCGGTTGCCGTATATTCGCCCATCAGCATTGATATAGCGGGTTTTTCCAGAAGGCAGAACAATTTGAAACTCTGCATGGAATTCTTCACCATTTAAAATTGCGAGTTTCAACTTGTTAGTCACGTCTTCATATTCATCTGGGTGCAAGCTATTTGCCCATGCTGAATAGTCCCCTTTAAATTCTGATTTTGGAATTTCAAATAAGGTATGCATCCAGTCATCCCAAATCAGTTCATTAGTGTCAAAATTCCACTCCCATATACCAATATGAGCCGCATCTGCAGCCATAGACATGCGTTGGTGTAAGCTTTCAAGCTCGGTTTTTGCTTGTTTTAATTCAGTGACATCTTCAGAAACGTCCAATAAATATTGCGCTTTACCATTACTGTCTTTAATAGTGAGCTTCCGTGTCCTTAAGTAATGAGTATTACCATCAATGGTAACTGGCTTTTCCTCTATAGTTAGAGTGTCATCACTTTTCAATACATCGCGATCGGTTTGCACGAAACTAGCTGCCTGTTCATTACTGAAAATATCAAAGTCATTTAAACCGATTAGTTGGTCTTTATTTTTACCGAGGAGTTGCTCACCCGCTTTATTCACATGGCTAAAAGTTAGATGCTCTGCTTCTTTTACAAATAACATGATGGGTAAATTATCGAAAATAGTTTGCGTAAAGGCCTCTTGGTTTCGAATATCAGACAAATCTTTTATTGTCGCCACATAAGGACCTGACTCTTTTTTACCAATAGAGCTGATGGTTAACGTAATAGGAAAACGTTTTTTATTCGCTCGTTGTCCTTTTAAGAGCCGACTGCTACTTTTACCCGCCGTTCTTTTGCTGAGTTGTGAATCTCTGAGGATTTCATCAAGTTCTAACGATCTTTCAGGGATCAGGGTGCGAATATGTTTGCCTATTAAATCATGCGGCTGATAGCCAAAAACATGGATAACAGCCGGGTTTGCAAATTCAATTTTTCCTTCATTATTAAAGCTAATTACCACATCTTGTACGGTATTAAGTACTGCTTTCAGTTTTGCTGATAATAAGCTCCTTGCTCTGAGTTCAACAGTACCCAATACAAACAGACTTAATGCCACCAGAATAAAAATAATAAGTTGTGCTAACGTCGAGTAGTCGTGGGTTGTAACATAGGTGGTGTATTCAGTTTCAAAAACCGACATCGAAATCATGCCAATGTAATGCATTCCCGAAATTGCACTGCCCATTATCAAGGCCACCACTAAGTTCATCCGTGTTTGATGAACCCCTTTGGCAAGTCGAAAATCATTAATTTTTAATGCAATACCTGACAGCACAATAGCGACGATAATAGATAAAGAGAACAACCAAGGCTCATAAGCCATTGTTGCAGGCATCACCATCGCCATCATGCCAACAAAATGCATCGAGCCAATGCCAGCACCCATTAGCACACTTCTAAATAGTAGCCCTTTGTCGGTTTGCAGTGCTGGTGATAGCACGATGTAACTGGCAAACACACTTGGCAATATTGATATCAAAGTAATGCTAATGTTGTATTCAATAGGGATGGGTAAGGTATAAGCAAGCATACCTACAAAGTGCATACCCCAAATTCCTATACCTAAAAAACACGAAGCCATGATGGTCCATATCTGACTTTCATTTTTTAGATAAGAGTGTTTGATTCGAGCAGATAATAAAAAAGAGATATACGAAGCAAATACGGCTGTGAGAATAGAAGCAAACACAAGGAGCAAATCGTATTCAGCTGGAATGACCTGCGCACTGCTTAAATTATCAGTTATAAAATGCAGCTTGAAATGCTCTATCACAATTATCTTCCCTCAGTGCAAACTCATGCCAGCCAAAATGTAGTGCAAATAAACTTTAGTCCAAGGCGAATGGGTTAGCCAGTTACCCTCACCATAATTGAGATGCTCTTCTGGTGATACTTGATTAAAACACTCGGGTATTAGATAATTGCGGCCAATATAGGTTTTGAGGGTTTTGGTATGTCAGATGAGTTGCCAATCAAGTTCAGCGATGCAGCAGCTGTTCGTGTTAAACAGTTAATCGAAGAAGAAGAGAATCCAGATCTTAAACTACGTGTTTATGTAACAGGTGGTGGTTGCTCAGGTTTCCAATATGGTTTTACTTTTGATGAAAAAGCTAACCCTGGCGATTTAGAAATTGTTAAAAATGGTGTAACGCTTGTTGTCGACCCTATGAGTATTCAATATTTAGTTGATGGTACCGTGGATTACACCGAAGGGCTTGAAGGCGCACGCTTTTTTGTTAATAACCCAAATGCAACAACGACCTGTGGTTGCGGAGCCAGCTTCAGCGTTTAAGAATTATTTAAAAAAGCCACTTTATGTGGCTTTTTTATTGCTTTAATTTCTCATAATATCTTGCCTCTGCTAAATTTTACGCATTATTAGAAGGAATTTTGCGTTGCCAAATATAACTACAACAATAGAAAAGAAACCCTATATTTTAGCTATCGCCATTGTTTTGGTGATTGTACTGTGGATGCTATCTGGGGATAGCAAAGCAGATCAAAAAGCACAGCAAAGTGATCAGCAAGTTCAAGAGCGCTTGCCTAAAGTGCAAGTGATGCCGTTGGTCGCTAAGAATATTAATAAAAACCTAACTTTTTATGGAAAATCAGAGCCAGACAAAATCGCGAATATTAGCGCTAGGCAAGCAGGGCAAGTACTCGAAATTTTGGTTGAAGAAGGTCAGTTTGTAAAACAAGAACAGGTTATTTTACGTCTCGATAAATCTGATTTAGCCGCCCAAATTACATCAGCAGAAGCCTTAGTTGCACAGTACCAAACTGAATACGAAGGCGCGCTTAAACTTAATCAGCAAGGTTTACAAAACAAAGTATTGACCATGCAAGCACAAGCTATGTTGCAACAAGCAAAAGCAACTTTGGCAAGCCTTGAATTAAAGCTAGAGCGCACTGAAGTACGTGCTGCTTTTGATGGCGTTATCAACAAACGTTTAGTCGAAATTGGTGATTATGTTGGCATAGGCGACCCTATTTTGCAGCTCGCTGATTTAGACCCGTTAATTGTCAGAGCCGATGCGACTCAAAAAGAAGTGCAAGGCTTAGAAGTTGGGCAAGCTACCTTTGCTCATGTGTTAAATGACAAAACCTATCCGGGTCGAATTCGTTATATTGCCTCTGTTGCTGATGACAGCACCAATACATTTCGCATCGAAGCGGCGTTTGAAAACCCAGGTATGAAATATAAAGCAGGTTTTTCGACTCAGCTTAATATTGAGTTGCCAACTGAGCCTGCCATGTTATTAAGCCCGGCTTTTATGGCCCTAGATGAACAAGGTAATATCGGCGTAAAAGTCGTGAATGACGACAATATTGTAGAGTTTAAGTCGGTAAATTTAGCTAAAAGTACCGAGCAGGGCGTTTGGCTTTGGGGTTTAGGCGAGCAAGCGAATGTTATTACCCTTGGTCAAGGTTTTGTGCGTGCCGGTGACAAAGTTGAGCCTGTGTTTACTGAAGCAACGAGCAACTAAGTATGAAAAACTTAATCGAAGCGTCGTTGACTCACACGCGTACAGTTTTATCTATTTTCATCCTGTTGCTGATCTCGGGGTGGGTGACATATCAAACCATCCCTAAAGAAGCGAACCCCGATGTCACCATTCCCTTTATTTATGTGTCGATTATTCATGATGGTATTTCCCCTGAAGATGCTGAGCGGCTATTAGTTAGGCCGATGGAGATTGAGCTTCGCTCAATTGAAGGCGTAAAAGAAATGTCAGCGGTAGCTAGTGAAGGGCATGCTTCTGTGACCCTTGAGTTTATCGCGGGTATGGATCCCAAAGAAGCCTTAGCTGATGTACGAGATAAAGTTAGTTTAGCCAAGGCAAAGCTGCCTTCTGAATCAGAAGAGCCAGAAGTTCATGAAATCTTGATGGAAGATCAGCAGCCAACAATTACATTAACCTTGTCAGGTGATGCGCCAGAGCGAGGTTTGCTAACCCTTGCCCGTAATCTTAAAGATGAACTAGAAAGCATTTCTAGCGTATTAGAAGTTGATGTAGGTGGTGACCGCGAGGATATGGTCGAAATTGAGGTCGATCCACTGGCGATGATTTCTTATGGCCTTGAACCGAATGACATTATTCAACTGCTATCAAATAACAACCGCTTAGTTGCTGCCGGTACCCTTGATACTGGTAAAGGCCGCTTTGCTGTAAAAATTCCGTCGGTATTTGAGACGATTCAGGATGTGATGGAGCAACCTGTGAAAGTTGTTGGCGATAGGGTGGTGCGTTTTATGGACGTAGCAAAAATTCGCCGAGCATATAAAGACCCAACCTCAATCGCACGTATTAATGGCCGCCACGCGGTTTCGCTGGAAGTAAAAAAACGTGCTGGCGAAAATATTATTGATACGGTCGATCAAGTTAAAAAAGTGGTGAATGAGGCCAAGAAAATTTGGCCTGATCATATACGAGTTGATTACACCGGCGACATGTCAAAAGACGTGAAAATGATGCTCTCTGATCTGCAAAATAATGTGCTGTCTGCTGTATTGTTGGTGGTTATCGTTATTGTGGCGGTACTTGGCGCGCGCACCGCCTTCTTAGTAGGTATTGCCATTCCAGGTTCATTCTTAACCGGGATTTTAGTGATCTCCGTGTTTGGTTTAACGGTGAATATCGTGGTGCTTTTTGCTCTCATCATGGCTGTCGGTATGCTGGTGGACGGTGCAATCGTTGTTAGTGAGTTTGCTGACAGAGCAATGAGTGAAGGCAAACCGCGCAAGGCTGCTTATAAACTGGCTGCTGAGCGAATGGCATGGCCAATCATCGCTTCTACGGCAACGACATTAGCGGCCTTTGCACCGCTAATATTTTGGCCGGGAATGATGGGCGAGTTTATGAAATACTTGCCGATTACGCTTATTGCCACCTTGACTGCGTCATTACTTATGGCATTGGTGTTTGTGCCAACGATTGGTGGATTAATAGGAAAGTCACGGCCGCTCTCTGAACAGCAAAAACAGGATTTAGAGTTAGCAGAGTGCGGCGATTTAACGCAAATCAAAGGGATGCTTGGGCGTTATATTCGAGTGCTTGATTATGCAACAGAGCGCCCTTGGTGGAGCCTAGCTGCTGCAATCGTGTTTTCTATTTTGGTATTCTTTGCATTTGCTGTCTCTAAGTTAGGCGTTGAGTTCTTTCCTGATGTTGAGCCAAATGGCGTTAATATCAAAGTACGTTCTTACAGTGACTTATCTATTTTTGAAAAAGACGTGATCATGAAAGACATTGAGTCACGCATTTTAAAAGTGGAGGGTATTAAAACCTTGTATGCTCGTACTGGCGGTAAAGATCAGGTAGGCACGTTTAGAATGAATCTAAAAGATTGGGATGAGCGTCCACCTGCCGAAGATATAATCAGTCAAGTTAACGAAATCACGGCAAGTTATGCCGGTGTCGAAATCGAACTTCGTAAAGATGAAAACGGCCCCGGTGGTGGCAAAGCGCTAAGTATTGAGCTGAGCTCTCGATTTGTTGATGTGCTTAACAGTGAAGCTAAACGAGTAAGGCAAGCCATCGAAAATGATGGCGCGTTTCGAAATGTTGATGACAGTGCTTCAAAACCAGGTATTGAGTGGCAACTTAAATTGAACCGTTCGGATGCGGCTCGTTTTGGTGCGGATGCCAGTATGCTAGGGGCCAATGTTCAGCTTATTACCAATGGTTTGAAACTGGGTGAATACCGCCCTGATGATGTTGATGACGAGATTGATATTCGCGTACGCTTCCCGCATGACAAGCGAGATTTAGGACGTCTTGAAACGTTGCGTGTAAAAACTATGCACGGGCAAGTGCCAATTAGTCACTTTGTTGAGCGCCAAGCAGCTCCTAAGGTCGATACAATTCGCCGCGTTGATTCTCAGCGCGTTGTTACCGTTAATGCCGACATGAAACCAGGTGAACAACTTGCTAAAGCGTTGCCACGCTTACAAGCGCAACTAGAGGAGCAAGGACTAGATCCGCGCGTGAAAATTAAAGTGCGTGGTGAAACCGAAGATCAAGATGAATCAGAAGCCTTCCTTGAGCAGGCTTTTGTAGTTGCCCTGTTTGTGATGGGTATCATTCTGGTAACGCAATTTAATAGTTTTTATCAAGCATTTTTGATTTTAAGTGCCGTACTGTTTTCAACTGTGGGTGTTTTCTTAGGTTTAATCGTATTACAGCAACCGTTTGGTATCGTGATGTCAGGCATCGGGGTTATCTCGCTTGCAGGTATTGTGGTTAATAACAATATTGTATTGATTGATACCTATAATGTTTTACGTAGCCAAGGTCTTGCTGCAAAAGATGCGATTTTACGAACTGGTGCTCAGCGTTTAAGGCCAGTATTGTTAACGACTGTGACCACCATTTTGGGATTAATGCCGATGGTACTGCAAGTGAATATTGACTTATTTAACCGTCATATTGATTTTGGTGCGCCATCTACTCAGTGGTGGGTGCAATTGGCCACGGCTGTTGCGGGTGGTTTAACATTTGCCACTGTATTAACACTGGTACTTACGCCTTGCTTGTTAATGCTGCGAGATCGTCGTCGGTAATCGGTAAATTCGTTACTGATTAATTAAAAATGAGTGACCCTAGTGTTGGGTCACTTTAATCATCAGTAAAAAGAAGCCTAAAACTAACGCAGAGGCGATTAAAATATACACAAACCCTTTCTTGCCTTGCTTAATTGGTACACGATTTTGTTTTAAAAATAGGTACCAAGCTACACACAGTACAATTGGCAACAAAAATAATATACGAAACATTTCCTAGCCTTTTTCGGTATTTACATACACTTTAAGCATAAATATGCAGAATTTAAAGTGATACTTTCATCTTGTTACACTTCCAATTGATCAATTTTTTGGTACAGTTAACCAGTTAACTATAGAGCACATGCTTTAATTTTAGCTACACTTAAGCTTGTATACTAAAAAGGTCCATACCTAAAAGGTGGACATTTGTATAATTAATCATTCAAACTGAAAATTATTAGTATATAATGTGTCCAAGAGTGAGACGGGCAAATTTCACTCTTAAATTATTAACTTGAATCATCTAGTAGGAGATGTATTTTATGATGGGTAAAACAGTTTCTTCTGAAGAAAACTCGAAATTAACGAAATGGCTTAAAACTAAGCGTCATGAGAAAGGTCATACAATGCGTAGCCTTGCACAGGTTTTAGGTACGCCGCATTCTTTCATTGGTAAAATTGAAAACCAAGAACGTCGTTTAGATGTAATTGAATTCATGCGTTATTGTGATGCTTTAGAAGTTGACCCGTACGAAGGTCTTAATTTACTTAAAGACGCTTAATTATTCATTACTAAAAGCGAAACGCCGCTTTTAAAGTAATACAAATAGTGCAAGGAAGCGCTATTTAAAGTCTCTCCCTTGCATCACCCTCTCTTTAATCACATACGTATCAGATTTGTTAATTGTTTTGGTGATAGTTGTTTTCTAACGCATAAAGCTTATGACGAATTAAGAATAAAAATACCAGTGATGGGATCACCATCAATGCAGTTAGCACAAAGAACATCGCCCAGTTTCCACCTAACCAGTCATCAATAACCACGCCGCTGTAGCTCGACAGTAAGGTTCTGCCTAAATTACCTAATGAAGCAAGTAGTGCATAGTGGGTCGCACTAAATGCTCTATCACATAACATGGATATAAACGCCACCATGGCAACCAGTGACCAAGCTTGGGTGAAACCATCAATAATAATAGCAAACGCGTACAGGCTTAGTTTAGGACCTGCAATCGCAATCCAAGCAAAGGCAAGGTTTGAGGCTGCCATCGCAATACCACTAATAAACAAGCCTTTTACAATGCCATAGCGTTGATTGAATAAGCTTCCTAAAAAAGTAAAAGCGATGGTGAGCACTGCAGTGCCCACTTTTGAGAAGGTCGCTATGTCACTATTTGAAAAGCCCACTTCTTTATAAAACACGATAGACATTCGCCCTAAAAAGGCTTCACCGATTTTAAATAAGAAAATAAAGGCCAATAATGCCAATGCTGTTTTTACGCCATTACGGGCAAAGAAGGTTCTGAAAGGATCAAAAACGGTTACAGCAAGCCATGCAATAACTTTAGCAAAGCGAGTCTGCGTACTACCAGCTAGCTTTTGTTGATAGGTTTGTTCAAGCTCAGCTTGCACAGCATCACGGTTTGATTCGGGTTCTTTTGCCCACAATACGCTGCTCATTAATAGCAGCATTACCACAGATAAGAAAAAGTAAACTTGTGGCCAATCAATTGAAGGGATGTCGGCCATATAAAATGGCAGGGCGCCTAATAGGGCGTAACCGCTCCACCAACCTGAAGTGGCCATTGCAGCCGCTGCGGTGGCTTTGTGGCTTTCGTTTTCGGCTAAAGTGTCGATACGAAACGCATCAATAGCAATATCTTGAGTCGCAGAAGCGATAGCAATAACTAAACACAGCGCGGCAGCAAACCAGAGGTTGGCCTTGATATCGAGCCCAGCAAGTGAAAAGGTGCCAATAAAAATCACTGACTGGCAAAGTAAAATCCAGCTACGGCGCTGGCCTAGCCAGTTAAATAAAACAGGTAACTTTACACGGTCAACGAGCGGTGACCATAAAAAGTTAATGCTATACGCACCAAACACGATGCCAAATAGCCCGATCATACTGCGGCTTAAGCCTTCGTCTTTTAGCCAAGCCGACATGACAGAGCCAATCAATACCCAAGGAAAGCCACTACTGATACCAAAGATGAATATATTGATTAAACGTTTATCTTTGAAGTACGAGAAATACTCTGAAATAGAAAGGGGTTTTGTCATAGTGTTGCCAGTTTAAGGGGCATGCGCCCCTATTTATTATTGATTAGCGTCAAGCACTTTTACATTTAAGATAACAACAGGATCTTTGGGTACAAAGCTGTAACCTATTTTTTCGTTAAAAGCGGTTTCGACACGCATGATTTTGTCTAGTGTGTCATAGCCATCCATGACCATACCGAATACGGCAAAGCCCCAGTCGCGACCAGGATTAAGATGATCGTTATCGTCCATGTTAAAGAAAAACTGACGAGTACCTGAGTGAGGTTTACGGTCTTGATATGCCATTGCGATGCTATACATATCGTTTTTTAACCCGTTGCCACTTTCATTAAAAATAGGGTCACCTTCGTACAGACCATCATAGTCTTTATCGTAACCACCGCCTTGAATAACAAAATCACGTTCGTTGTCTTCATCACGTTCTACACGGTGAAACACACTACCTTGATAGCTACCGTCGGCAACGTAAGTTAGAAAGTTATTTACGGTTATTGGTGCGCGTGAACGATCCATTTCGACCACAATACTGCCAAGCGTAGTGACAATTTCTACGCGTGGAAACATATTATCTTTTTGAATAAATTTACCCTCAGTCGCTGCGAATGAACTGTGAGCAAAAAACAATATAAAACTAAGTAATAAAATACGCTTCATAGTTAACCTTCTAAATAGGCGATTAATTCTGGGTCAGATACAATGCGGGTAATTATTTGCTCAGTCAACTTATTAAGCTGACCTTCTACTTTTGCACGGTCATGGCTGAGTGGCCCTTCTAGGTTTGCATTACCACGGTATATCTTGCTGAAAGTGCTTGAGTTTCTGATTACTCTTAAGCCTAATTCAATAGTTGCGTCACTTGTGTGAGTCATCATCTTTTCAGTAACAACTGCTTGTAGCTTATGAATATCTAATTCAAAGCGTGTTGTCGCCAAGTTTGATATACTCGCCCCATTACGGCTTAATGCACTGTCTAGAGCGCTTTTCACTGAATCAGTTATACCTGGGCTGGCAAGCGTTTTAGTTTTATCTGATTCAATAATTTTTAGGGTCACGTTGTCGCCGCGTAAATCAATTACGCTAGTACTAACGCTAGTACTAAGGTTTGAAATTTTGCCGCCTTGATAAACGGGGTTTAAAATTAATTGATTGGGTTGGTTGCTACATGCCGCAAGCGCAAGCACCGCACATAAAGGAAGTATTTTTTTCATTTAGTTAGCTCCATTAATTATTCTTTGTTGCACTTAGTACGACAAACTTTTTGTTAGACCCTAACAACTTACAATTGCCGAACATGCGTTTTAACTTTTCATGATAGTCTAGATGACGATTACCAATAATTCTTAATTCACCACCGTGCTTTAATGTGTGTTTTGCCTGTTTGAACATTTGCCATGCAATATGATCAGTAACCGCTTGCGCTTGGTGGAATGGCGGATTACATAAAACGAGGTCAACACTGTTAGGTTGAAAATCGGTTAAGCAATCGTTTTGGACAAACTCACACTGCTCTAATTGCTCTGGTAGGTTGTGAGCGACGTTTAATTTAGCTGATTCAACGGCCATAAACGACTCATCAACGAAGGTCACATGGGCTTTAGGGCAACGCTTTAAAGTCATTAAGCCAACAACACCATTACCACAGCCTAAATCAATGATGCTGCGGGCTTTACTTGTTTGTGGCAAATAGTTAAAGAAAAAGCGCGCGCCAATATCTAGTGAATCTCGTGAAAAAACATTAGCATGGTTTTGTATTTCAAATTCACTGCCTTCAAGTGGCCAGTTAACAGGGAAGGGGGCAACTTTATTAAGGCCGCTGGTTTTACTGATGATTAAGCGGGACTTTTTAACCGCTAAGCTGGTTGATGTTTCACCGATATACTGACTAAAAGCCTTTATAGTTGAGTTGTGAATGTCTTTCGTTTTTCCAGCTGCAATAACATCAATGTCGGCAGGTAAAGCTGCACTGATTGCGGCAAGTTGATGCTGAAGATAGCCTAAATTGCGTGGCACTTTTAATATCACTAAATCAACCTGATTAGGTAATGCTGCTAATGAGTCCAGTTGCGTTAAAGAATCTGTTGATAACTCATTAGCTTGTAAATTATAGCGGGTAGCTTGATGACCAATATACGAGTCGTTAACTGAATAAACTGTTAACGTATTAAAGGCACAGGCTAAAGCGCCAAAACTGTCATTGAGTATCAGGATTGAATTTGCATCTGGATAGTGCTCTTGTACATAATTGACAAGGTACTCATCGCCTGAGTCCCACGCTTGAAGACTGCGATTCTTTTGATCTAACGGAAAGCGTTCTAGGGTATAGGTGTTATCACCGAGCTGTGCTTGGGTGGTCATCATGATTTTACGAATGTATTAATGTATAGGTAAATTCTAACATGCAACAGCCAAACGCCAACCCTAATCATTTACCTGATGGATTTTCTTACCAAGCTAATGCATTGAGTGCACAAAAAAGCCTCGAGTTATTTTACTTTCTTCAGCAACAGCTCAATTGGCAACAACCAACTATAAAAGTGTACGGAAAAAGCCATGTGATCCCACGTTTGCAATGCTTTATTGCTGATCAGAACGTAAGTTATGGTTACTCGGGTTCACAGTTAATCGTTGAGCCATGGCCGGAGGTGCTTGATGCTATGCGTGTACGCTTATCAAGAACTTTGCAGATACCATTCAATGCGCTTTTAGTTAATTTGTATCGAGATGGTCATGATTGTATGGGCTGGCATAGTGACGATGAGAAAGAACTTGGGGAGCAACCGACAATCGCTTCTGTATCACTAGGGGCCGAACGGATATTTAAAATAAAGCACAAACATAATAATGAACAACATAGCATTGTGCTGCAAAGTGGCAGCTGTTTAATCATGAATGGTTTTAGCCAGCGCGATTACCAGCATAGTTTGCCAAAGCAGCAAAGACTCAAACACCCTCGAATTAACCTCACCTTTCGTTCAATCATATAAAATCATTGGCAAAATGAGTCATGCCCTTGATATAGTAGCTGCCAATTATTTTCTTATTAAAGGTCTATGACACATGTCAATGCAACAACAAATTGAGCAAAAGCTTGCTGCGGGTATCGAATGTAAACACCTGAATGTTGTCAATGAAAGCCATATGCATAGCCGTGGAACTGAATCGCATTTTAAAGTGGTGGTTGTGAGTGAAGAATTTGCAGGTAAACGTTTACTTGCACGTCATCGTCAAATTAATGAGCTATTAAAAGATGAATTAGCAAACCATATTCATGCATTAGCGATTCATACATTTACTCCCGAAGAGTTTAGTGAACAACATGGACAGGCACCTGAATCACCTAAATGCTTAGGTGGCTCAAAGTTCGACTAATTTAGCAGGACAGCCACCTAAAGTTAGAAGGACAGTCACTCAAAGTTAGCAGGACAGTCACTCAAAGTTAGCAGGACAGTCACTCAAAGTTAGAAGGACAGTCACTCTAAACTGCTTGTCACTTGGGGTTTTAAGCTCGAAAGATTTAAGTGGGTCTGAAAAGTTTTACTGATCAGACCTGTATTTTAACTATTAGCCTTTAAACTAGCGCTAATTTTTATTGTGATAGATATAGGATGATCAATGGTCATTAAGCCGAAAATTCGTGGATTTATCTGCACTAACGCGCATCCAGTAGGGTGTGCTGAGCACGTACAAGAACAAATTAATTATGTGAAAGCGCAAGGACCACTGAGCAATGCACCTAAGAATGTATTAGTGATTGGTGCGTCTACAGGTTACGGCCTAGCATCACGTATCACAGCTGCATTTGGTGGCGGTGCTAAAACGTTAGGTATTTTCTTTGAAAAAGAAGGTAGCGAACGCAAAACGGGTTCTGCAGGTTGGTACAACACTGCAGCATTCCAAGCAGCCGCTGAAGAAGCTGGTTTATGGTCTAAAAATATCAATGGCGATGCGTTTTCTAACGAAATCAAGCAAAAAGCAATTGATACTATCAAAGCTGATCTAGGTAAAATTGATTTAGTTATCTACAGCCTAGCGTCACCTCGTCGTACTGATCCAAATACAGGCGAAACTTACTCATCAACACTTAAGCCTATTGGCTCAGATATCACAACGAAGAACCTAAACACTTCAAAGCGTGTGATTGATGAAGTAACGGTTGAAGCAGCAAGTCAAGAAGACATCGACAATACAATTAAAGTAATGGGCGGTGAAGATTGGGAAATGTGGATTGACGCATTAAAAGAAGCGGATGTGCTAGCTGATAACTTCAAAACGACTGCTTACACTTATATCGGTAAAGAGTTAACGTGGCCAATTTACGGTCATGCGACAATTGGTAAAGCGAAAGAAGATCTTGACCGTGCAACTCAAGCAATCAAAGAGTCTACAAAAGGCTTAAATGGTGAAGCGTATGTTTCTTCATTAAATGCGGTTGTGACACAAGCAAGCTCGGCAATTCCAATTATGCCTTTATATATCTCTGCTTTATTCAAAGTAATGAAAGCAGACGGGACATATGAAGGTACCATTGAGCAAATTCACTCACTATTTACTGAAAACCTTTACGGTGAAACCCCACGTTTTGACGAAGGTGGTCATTTATTCCAAAACTACAAAGAGTTAGAAGATGATGTTCAAGCTCGTGTACAACATGTTTGGGATACAGTAGATACAGATACGATTGACGAATTAACGGATTACGTGGGTTACCACAATGAATTTTTACGTTTATTCGGTTTTGGTATCGACAGTGTAGATTACGAGCAAGATGTGAATCCTGATGTTGCGATTTCACAGCTGATCGATTAATCACTGAACAAACTTGATTTTGTAAAGTCGCTTTTTTAAGCGACTTTTTTGTTTATGGGTGAAAATAAAACATCATCAATAGCACTTTGGTCTATATTGAATTTTATTCAAAAGGTTTTTGTAGTCTAAATAACCGTATCTGTCGTATAAATTTCATATTTGCTCTCGCATAGTCACCCTGATTGATGTTAAAATTCGGGCAATATATGTGAGGAGTTTACTGCGTTGCTTGTTTGGGGTGTTAAACAGGCTATTCTTTGATACTTAGAGTTTAACTTGAGCATATCAAATGGCGACGTGGTTGGTACGATTTTTCAGTTTCTTTCCGTTAATGTAATGCAAGTGCGTATGATCAACATAAAAAAAGGTCTGGATTTACCGATAGAGGGCGCACCTCAGCAAGTTATTCACGATGGTTCTGCCGTCAAACGTGTAGCTGTGCTAGGTGAAGAATATATTGGTATGCGTCCAACCATGCATGTTCGCGTGGATGACCAAGTCAAAAAAGGCCAGGTACTTTTTGAAGACAAAAAGAACCCAGGCGTCTTATTTACTGCACCAGCTTCTGGGGTAGTTAAAGAAATCAATCGTGGTGCTAAACGTGTGCTGCAATCTGTTGTTATTGAAGTTAATGGCAGTGAGCAAATCACCTTTGACTCTTTCAAGGCCGACGAGCTTTCGGGCTTAGACCGTGAAAAAGTTAAAGAAGTACTAGTTCAGTCAGGTCAATGGACAGCACTACGTGCTCGCCCATTCAGCAGAGTAGCTGCTTTGGATGCAAATCCTAGCTCTATCTTTGTAACGGCTATCGACACTAACCCGCTAGCTGCAGATCCTGCAGTAATCATTGCTGAGAACACTCAAGCATTTGAAGCTGGTTTAGCTGTGGTATCTCGTTTAACTGACGGCAAAGTATTTGTTTGTAAACAAGCTGGTAGCCAAGTGCCTAGTTCATCAATCCCTCAAGTAGAAGTACATGAGTTTGGTGGCAAGCATCCGGCAGGTCTTGTTGGTACACACATTCATAACTTAGACCCAGTTTCTGCAAGCAAGCAGGTTTGGCACTTAGGTTACCAAGACGTAATCGCGTTTGGTAATTTATTCCTAACAGGTGAAATCTTCACAGACCGTGTTGTTTCTCTTGCTGGTCCACGTGTTAAAAACCCACGCTTAGTGAAAACTCAGCTAGGTGCATCTTTAGATGATTTAGTTGCTGGTGAATTAGAAGACGGTGATAACCGTGTAATTTCTGGTTCTGTATTATCAGGCGCTATTTCTCAAGGTCCACACGCGTTCTTAGGTCGTTACCATGTTCAAGTATCTGTATTACTTGAAGGTCGCGAAAAAGAGCTATTCGGTTGGATCGCACCAGGTGCTAACAAGTTCTCAGTAACACGTACCTTCTTATCTCACCTTGCTCCTAGCCGTCTATTTAACATGACGACTTCAACAGGTGGTTCGAAGCGTGCCATGGTTCCAATTGGTAGCTATGAGCGTGTTATGCCTTTAGACATCCTACCTACACTATTATTACGTGATTTAATCGCACGTGATCTTGATGGTGCTATTTCGTTAGGTGCGCTAGAGCTTGATGAAGAAGATTTAGCATTATGTACCTTCGTTTGTCCAGGTAAATACGAGTACGGTTCAATCCTACGCGATTGCTTGACTACGATCGAGAAGGAAGGCTAGAGAGATGGGTTTAAAGAAATTTCTAGAAGATATTGAGCCGCATTTTGAACCGGGTGGTAAACACGAAAAATGGTATGCGCTTTACGAAGCTGCAGCGACTATTTTCTACACGCCTGGTTATGTAAATAAAGGCAAAACACACGTTCGCGATAACATCGACCTAAAACGTATGATGATTTTAGTGTGGATGGCGACGTTCCCTGCAATGTTCTTTGGTATGTTCAACATCGGTCATCAGGCCGCTGGTGCTTTAGCGCAAGGTTTTGAACTAGCAAACACATGGCAAGTTGGTCTGTTCCAATTATTCGGTGGTGAATTAACTGCTGACTCTGGTTGGGGCGCGAAAATGTTTTACGGTGCCTGCTTCTTCCTACCAATATACGCAGTAACATTTGCTGTGGGTGGTTTCTGGGAAGTATTATTTGCTTCAGTGCGTAAGCACGAAGTAAATGAAGGTTTCTTCGTAACATCTGTATTATTCGCACTGATCCTGCCTGCGACGATTCCTTTATGGCAAGTTGCACTAGGTATTACGTTTGGTGTTGTAATCGCTAAAGAAATCTTTGGTGGTACAGGTCGTAACTTCCTTAACCCTGCTCTTGCCGGTCGTGCGTTCTTATTCTTCGCATACCCTGCGCAAATTTCAGGTGACACAGTATGGACAGCAGTAGATTCATTCTCTGGTGCAACTATGCTTGGCCAAGCTGTTGTTGGTTCACTTGATTACAGCAACATGGAGCTATGGTGGAATGCGTTCTACGGTTTCATTCAAGGTTCTGTAGGTGAAACGTCAACACTAGCACTATTAATCGGTGGTTTATTCCTAATTTATGTGCGTATCGCTTCATGGCGTATCGTACTAGGTGTATTCCTAGGTATGGTTGCAACGGCATTCTTACTAAATACAATTGGTTCAGAAACCAACGCTGTATTTGCTATGCCTTGGCACTGGCACTTAGTTCTTGGTGGTTTTGCATTTGGTATGTTCTTCATGGCAACAGACCCAGTATCTGCATCATTCACAGACAAAGGTAAGTTCGCTTACGGTGCGTTAATCGGCTTTATGGTTGTAATGATCCGTGTTGTTAACCCGGCATTCCCAGAAGGTATGATGCTAGCAATCTTATTTGCTAACTTATTTGCACCATTATTCGATCACTTTGTAGTGCAAGCTAATATCAAGCGGAGGTTGGCACGTAATGTCTAGTAATAACGAATCAATCGGCAAAACGCTAACCGTTGTTGTTGCACTATGTTTAGTGTGTGCAATCATCGTATCGTTTGCTTCAGTTCAGCTTCGTCCTTTACAGCAAGCTAACAAAACACAAGATATTCAACGCAATATCTTAGCGGCTGCAGGCATTGAAGTATCAGGTACTGTGTCAGATACCTTTAACTCAAAAATTGAAGCACGTGTTGTAGACATGAACACAGGTGAGTTTGTTGAAGGTGCTGATCCTAACTCATTTGACTTCGAGAAAACAAAATTCGACCAAGCTCGTAGCTTTGCGTTGAAAGCAGAAGGAATTAAAGACATCGCTGGTATTCAGCGTATGACAAAAAATTCACCTGTATATATTTCGAAGAAACCTGATGGTTCTACAGACGCAATCATTCTACCAATCCAAGGTTATGGCCTTTGGGGTGTAATGTACGGCTTCTTAGCGCTTGAAAGCGATGGTGAAACAGTTAAAAACATCAACTTCTTCAAGCACAACGAAACGCCAGGTCTAGGTGGTGAAATTCAAAATCCACAATGGACTGCTAAATGGCAAGGTAAAGAGTTACCAATCAATATCATGAAGAGCGGTGCGAAGAACGAACATCAAATCGATGGTCTTTCTGGTGCAACATTAACTTCAAACGGTGTTGATCACACAGTTGACTTCTGGACTGGCGAGCATGGCTTTGGTCCATTCCTTGCGAAAGTACGTGAAGGAGCGTTGAAATAATGGCTGATACTAAAGAAATGAAGTCGGTCCTATTTGGCCCGGTATTCGCAAATAACCCGATCGCATTACAAGTACTAGGTATTTGTTCTGCGCTAGCGGTAACATCAAGCTTAAAAAATGCACTAATCATGTCAATCGCATTGACACTAGTAACTGCGTTTTCTAGCTTGTTTATTTCGTCAATTCGTAACCACATCCCATCATCTGTACGTATCATCGTGCAAATGACGATCATCGCATCACTTGTAATCGTTGTTGACCAAGTACTGCAAGCATTCTCTTATGCAACTGCTAAAGAGCTTTCAGTATTCGTTGGTCTAATCATTACAAACTGTATCGTAATGGGTCGTGCTGAAGCATACGCAATGAAGTCACCACCGTTAATGTCTTTCTTAGATGGTATCGGTAACGGTTTAGGCTACTCAGTAGTACTACTAACTGTTGGCTTCATCCGTGAGTTATTCGGTAAAGGTTCACTATTCGGTGTTGATATTATCCCATTAGTACAAAATGGTGGCTGGTATCAACCAATGGGTCTATTGATTTTACCACCGAGTGCATTCTTCATTATTGGTTTATTCATCTGGGTACTTCGTACCTTCAAGAAAGACCAAGTAGAAGCAAAAGCGTAAGGGGCGAGCAGTGGAACATTATATTAGTTTATTTGTAAAAGCGGTTTTCATTGAAAACTTAGCTTTAGCCTTCTTCCTAGGTATGTGTACTTTCCTTGCTGTATCAAAGAAAGTAACAACGTCAATCGGCCTAGGTGTGGCAGTTATCGTGGTACTAGGTATCTCAGTACCTGTAAATAACTTGGTTTATCACGCTGTTCTTGCACCTGGTGCATTAGAGTGGCTTGGCTACCCAGAAGCAGACCTTAGCTTCTTACGTTTCTTGACTTTCATCGGTGTTATTGCAGCACTTGTACAAATTCTTGAAATGGCATTAGATAAGTTCTTCCCTGCACTTTACAACGCGTTAGGTATCTTCTTACCACTGATCACAGTTAACTGTGCGATCTTCGGTGCGGTATCTTTCATGGTTGAGCGTAACTATAACTTCGGCGAGTCTGTTGTTTATGGTATCGGTTCAGGTGTGGGCTGGGCACTAGCAATTACTTTACTTGCTGGTATCCGTGAAAAAATGAAGTACTCAGACGTTCCTGATGGCTTACGTGGTTTAGGTATTACTTTCATCACTGTTGGTCTTATGGGTCTTGGCTTTATGTCATTCTCTGGTATTTCACTTTAATAGGTAGCGAGGATAAATCATGAATGAGATTTTCTTAGGCGTTGGTGTTTTCATCGCTATCGTTGTTATTTTAGTTTTAGTTATCATTGGTGCTAAATCTAAATTAGTAGCAAGCGGCGATATCATCATCGGAATTAATGGCGATCCAGAAAAAGCTATTAAAACATCTGCAGGTAGCAAGCTATTAGGCGCGCTAGCTGATTCAGGTATCTTCGTTTCATCTGCATGTGGTGGCGGTGGCTCTTGTGGTCAGTGTCGTGTACACATCAAAGAAGGTGGCGGCGATATCTTACCAACAGAACTTGATCACATCTCTAAAGGTGAAGCTCGTGAAGGCTGCCGTTTAGCGTGTCAGGTAAATGTTAAGAACGACATGGAAATTGAACTTGAAGAGTCAATTTTCGGTGTTAAGAAGTGGGACTGTACTGTTATCTCTAACGATAACAAGGCAACGTTCATCAAGGAACTTAAGTTACAAATTCCTGATGGCGAGTCAGTACCTTTCCGTGCCGGTGGTTATATTCAAATTGAAGCACCAGCTCACCACGTTAAATACGCTGATTTCGATATTCCAGAAGAGTATCGTGGCGACTGGAACCACTTCGGTTTCTTCGATCTGGAGTCTAAAGTAGACGACGAAACAATTCGTGCATACTCAATGGCTAACTACCCAGAAGAAGAAGGCATCATCATGCTTAACGTGCGTATCGCTACGCCGCCGCCAAGAGACCTAAGCCTTCCATGTGGTAAAATGTCTTCGTACATTTGGTCATTAAAAGAAGGTGATAAAGTGACTATTTCTGGCCCATTCGGTGAGTTCTTCGCGAAAGACACTGATGCAGAAATGGTATTCGTAGGTGGTGGTGCAGGTATGGCACCAATGCGTTCACATATCTTTGACCAACTTAAGCGTTTAAAATCTAAGCGTAAGATGAGCTTCTGGTATGGTGCGCGTTCTAAGCGTGAAATGTTCTACGTAGAAGATTTCGATGGCTTAGCAGCAGAAAACGATAACTTTGTATGGCACACAGCACTGTCTGATCCACAACCAGAAGATAACTGGGAAGGTTACACAGGCTTCATCCATAACGTACTTTATGAAAACTACTTGAAAGATCATGAAGCGCCAGAAGATTGTGAGTTCTACATGTGTGGTCCTCCAATGATGAACGCGGCTGTTATCAACATGCTTAAAGATCTTGGTGTAGAAGACGAAAACATCTTATTAGATGACTTCGGTGGCTAACACCATACACAAAACAATAAGTTTTGGTTAGAATACAGGCCTCGTAGCACATAGTGTTACGAGGCTTTTTTATTTCTATACCTAACCCTGTGGTATCTAAAAGGTGAATGCTATGAATAGAGTGTTTTATCGCCAAGGCTTGATGGCCTTTTTTCTATTAACAATGACTTTACTCATGGCTGGCTGCAGCCAAGCTGATAAGGCTGAAGAGCTTTATTTTGAAGGTAAGACGATGGGCACCACTTATCATATTAAGGTGTTTGCAGAGTCTTCAAAGGTTGCAGGTGTTGATTTACATCCTGAAATTAAGCAAGTACTTAAAGATGTAAACCAATCTATGTCAACTTACATTCCCGATTCAGAAATTAACCAGTTCAACCAGTTACCAGCAGGGCAGGTAATGCCAATAAGCGCTGATTTTAGAAACGTGGTAGCTGAATCAATTCGCCTTGGCGAATCAACAAAAACGTTAGATGTGACTATGGGGCCACTTATTGACTTGTGGGGCTTTGGTCCAGATAAAAAGCCGACTAAACGCCCAAGCGATGAAGACTTGGCTGCAATGGTTGCCAAAATTGGTGTTGATAAGCTTGAACTTACAGATGCTGGTCTGATGAAAACAATTGATGGCTTAGAGCTGTCGTTTTCTGCTACAGCAAAAGGCTATGGTATTGATAAAGTAGCACAAGTGATAGAAAGCCATGGTTTCACTAATTATATGGTTGAGATAGGTGGTGAGCTTCGTGTGTCGGGTATTAAGCCTAACAACATCTCCTGGAAAATTGCAATTGAACAGCCTGATGCTGAGCCTGGCGTGCGTAAAGTGCATAAAGTAATTGAGCCGGGCACTAATGGTATTGCGACATCAGGTGATTACCGAATTTTTTACGAAATGGATGGTGTTACCTATAGTCACTTAATTGACCCTGTAACAGGCATGCCGAGCCGTCATGATTTGGTATCAGTTACTGTTTTACACCCATCAGCGATGACTGCAGATGGCTTAGCTACGGCAATCACTGTGATGGGCATGGAAAAAGCGCAGAAATACGCTGAAGAGCACGATTTGCCGGTGTACTTAATTGGTAAGTCAGACAATGGCTTAGTAACTTATTCAAGCCCTGCATTTAAACCGTATTTGTAGCAGGGCAAGAAGCAGTGCATATCCAAGTTACCTCAAGATGCAGAATTCAGCGTTTCACAGGTGCTTAATATCAAGGCGTTCAGTCCCTTTTAAGAAGTAACAACGATGAGAGTAAGCGCCTGTGAAGTGCCCAAAGGGTTGGTTTAAAAGCGATTTATACTGCGTTATTGATTTTAACAATAGAACCACTATTGCTTGCAATCAATGCCTTGCCTAAATCGCTTTTAATTCCAACTGAAACTCGCACCTTGAGGTGGTTTGGGTATATAATACATGCAGCCTAATTAGTTGGGCTCGATTTAATTGCTGACGATAGGGGCAAAGCAATGTCACTTTTTCTTCTTACATTTGGTCTACTTATTTTAATTGTGGCAGCGATGGCTGTCGGCATGATTGTGCAAAAGAAATCTATGGCCAGTAGTTGTGGTGGCCTAGGCGCTGTTGGTATCGACAAAGCCTGCGACTGCGACGACCCATGTGACAAGCGTAAAAAGCGCATGGCAAAAGAACAAGCCTGGAAAGAGAATCAAATTCTTTAACCACAGAAAAAGCGCCTAAAAGCGCTTTTTTAATACCTAAATTTTACAAGGACAGTCACTGTTAAATTTTCTGAGACAGCGACTCTCTTTTATAAGCCCAGTCATTGTTAAATATATTTTATGTGGACAGTCATCTTTAATTTTAAATTTAGTTTTTTGACTGCTTTTAGACGTTGATCATTTTAGCTTTAACTCGATGACTTGAACGTACTCTTCATTATCAAACTTCAAACTTTCTAGTGTAATTGCGCTCTCAAGTTGTTTAAAGTTAACTGGTTCTGAGGTTTTTAAATTAGTTGCAGACTTGATAGGGGTTGCAAGTTCTATACTTAATGTATCTGCTTGCCAGTTGAGAATATGAATAAAAATACTCTCATTGTTATGGGTACTTACTCCCCAGTTTTGTGGGGAAATAGGGCCGCCTCGAGTACCGTATATACTTTTACCGAACACCTTCAGCCACTGGCCAATTTCTGCAAACGTTTTTAGGTTTTCTGGTTGGATCTTGCCGTTAGGCATAGGCCCAGTATTTAGTAAATAATTAGAGTTTCTTCCTGCGGCACTTACTAAGGTTTGCACGAGCTCTTTAGTCGTCTTGTAATTATCATCAGTTAAACTGAATCCCCAGCTACCGTTCATTGTTTGTGCCATTTCTAAAGGTAATTCACCTAATCGTTCTTGATTAGTAGGAAGCTGTTGTTCAAAGCCCTGATAATCTTCTCCCGGAACAGTAAATCTATGATGGTTATTTACGATTAAGGTTGCTGGTTGTAATTCATGGATCATTTTATAAGTGCGTTGTAGTTGCCAGTTATCCCAATTGTGGGAGTCTTCTTGATCCCACCAACCATCAAACCAAATACCACCAATTGGGCCATATTGAGTTAAAAGTTCTTTTAATTGCGCATCTTGAAATTGCAGGTATTTTTCCCAGTCACCACTTTTTTCTCGCTTAGTGTAATGGCCTGTTCGGCCCCATGGGTAGTAATCTGGGTGATGCCAATCAAGCTGAGAGTAGTAAAAGAAAAGTTGTAAACCATGTTTATGAGCTGAATTAGCAAGCTCTTTTATAGGGTCTTTTTTATAAGGTGTACTATCGACAATATCAAAGTTAGAAACTTTACTGTCGTACATAGCAAACCCATCATGATGCTTTGAAGTAATAACAATATACTTTGCTCCAGCATCTTTAAACGCCTTAACCCATTGATCTGCATCGAAGCCTGTTGGGTTAAAAAATTCAGCTAAACGCTGATACTTAGGGCCTGAAATTCGTAAGTCTTCCATGATCCACTCGGCTCCATATGGGCTTCCTACACCACCAAGCTGGCTATACAGCCCCCAATGTAAAAAGATGCCAAACTTATTATCTTGAAAACGTTCTCGGGCTTTTAAGTTTTCAGGAGCTGGTGTGTAGGCTTGTGCTTTATCTGGGTCAATTGCGACGCCTGTCCCAGCATGCCCTACACTTGAAAATATAAGCAAAGCTATTATCAGCAAGCAGTTAAATGTATTCACTTTATACCTCATAAACTAGGTTCTTTACTTAAAAGTAGCAGGAAATCATTGGCCCAAAAATAAAGGCAATTATGCATATTCGAAAATTTTATATATGCAGAAACATAGAAATACGACGTTAAAAGTAAAACTCATTAGCACGGACAGTCACTTTTATCTGTTAACTTAATCTTGCGGCAAAACGGATTTTGTCTACACTTTAGTTACAGCTAATGCATTTCAAATTATCAGTTCAAGGAGTGAACGATGGCTTTAGCAAGGAAGCGGCAAATCTGTTTGTCGAACACCAAGTATTATCATTGTGTATCCCGTTGCGTTAGACGCGCTTACCTTTGTGGAGAAGACGCACTCACTGGTAAATCATATGAACACCGCCGAGGATGGGTCGAAGATCGCCTACTTTTTCTTGCGAAGGTATTTTGTATTGATGTATGTGCTTATGCCGTGATGAGCAATCATACGCATCTTGTTATTTATGTTGATGATAAAAAAGCAAACAGGTTATCGGATAAAACCATTCTATTACGTTGGTTTAAGCTCAGTAAAGCAACGCCTTTAGGTCAAAAATTCCTTCATGGTCAGCCGTTAAGTGACGGCCAACAAGTCTTCTTAAATAAAGAGGTTGCTGAATACAGAGCGCGCCTTTCGAACATTAGTTGGTTCATGCGAATGCTTAATGAATATATTGCCAGACGTGCAAATAGAGAAGACGAGTGTACGGGTCACTTTTGGGAGGGGCGTTTCAAAAGCCAAGCGCTCCTTGATGAGTCAGCACTTTTAGCATGTATGGCCTATGTTGATTTAAACCCTGTTCGTGCTAAAGCTGCGAGCACGCCGGAGCAATCGGACTATACCAGCTTTAAAAAGCGATTCCAGAGTGCGAAGGAGTCAAAGCAACCTAAGGTACTAGCTCGTTTTATTGGTGGCATGAGTAAGTATAAATCAAAGGGTATACCTTTTGAGTTAAAGTCATACTTGTTACTGGTAGAGCAAACTGGGCGTTGTATCAGCGCGGATAAGCCGGGATATATAGAGCATCATTTACCTCCTATTCTTGAAAGGCTAAATTTCGAAGCTGAAAGCTGGTTAACACTAACAACCCACTTTGAAAACTTATTTCATGGAGCTGTAGGTCGAGTGGATGCAATTGAAAATTATTGCAGTAAAACTGCTCGTAAGCGACGAAGTAACCTAGCAAGCTGTAAGTTATTACTTGCTAGTTAATCTTAAATTTCTCTCGACTTTTATTTTTTGCAAACTCTTGCAGCTAATTTGTGCTTTTAATTCTCATAAAGCTAAATCTTTTATATTGGTTTTTATTATTAGATTAAGCTAATAGGGTGCTTTGCCTGCACAGCTATTATTTTAGGTTACAAATTTAAGGTATTTGGAGGTTTAACAGGCACTTTTAACAGTGCCTGTCCTTTTAAATCGTGTTCAATCTAAATTAATTAGCTCAGCCCCTAAAACTGCGTACTTATTTTTGCCATTTGCTTGTAAGAAAAAGGCGGCAGGCGCATGAAGTGAAGGTATTGATGTAAATACACTTTTGCATGCGTAAACTGGCCAATTTGTGGCGTTTTCTAGCATATTAATATCGCCAGAAAAGCAACTATACCCTTGTATTAAAAGCTCTTTATATCTATTTTCGGTAAGCGTTAACGGCTCATTTAATACAAAGCTGTTACCTACCTTAAAGTTCAGGCTGCTTGCATCTAAACTTGTGTAACCTTGGCGGATACTGCTTATATCACCCAATTCTTTAATGATGGGTGACTGTCCTTTGTTGTTTATTGCAATATCTATCTGGTAATCGCCAAGTTCACTCTTTACAGTCACATCGTCTATTAGTAAGTCTACCCAATTGTCTTTAGCGTTAAATGGTATAGCGTGGTACTGGGCTATTTTAGCGCTTTTCCATTCTCCTAAAGTTATTGAATCAATGGCCTTTTTATATAAAACACGGTTAACTTTACGTGCTATTTGGCGATTTGGGTCGTTTGGGTAAGCGCCTGATTCAATTAATATAGTTCGGATACCTTTTTCCGAAAAAGTATCTCCAAAACTGCGATAAGAGTAACTGTCGTTGTACTTGCCTAAGTGCCCCGGGATCATTGTTTCAACTGTTTTGGCTAAGTGGGCAATAAACTGCATAGCCTCACCACGACTTTTATTTACTTCTCTTGCTTCATTATAGGCGGGTGCTAGCACTGAAATGGTGGCTTGTTTTCCCATTTTACCTGCACCGTAATAGGCATTCTGATCATGTAAGTTAAAGCCAAAGTCAGGTTTGAATGCATCTGCCGCAGCCATGAGTATTTGCCCTTCTTTTGTGCGAAGAGCTTTTGCATCACGATTTAAATCAATACCTTGTGCATTATGGCGGGTTTGAACAGCAGCGCCATCCGGGTTCACCATAGGGATTATGAGAAGAGTTATTTTCTGTTGCCAGCTTTCTAGCCATTGTGCGTTTTCATCTGCGGTTATAAAGCTTAAAAAATCCATTAGTGCGGCAGTAGCTGTGTTTTCGTCGCCGTGCATTTGGCTCCACATCATCACTTTGATTGGGCCTGTGCCGATTTTAAGAGAGTTAAGTGCCTGTCCTTGGAAAGAGGTGCCTAATTGTTTTAGTGTAACGCTTGGGTGTTTTGCTGCGCTTTTTAAGTGTGGCTCTATATCGGCGTAGTAAATCGCAGGTTTATCTAAGCCAGCTACAGCGGTGTCTTCAATCGTACTTGCGAATGTCGTGTTACTTAATACTAAAAGGGCTGTGGCGAGTGCATATAGGCGCATAATTATCTCTTTTATTCTTTATTTTAATGTTATTAAGAATATTATATTTTTTATGGTTTGGCTAATCCTTGTTCAGTATTAAAGCTTTGATTGCTACTGACTAAGTATGTTTTAAAACGCTATTTTTATGCTATTTTCTTTTTCTTCATTGCTTTTCGCTATATAAAATACAGTATTACTTTTAAATACTTAGCTGTAATAAGGTTGGTTTTTTACAGTTTGTTATCAAATGGCTAAATAATACTTAACCATGTGCTGTTAAATTCTACTTGTACCGTCTGTTGACTTTGTTATACTCCACATCGAAATTTCAGTAATTACTGAAACTTTATTGATGAAGATCATGTTACCGCATTAAAAAATAGGGTAAGCCACTTACCTCAAATGCAGTAAAAGCGATAAAAAGGCGTGAGTTTTGCGAGCAATTAATCAGTCACAAGGTGTCAAACAGTCTAGCTTAGCTAGATTGCAATTGGCTGCGCGTGCGTTTTTTGCTGGTAAAGAGCTAATGTCAGTTTTAGCCTTGTTGCTGATTAATTCAGCGATGCTAATCAACGGTACATTAGAAGATGCTCAAGGGCTAAGAAGTTTATTAAGCGAAGGTGCTTTATACGAAGCACCATTGCTTAACGTGTTGAGTTTTTTAGCTTACCCTGTGGTGTCTTGCCAATTACTTATTGGTTTATGCTGGTTGGTCTTCCATTTCTTCCCTGCGCGTCGTGCAGGTGTCATTTTACGTAAAGCGGCCTTCGCTGCGCGTGAAACGATAAAGTCTTTAGTAGTACACAGCGCTCATGGCTGTCGTGCTCCTCCTCGTGTAAGTGGTTGTCTGTAAATGAGCTTTGTTGCTTAAGTTCAGCCATTTTAGTCATTTTCTAAGTTGTCTTTACTAAGCACCTAGTGGGATTTTTACGCCCAAATTTCAGTCAGCCAACCTAATAAAATCCCTCACTTTTTAGCGTGCCTTTTTGTCGTGCTCGTTATTCAGCCGAGGGATATCTGTAGCATCTGTTGCAGAAAAGCGTCGTGTTCTTATTTCGACAAGTGTTAACTTTTAGGTTGTAGGATATTCCTTTGTCAATTCGAAACCTTTGTAATATTGCTCTAGCGTCTTTAGTGCTGGCTTTGTCTGGCTGTAAAGGCGGGGTACTCGATCCAAAAGGTCAAATTGGTGTCGACGAGAAGTATTTAATTATCGTAGCTACGGTGTTAATGCTGATTGTTGTGATTCCAGTTATTGCCATGACAATTTATTTTGCATGGAAATACCGTGATGGACGAGATCAAGAAATTTACGCTCCAAAGTGGGCGCACTCTAATAAGATTGAAGCTGTAGTTTGGACCATTCCTATCATCATCGTTGCGATTTTAGGTGTGATCACGTGGCAGTCAACGCAACAACTTGACCCATATAAACCACTTGAGGGTAAAGGTAAGCACCTTACTGTTGAGGTTGTTTCTTTGAACTGGAAATGGTTATTCATTTATCCAGAACAAGGCATCGCCACAGTGAATGAGCTTGTTTTTCCTGCCAATGTGCCAGTGCAGTACAAAATCACCTCAGAAAGCACCATGAACTCGTTTTTCATTCCACAGCTTGGTAGCCAAATTTATTCAATGGCCGGTATGGAAACAAAGCTTCACTTAATCGCTGATGAGCCGGGTACTTTTAAAGGCTTTTCTGCTAACTACAGTGGTGCAGGTTTCACTGGTATGAAGTTCGATGCCATTGCAACAGCCACAGAAGCTGATTTCGATGCTTGGGTAAACAAAGTAAAAAATACCGGTTCTGCATTGACTAAGCAAAGCTATGTTGAACTTGCAAAACCAAGTGAATACGACCCAGTTAAATACTATGCCAGCGTAGATAAAGATATGTTCCATTCAATCGTAATGAAATATATGCAAGCGCATGGCTCTCACGGTGCAATGCAACACGCTATGCCAGAGCACTCAGCTCATAAAAAGCACAGCGAGGACGAGGAATAATCATGTCGTTGTTAGGTAAATTAACATTAGACGCAATCCCGTTTCATGAACCAATTATCATGGTTACCATGACGGTTGTTGCTGTCTTAGGTCTGTTAGTGGCAGGCTTAGTAACAAAATATAAAAAGTGGGGCGTGATTTGGCACGACTGGATCACCTCAATTGACCATAAGCGTTTAGGTGTGATGTACATCATTCTTGCGCTTATCATGCTTTTCCGTGGTTTCGCGGATGCCATTATGATGCGACTGCAATTAGCAATGGCTACCGGCGGTGCAAGTGGTTACTTACCACCAGAACACTATGATCAAATCTTTACGGCGCACGGGGTGATCATGATCATCTTTATGGCGATGCCGTTTATGATTGGTTTAATGAACATCATCTTACCGTTGCAAATTGGTGCTCGTGATGTTGCATTCCCATTCTTAAATAACCTTAGCTTTTGGTTAACTGCTGGCGGTGCAATCCTAATCAATATCTCATTATTCTTTGGTGAGTTTGCGAAAACGGGTTGGGTGGCATATCCACCATTGTCAGAGTTGTCATTCAGTCCGGGTGTCGGGGTCGATTATTATATATGGGCCTTGCAGATATCCGGCTTGGGTACCTTATTAACTTCGGTAAACTTCTTAGCGACTGTATTTAAAATGCGTGCACCAGGCATGACATTAATGAAAATGCCTATTTTTACTTGGGCATGTACGTGGGCGAATATCTTAATTGCAGCATCGTTCCCAATTTTAACAGCGGTACTGGCAATGCTAACGCTTGATCGTTATCTCGATTTCCACTTCTTCACGAATGAATTAGGTGGTAACGCGATGATGTACATCAACTTATTCTGGGCCTGGGGTCACCCTGAGGTTTACATTCTGATCTTACCTGCGTTTGGTATTTTCTCAGAAGTTATCTCAACGTTTGCGGGTAAACGCCTGTTTGGTTATAAGTCGATGGTTTATGCAAGCGGTGCAATTTCGATTTTAGGTTTCATCGTTTGGCTTCACCACTTCTTTACTATGGGCTCAAGCGCTAACGTTAATGCCTTCTTTGGTGTTATGACCATGGTTATTGCGGTACCGACCGGGGTTAAGTTGTTTAACTGGTTATTCACTATGTATCGTGGTCGTTTACGTATTACTGTGCCTGTCCTTTGGACTTTAGGTTTTATGGTGACGTTCACTATCGGTGGTATGACCGGCGTGTTACTTGCTATTCCTGGTGCTGACTACGTATTACATAACAGCTTATTCTTAATCGCTCACTTCCATAACACCATCATTGGTGGTGCGGTATTTGGTTATTTAGCTGGTTTTGCGTTTTGGTTCCCTAAAGCAATGGGCTTCAAACTTGACGAGAGCTGGGGCAGACGATCTTTCTGGTGCTGGTTAATTGGTTTCTTCGTGGCATTTATGCCGTTATACGTACTTGGTTTCTTAGGTATGACACGTCGCTTAAACCACACGAACAACCCTGATTGGAACATTTGGTTATACATTGCAGCTGGTGGTGCGGTGATCATTATGTTCGGTATCTTGTTCCAAGTTGTGCAACTTGTAGTGAGCTTCAAAAACCGCGAGCAACTTGATGATACAACGGGCGATCCGTGGAATGGTCATACCCTTGAGTGGGCATCGGCTTCACCTCCGCAGTACTACAACTTTGCGAAAATCCCTCATGTTGATGACATCGATGCGTGGACAGACATGAAAGAAAAAGGCTTAGCTTACAAGCAAGAAGACTCTTATAGCCCAATCCATATGCCAAAGAATACATCGGCAGGTGTATTAATGAGCGCAGCTTTAACAACCTTCTGTTTTGCCATGATCTGGCACATTTGGTGGCTTGCAGCCTTTGGTTTACTGGGTGCTATCGTGGTGTTCATCAAACGTTGTTACATCAGCGATGTTGATTACTACGTGCAACCAGATGAAATTGTTGAACTGGAAACGGCTCACAATACAGCCGCTACGAAGGAGGTGAATGCATGAGTAGCATTTCTGCAGGACTCGACACCTTAAACGGCGCACACGGTCATGTCGATGCACATGACCATGAGCACCACGATACAGGTGGTAACACCGTATTTGGTTTTTGGCTTTACCTTATGACTGACTGTTTGTTGTTTGCATCATTCTTTGCAACCTACGCAGTATTGTTCATGAACACTGCTGGCGGTGTGTCGGGTAAAGACATTTTTGAACTTGATTTTGTTGCGGTTGAAACCGCAGCTCTACTACTTAGTAGTATCACTTTTGGTTTCGCGATGATTTCTGCTCATGGGCAGAAAAAGGCGGCTACGTTAACTTGGTTGCTGGTTACTTTTGCCTTTGGTGCAGTGTTTATTGGTATGGAAGTTTACGAATTCCATCACCTAATTGCGCACGGTAATGGCCCTCAGCAAAGTGCCTTTTTAACATCGTTCTTCTCTTTGGTGGGCTTACATGGTCTTCACGTAACAGCTGGTCTTATTTGGATGACTGTCCTGATGATTGAAGTTGTGCGCCGTGGTTTAAACCCACAAACAGTGACACGCCTAAGTTGTTTAAGCCTATTCTGGCACTTCTTAGATGTGGTGTGGATCTGTGTATTTACCGTTGTTTATTTAATGGGAGCAATGTAATGAGCCACAGTGAATCACATGTAATGAATAACTTAGAAGTTCATGCACATAACGAACAATCACATGGCAGTGTTAAAGACTATTTAATTGGTTTTGTATTGTCAGTGGTTTTAACGGCTATTCCATTTTGGGCTGTGATGAGTGGTTCGTTTTCTAAAACGACCACTGCATGGTGCATCGTGAGCATGGCGATTGTGCAAATTTGGGTGCATTTGAAATATTTCTTACACCTAAACTTCAAAACTGAAGACGGCAAGGCAAGTTCATTGTCGTTTATCTTTAGTGCTTTAATCATTGTAATGGTGGTTGGTTTGTCGGTGTGGATCATCTACGAATCGAACGCCATGATGATGTACTAATAACAATTACTTGGTAATTGGTAAAAGATTTACGAAAGGAGCTGGTTAGTCTGAGGTTGTGTCTCCAGTTCTCACAGTCTGTTACTAACTAGTTTCTTTCGTAATATTGCGTTTGTGCTGAAAATTAGAGGAGTCGAGGAAGTGTTTCGACGTTATTTAAATGTCACTAAACCTGGCATTATCATGGGCAATTTGATCTCTGTCGCGGGGGGATTCTTGCTAGCCTCTCGTGGTGATGTTGACCCATGGTTAATGATCGCAACCTTACTAGGGTTATCTTTAGTAGTGGCATCAGGATGCGCGATTAATAACGTAATTGATCGTGATATTGATGTTGCTATGGCGCGCACTCGCAAACGCGTCACAGTGACTGGCGAAATGTCAGCAAAGGCGGCTATGGCACATGGCATCGTGCTTGGTGTTATTGGTTTCGGATTATTAGCAGTGTATACCAACGTAGTGGCACTCTTATTTGCTACTTTTGGTTACGTCATCTACGTAGGTGTGTACAGCTTATACATGAAACGTCGTTCTGTGTACGGCACCTTTGTAGGAAGTTTATCTGGCGCAGTACCACCTGTAGTGGGTTATTGTGCCGTAACTGGGCAGTTTGATGCTGGTGCTGTGATTTTATTGGTTATGTTTAGTCTATGGCAAATGCCTCATTCATATGCAATTGCAATCTTTCGTTATAACGACTACCAAGCGGCCAGAATTCCCGTGTTACCAGTAGCTCAGGGGATCGAGAAGGCAAAGCATCACATTGTTTTATATATCGCCGTGTATGCGTTGGTTGTGATGTTATTAACCATTAGTGGTTATACAGGTTTAGCCTTTATGGCTGTAGCCTGTACAACGAGTTTTTGGTGGTTGCTAATGGCGCTTCGTGGCTATCGTCGCAATATTGACGTAAGCGGCTGGGCGCGCCAAGTGTTTGCTTTTTCAATTGTAAACATCACGGTTTTGAGCATAGCTATGGCTTTAGATTACCATTCGGTAGCTCCACAGCTACTTGTTTTAACTTAGAAAAAAGTTGCTAACATATCCCAATGTTACAGTAGCAAAGGCCCGGTTTTTTCTCCACCGGGCCTTTTTTCTTTGTTGTTTTTAAAATCGAGCAGCTTGCTCTACCACAATGCCATGACGAGCCGCTAAACGGCGATGGTCTTTATCATAACCACCCCCAATTACGGTTGCGACAGGTACATTGTGCTCAAGGCAACGTTTGAGAACTAAATGGTCCCGTTGTGCTATCCCTTGCCAGCTTATATCAAGTTTTCCTAAGCCATCTTGCTGCCACACATCTACACCTGCATCATAAAGCACTAAATCTGGGTTTAGGGTGTTTAATAAATAACTCAGCGTATCGTCAACAATGCCTAGGTATTTATTATCAGCGACATTCGGTGCTAAACCTATGTCTAAATCGCTGGCTGACTTTCGAAACGGAAAATTCTTTTCACAGTGAATAGAGCAGGTATAAGCATAGGGCTGATGCGCCAGCATTGCTGCAGTACCATCACCTTGATGAACATCTAGGTCAAAAATAAGTATATTGGTCACTTCACCACTTTTTATCAGGGTTTCGCTGGTAAAAGCGAGATCGTTTACCATGCAATAGCCTGAGCCAAAATCAGTATGGGCATGATGAGTGCCACCGGCTAAGTGACAAGCGATGCCATGTTTAAGTGCTAAACGTGCTGTTTGTAAGGTGCCTAGAGGCGCAGTAAAGGTACGTGCCATCAGCTCTTTTGACCAAGGTAAGCCAATACGGCGCATCGCTTTTTCATCTAAGCGGTTGTGCCAAAGGTCGTGGATATAGTTTTCGCAGTGCACTAATTCAAGAGGTTCAGGGCTGCCAAGCACTGGTTGAGTTAGGTTGTCATTTATTAATCCAAGGTTTTGCACATGCTCATATAAATAAGCAAACTTACTCATTACAAAGCGATGGTTAGGATCGAAACTAAACGAATAATTAGGATGATACACCAAGGGTAAGTGGGGATTTAACTGCATAGCTCATTGAATAGCTGAATTTGCTACAGCATAACGAATCTACCGACAAATGTTTACTCTGGTGTGTGAATTAAATGAGCTAACTCGCGATGTAATAATGCTTCGTCACCCAGATTGAGCTCAATCAATCGTTTTAAGTGAGTAATACTATCAATATCAATATGTTCGCAGCGAAGGCCTGCATGCTGATGCTCAACATGGCACAGCTCCACTTGCATTTTAATCTCGATAGTTGACTCTGGCAGGGTGAAGATTAAGTCAGCTTTACTATGAATAGGCACTAAAAATGAATCACTTTTAGTAATGAGCGCACCTTGTAAAGATAAATCAAGTAACTGACAGTGATAGTCGTTATCTTCGATACGAAGGATCGCAGGGCAAGAAAATAATACCCGCGAAAACTCTCTGCGTTCATTCATAGCTGTATCTCCCACTTTAGTTACTTAATGAGTATAGATCATAATGGAGTGAGTGATAGTAAAGCTTAATGCAACAAAAAAGCCCCTAAACAGGGGCTTTTTGAGTATCAGCTAATTAGCCAATTTTTTTGTATTTAATACGCTTTGGTTGTGCCGCTTCTGCGCCTAAGGTTTTCTTCAACCACTCTTCGTATTCTGTGTAGTTACCATCGAAGAAGTTAATTTGGCCTTCATCACGGTAATCAAGAATATGTGTAGCAATACGGTCAAGGAACCAACGGTCATGCGAGATACACATTACACAGCCAGGGAACTCTAAAATAGCGTTCTCAAGTGCACGTAGTGTTTCAACGTCTAGGTCATTGGTTGGCTCATCCAGTAGTAATACGTTGCCACCTGCTTTTAATAGCTTAGCTAGGTGTAAACGGTTGCGCTCACCACCTGATAGGTCTTTAACGAATTTTTGTTGGTCGTTACCTTTGAAGTTAAAGCGGCCAACATAGGCACGGCTTGGGAATTCAAAGTTACCAATTTTTAATACGTCTTGGCCGTTAGAGATTTCTTGGAAAACAGTGTTGCTTTCGTCCATGTCGCCACGGAACTGATCAACCGTTGCAAGCTCAACAGTGTCACCAACAATGATCTCACCGCTATCTGGCGTTTCTTCACCACTTAGCATTTTGAATAGCGTCGATTTACCCGCACCATTGGCACCGATAATACCTACGATAGCGCCTTTCGGCATTGCAAAGTTTAAGTCATCGATTAATACGCGATCGCCAAAGCTCTTCTTCAGGCCTTTCACTTCGATAACTTGGTCACCTAAGCGTGGACCCGGTGGAATGAATAGTTCATTCGTTTCGTTACGCTTTTGGTAATCGTTTTGCTGAAGCTCAGAGAACTGTGCCATACGTGCTTTAGACTTAGCTTGACGGCCTTTCGGGTTTGAACGAACCCATTCAAGTTCTTGCGCGATTGATTTTTGACGTGCTTTTTCAGATTTCTGTTCTTGTTGTAAACGTAAATCTTTTTGCTCAAGCCACGATGAGTAGTTACCTTCCCAAGGAATACCTTCACCACGGTCAAGCTCTAAAATCCAACCTGCTACGTTATCTAAGAAGTAACGGTCGTGGGTTACAGCAACCACGGTACCTTCATAGTCGTGTAAGAAGCGCTCTAACCAAGCAACTGACTCAGCGTCTAAGTGGTTGGTAGGTTCGTCAAGAATAAGCATATCTGGTTTTTCAAGTAGTAAACGACAGATCGCAACACGGCGACGCTCACCACCCGAAAGGTGTTCAATTTTTGCATCCCAAGGTGGAAGGCGTAATGCATCAGCTGCACGCTCTAACACGTTGTCGATATTGTGACCGTCGTGCGCTTGGATGATAGCTTCTAATTCGCCTTGCTCTTTAGCAAGCGCATCGAAGTCAGCACCGTCCATTGCATACTCGTTGTATACTTCATCAAGGCGGTTTAGTGCATTTTTAACTTCGCTAACTGCTTCTTCTACCGTTTCGCGAACTGTTTTGCTTTCGTCTAGCACAGGCTCTTGCGGTAAGTAACCGATTTTAGTGCCTGGTTGAGGGCGAGCTTCACCTTCAAAGTCTTGGTCAACACCAGCCATAATGCGAAGTAACGTTGATTTACCTGCACCGTTAAGACCTAGCACACCAATTTTTGCGCCTGGGAAAAAGTGTAAAGAAATATCTTTTAAGATAGTGCGCTTAGGTGGCACAACCTTAGAAACTCGACTCATCGAGAATATAAACTTATCTGGTAACACCATGAAAGGAGCCTTCAATTTATAAGAAAAATTAACAGCGTATATTGTATACCCAAACCACCTCAAGGTGCGAGTTTCAGTTGGAATTAAAAGCGATTTAGGCAAGGCATTGATTGCAAACAATAGTGGTTCTATTGTTAAAATCAATAACGCAGTATAAATCGCTTTTAAACCAACCCTTTGGGCGCTTCACAGGCACTTACTCTCATCGTTGTTACTTTTTAAAAGGGACTGCCATTCTTGCAAAGTAACGCCTTGATATTAAGCTCCTGTGAAACGCTGAATTCTGCATCTTGAGGAGGCTTGGGTATAGATGCTCTGTCGCGTATACGTCAACGAAACAGGCTTTTATGGGCTTTGCTTTCAAACAATTAAAATTCATTTGGACATCTAAACATCTAGAGGTTGAAATTTCTAACTATCCGTTCATAATTAGCAGTCAGATAAGTATGCTCGGAGCCAGCTATGCCCATTACAGTAAAAGATGAATTGCCTGCCATTGCAAAGTTACGTCAAGAAAACGTGTTTGTAATGCCAAAAAGTCGTGCTAAAACGCAAGAAATCCGCCCAATGCGTTTGGCCATCTTAAACTTAATGCCAAACAAAGTTGAAACCGAAGTGCAGTTTATTCGCTTGTTAGCAAACTCACCGTTGCAAGTTAATGTTGAGCTGTTGCGCTTAGATACCCATCGCACCAGTAGTAACTCTGAGCAGCACATGGATACGTTTTATCGTTATTTTTCAGAAGTGAAAGATAATAACTACGATGCCATGATCATAACAGGCGCGCCGCTTGCTCATTTAGAGTATGACGAAGTTGCTTACTGGGACGAACTAAAAGTTATTTTAGATTGGGCAGAGCAGCATGTGACGTCTACGCTGTTTTCGTGTTGGGCGGCCCATGCGGGGCTTTATCATCACTATGGTCTTAAACGTGATTTGAAACCAAACAAACTCAGTGGCGTATTTACCCATAAAAGCTATTTTGACCATGCAGCGCTAACGCGTGGCTTTGATGATACCTTTTTAGTGCCACATTCTCGTTATGGTCATATTGATATCGATAAGATCACTGCCTGTGAAGAGCTGGTGGTGCTTGCCGGATCAGAGCGAGTTGGTGCCTACTTAATTAAAAATAAATCAGGCAGCCAAGTGTATATTACTGGCCATCCAGAGTACGATGCTCATACCTTAAAAGGGGAGTATTTACGCGACCAAGAAAAATCAGCAGATGCGCCTAAGCCAGAAAACTACTTCCCTGACGATAACCCAGACAACGAACCGTCGAAAACGTGGCAAAGCCATGCCTTTTTATTGTTTTCGAATTGGTTAAACTATTATGTGTACCAAACTACACCGTATGATATTAACTTAGTTAGCCAAGATGTAAGGACTAACAACTATGCCGAGTAATGCAGTGAATAAACGCGAACAATTAACCGAGGCGCTAAAACAGCGAATTTTAATCCTCGATGGCGCGATGGGCACCATGATCCAAGAATATAAATTAGAAGAACAGGATTATCGCGGTGAGCGCTTTAAAGACTGGCATGTACTTATTAAAGGCAATAACGATTTATTAAGCCTGACTCAGCCAAAAATCATTGCTGATATTCACCGTGCTTATTTAGAAGCGGGTGCCGATATCATCGAAACGAATACCTTTAATGCCACGACTATTTCGATGGAAGATTACGACATGGCGAGCCTTAGCCGCGAAATCAACCTCGAGTCAGCGAAGCTTGCACGCAGCGTGTGTGATGAACTTGAAGTAAAGGATCCTAGCAAACCGCGTTATGTAGCCGGTGTGCTTGGGCCAACGTCAAAAACCTGTTCTATTTCACCAGATGTAAACGACCCAGGTTATCGTAATATCAACTTTGATAAGCTAGTGGCTGCCTATGTTGAGTCTACACTGGCATTAATGGAAGGTGGTGCTGACCTTATTTTGATAGAAACCATCTTTGATACCCTTAATGCAAAAGCGGCTTCGTTCGCTGTAGAAGAAGCATTCGAGCAAGCTGGTCGTAGTTTACCTGTGATGATATCAGGCACCATTACCGATGCCTCAGGCCGTACTTTATCAGGGCAAACCACAGAAGCATTTTATAACTCAATCCGTCATATCAAACCGCTATCAATCGGCCTTAACTGCGCCCTTGGCCCTGACTTACTGCGCCAGTATGTTGAAGAGTTATCGCGCGTTTGTGAAACCTTTACCTCGGTGCACCCAAATGCAGGTTTGCCAAACGAGTTTGGCGAATATGATTTAGAAGCTCCTGAAATGGCAAAAGAAATTATTGATTGGGGCAAGTCTGGCTTTATCAACATTGTAGGTGGTTGTTGTGGCACGACACCGGCTCATATTAAGGCGTTTGCGAAAGGCCTTGAAGGTGTTAAACCTCGCCAATTACCTGAGCTTGAAGTGCGTATGCGCTTATCGGGCCTTGAAGCGTGTAACTTAAACTAGGAAACCGACATGACTGACCAAATTGCTGTATTTACTAACGTCGGTGAGCGTACCAATGTAACAGGCTCGGCTAAGTTTAAGCGCTTGATCATGGAAGAAGATTACGAGACTGCTCTCGATGTTGCCCGTGAACAAGTAGAAAATGGCGCGCAAGTGATTGATATCAACATGGATGAAGCCATGTTGGACTCGAAAGCGGCGATGGTAAAGTTTTTAAACTTAATTGCCTCAGAGCCTGATATCTCAAAAGTACCTATCATGGTCGACTCATCTAAATGGGACGTGATTGAAGCAGGCTTAAAGTGTATTCAAGGTAAGGCCATTGTTAACTCAATTTCACTTAAAGAAGGTGAAGAGCCTTTCATCCGCCAAGCTAAGTTAATTAAACGCTTTGGTGCTGCTGCGGTTGTAATGGCGTTTGATGAAACCGGGCAAGCAGAAACTGCTGATCGTAAGTTCGAGATTTGTCAGCGTAGTTACAAAATACTCGTTGATGATATTGGCTTTCCGCCAGAAGACATTATTTTTGACCCGAACATTTTTGCCGTCGCAACGGGCATTGAAGAGCACGATAACTACGCTGTTGAGTTTATCGAAGGTACGCGCCGAATCAAGCAAGGCTTACCGCATTGTAAAGTGTCGGGCGGTGTATCGAATGTGTCGTTCTCGTTCCGAGGTAATAACCCAGTGCGTGAAGCTATTCACTCTGTGTTTTTATACCACGCGATTAAAGCGGGTATGGATATGGGCATTGTAAATGCTGGCCAATTAGCGGTTTACGACGATATCCCCGAAGAGCTGCGCAAAGCTGTAGAAGATGTGATCCTCAATAGCGACCCAGGTGCTGGTGAGCGACTTGTTGAACTTGCACCAAAATACTCAGGTATGGCGCAAGCAGAGAAAGTAGAAGATTTAGAGTGGCGTACTTGGCCTGTTGAAAAGCGCCTAGAACATGCGTTAGTAAAAGGCATTACCGAGTATATTGACGAAGATACTGAAGAGTGCCGCAAGAGCAAAGCTAAGCCTATCGAAGTGATTGAAGGTCCGCTGATGGACGGAATGAACGTAGTAGGCGACTTATTCGGTGCAGGTAAAATGTTCTTACCTCAGGTTGTTAAATCTGCTCGTGTAATGAAACGCGCCGTTGCTTATCTTGACCCTTTCATTGAAGCCGAAAAAGAAGAGGGCGCAACCAATGGTAAAGTGGTTATGGCAACCGTTAAGGGCGACGTACACGACATTGGTAAGAATATTGTAGGCGTTGTACTGCAGTGTAATAACTACGAGGTTATCGACCTTGGTGTGATGGTGCCGGCAGAGAAAATCTTGCAAACCGCCATTGACGAAAAAGCCGACATTATTGGTTTATCAGGGCTTATTACCCCTTCGCTTGATGAAATGGTGCATGTTGCGAAAGAAATGACCCGTCGTGGCTTTGAATTGCCGCTACTAATTGGTGGTGCAACAACCTCTAAAGCGCATACCGCGGTTAAAATTGAACCTCAGTATGATAAAGGTGTGGTTTACGTCAATAATGCCAGCCGCGCTGTTGGGGTGGTTTCTAATTTACTGTCGAAAGAGTTAAAGCCGGCATTTTTAGAGAAAACCAAGGCTGAGTATGAAAAAGTACGTGAACAACAAGCACGTAAAAAGCCGCGCTCAAAACCAGTTACTTTACAACGTGCTCGCGACAACGCTGTAAAACTTGATTGGGACAACTACACACCACCTGTGCCGAAAAAGCTGGGTGTGACTGAGTTTAAAGATGTTTCGATTGCGACGTTAAGACAGTACATCGACTGGACTCCTTATTTCATGACGTGGTCAATCGCTGGTAAGTACCCACGTATTCTTGAAGATGAAATTGTAGGTGAACAGGCTAAAAGCTTATTCGCTGATGCCAACGCAATGCTTGATGAGCTTGAGCAATCAGGTGCGCTGCAACCTTTAGGTGTCATTGGTTTATTCCCTGCAAACCGAGTAGGGGATGACATTGAGATTTACACCGATGAGTCGCGTACAACGCTTTTAACTACATCGTGTCATTTACGTCAGCAAACGGAAAAAACCGACTTTGCTAACTACTGTTTAGCTGATTATATTGCGCCAAAAGGCACTCCTGATTACTTTGGTGCTTTTGCGGTTACTGGTGGTCTTGAAGAAGATGACCTTGCCGATGCCTTTGATGCTAAGCAAGATGATTATAATAAGATTATGGTTAAAGCCGTTGCAGACCGTTTAGCTGAGGCGTTTGCTGAGTACTTGCATGAGCAAGTGCGTAAAGAGTATTGGGGCTATGCGGTAGATGAAAATCTATCGAACGATGAACTTATTCGTGAAAACTACCAAGGTATTCGCCCAGCGCCAGGTTATCCTGCTTGTCCTGAACATACAGAGAAGAAGAAAATCTGGCAGTTACTTGATACCGAGCAGCGTATTGGCATGAAGCTAACAAGTTCATACGCAATGTGGCCGGGTGCGGCGGTTTCTGGTTGGTATTTCTCTCACCCTGAAGCTAAGTACTACGCAGTGGCGCAAATTCAAAAAGATCAGGTTGAAGATTACGCTAAGCGTACCAACATGACTCTTGCAGAAGCCGAGCGTTGGTTGTCGCCTAATTTGGGCTATGAACCAGAATAATAACCTTTAGTTATTAGCTTTTGTTTAAATTAAAAACGAGCCCCCAAATGGCTCGTTTTTTTATGCTCATTTTTTATCATACTTTTTTCTTTTTAATTGTTTTAATACTGGCAAATTCCTTCTAATTTATATATTTGTGTTAAAGTTATACCAATTCGCTTAATAAAGTGGTCTATTTTGAGGCAATAAAACCTCGTTGATAACAAGGCAAAAATTTCGTTATTTAGTTGTTCTAAATGAGAAATTTTTAACGCAGGTAGCGACAGGTTTAATCCCTCAAAATGATTAAGTATTATTGCGGATTGGTATTGTTGAGATTGATCAAGAAATCTAAGGTGAAATTGTGATTGATACAGTGAATGCAAGTGACAAAGATAAAGCACGATTTTTACGTGTTTTTGCATTTATTGGTTCGATCACCTCGTTTTTAATGGCGATCACCAGCTATCAAGATGGTTACCATGCCCTTAGCTATTTATTGATTATTGGCGGCTTTGTGTTTGCCTCACCTTTCGTTATTAAAAATCGTGACGAAACCATAGCAGTACTTATGCTGTACGCTCTCTATTCGATGATGTGTTTTTTAATCGTCTCAGGAGGTAGTAATGGCACGGGGCCATTGTGGTTGTTTATCGTATCTCCTGTGACCTTTTTTATTCGTGGTTTAAAGCGCGGAGCGTTCGATCTTATCTTGCTTGCCATTATTATCTCGGTGCTTTTCTATTTTACCGATCAATTTGGTTATTACAGTTATCCGAGTCATTACTTTCCTACACGTGTCATGCTGTGTTTCTCGATTTTATGTATTTTGGCTGGCTTCTACGAATATTACCGTAACAAATACAGTTTGCAGTTAATGGAGCAACTTAAGCTTAATCAAAAGCTTGCTCGCACTGACGCAATGACAGAACTCGCTAACCGTCGCTACACAACTGAATGCTTGCAAGATAAGCGCTTTGGCGAAGGGGCTGTATTCTTGCTGATGGATGTTGATAACTTTAAGCAAATCAACGACACCTACGGTCATCAAGTGGGTGATGAGGTGCTGATATTCTTTGCTGATGTCTTTAAAGAAGTGTGCACAGAAGAAGATGTTATTTCCCGTTGGGGCGGCGAAGAGTTTTTAATAGTGATCCCAACAGGGTATGAGCTTAGAGCCAGAAAAGTCGCTGAAAGAATCCATAAGAAGCTTGCTGAAAAGCCATTTACGAGCGGCCAGCATCGTTTTCATGTTACCTTAAGTATTGGCTTGTACGTGCGTGTCGCTGATGAGAGCGTGGATCACTGTTTGAACATTGCCGATAAACGGCTTTACCGCGCTAAATCGCAAGGTAAAAATCAAACGGTTGCTGAAGTCGATTTAGCAAAGCATGAGCCTGCTTGATAAATAAAGCCGCAATTAGCGGCTTTATCTATTGCTCAAATTAATGGCTTTTTTCAAAGTCGCTGACTTCACGCTCAGCTTCTTCTTTCGATTTACCGTATTTTTGCTGGATTTTACCAACAAGCTCTTTACGGCTACCCTCAATCACATCTAAATCATCATCGGTAAGGTCACCCCATTTACGTTGTGCTTTACCTTTCAGCTCTTTCCAGTTGCCTTCTAAACGATCGCTGTTCATCATAATCTCCTTACTTTGTTAAACATTCATCTTAGTAAGAGCAATCGCTGTACCAATTTGGTGAAATTTATTAACTAATTGATTTATAGTTGTTTTATGATTTTACATATAATGAGTGGAATTTAAAAGTTTGCAATTACTACGTAGTTTTTAGAATCAGCCTGTAATATTTTCTGTTGCGCTAGTTTTTAGATACTTAGTGGCTCTTAGAGGTATAGCGATTGATTATCCGCGTGTATTCTTCAGTTGATTTTAGTTTACGCAAGTTCTCGTTAAACTGGTCTCTTAAGGCTTCGTCTCGAAATAAAAAGCCACTGGGGTTTTTGCCAAATAACGCAAATCGTTGCACAGGTTTAGAGACATCAATTTCGTCATTGATATTAATTAACGCTCGATAATAATCAAAAATTTTACCGTCCATCTGGATCACTTCGTAGCGCTCTCGATACAAAAGCTGTACTTGTGCAAGCTGATCATAGGTTTCTGCGTATTGTGGGTTTTCTCTGGCCATTGCTTGATATTCTGGTGAGAGTAATTCTTTTGCACCTTGCCATGAAAGAACACTAAAGTGTTTTAATTGTGCAATTGAACTAAGCTGCAGGTTTTGCTTGGCCAGACTAAAAGCAAAGTTCTCGTAGCTGTAAGCAATATCTGAAAAGTAACCGCTCATTTGATGGGTTTCGATAACTTTTTCATTAATATCAGACACAACATCAACTAAGTTCTCAGTATACAAAGGGATCCGCCTTGCATAGGGAACGTAGACAAAGTGTATTTGATAACCGTGAACACCGAGTGTTGCACGAAGTAAGTCAGGAATAATGCCTGTGTTGTCTTCAACCATGACCCAAGGGGGTAGTGTATTGCCAAGTGCAACCGTAATTTTTTGCTGACTAAACGCTTTATGAAACGGGAAAACTAAAAGTAGCAAGGTGATTAAAATACGGGTGTAAATCCTGAACAAGTTAATTCCTTATTCTGATTTTTGTTTGGTCGTTTAATCAAGAATAAGTCTAAACTGGCAGAATGCAATGTTTTCACTTCTAAAGCCCGAGATAGAAAATAAGCCTATAGCCATCGCAATTTTTTGTTTTTTGATACAATGCGCGAAAAGAAAGTAAGAGATACCTAACGTGCTGCCAGTTCAAGATATTTATCAATCCCTGTTAACCACATTACAGAGTAACCCAATGGCCTTATTGCAAGCGCCACCGGGAGCGGGTAAATCGACATGGCTGCCTCTTACATTAATGCGCGAAGGGCACTTTAAACGCATTGTTATGTTAGAGCCAAGACGACTGGCCGCACGCAACATTGCCCAGTATTTGGCAAGTCAGCAGAATGAAAAAGTCGGTGACAGTGTCGGCTTACGCATTCGTGGTGAATCAAAAGTAAGTTCTACAACTAAACTCGAAATTGTCACCGAAGGCATGCTGACGCGTATGTTGCAAAATGACCCAGAGCTTAGTGATGTAGACTTACTTATTTTTGATGAGTTTCATGAGCGCTCAATTGCCGCAGATACGGCTTTGGCATTTGCCCTCGAAACACAGGCAGCACTTCGCGATGATTTAAAAATCTTACTGATGTCGGCAACCTTAGACGGCGATCGTTACAGTGAGTTTTTCAGCTGTCCTGTCATCTCATCACAAGGACGAAGCTACCCAATTGATGAAGTGTATATTCCACTTAAAGACGAAAGCCGCTGGCTTGATGACATACCTGCAGTAATAAAACAGGCGCTTAGTGAGCAAACGGGCAGTGCTTTAGTATTTTTGCCAGGGCAGCGTGAAATCATGCGCGTTCAGCAGTCTTTAAATGATTTAGGTGATAGCGTCGAAGTATTTAGCTTGTATGGTGAGCAAAATAAAAACGAGCAACAAGCTGCTATCGCGCCTGCTAAAAATGGTAAACGCAAAGTGGTATTAACCACCAATGTGGCTGAAACCAGTTTGACCATTGAAGGAATACGCATTGTGGTAGATAGCGGCAAACGCCGTGCTGCCAATTTCAATTTAAAAACCGGTGTTACAGAGCTTGTTACGCAAAGCATTTCTCGTTCTTCAGCCATACAGCGCGCTGGTCGTGCTGGGCGAATTGAGCCGGGGGTTGTGTATCGATTAGGTTCTAAACAAACCTTTGAGCGCCGTAACAGCCATGATGCGCCAGAAATTTTGACCAGTGATATTAGTCAGTTGTTATTAGAGGCAAAGCAGTGGGGGGCATCACTTGCTGAGCTTAGCTTACTCGACCCACCTAGTAGCCAGCAGATTAAACAAGCAACGGCACTTTTAAAAATGCTCGAAGCCATTGATGACAATGAAAAGCTGACACCCCTTGGCAGCCAAATGCTGAGCTATGGAGCCGATATTCGCCTCTCGCATATGCTCATTAAGGCAAAGCAACTAGAGCAGCACATGTCTGGTATTTATGTATTAGCGGGATATTTAACGGCGCTGCTTGAAAGCCGCATTAGTATGCCAGCTGATCTTAATTTGGCATTGCATAGTCAGCACAGCAAACCGCACCCAGTATTTAAGCAGCAATTAAATTATTGGCTATCGCGCTTGCAACTCAAGCCGGTTAATGAGCTTAAAACAGAGTATTTGTCGCTGCTGGTGGCACTTGCCTTTCCTGACCGTTTAGCCAAAAAACGCGGTAATGGTTATTTACTTGCCAATGGTGCGGGCGCTGATTTAAGTGAGGAGTTTTGGCATAACGATGACTATATTGCCATTGCGCATATGGGCGGCCATAAGGGAAACCGTGTTTTTGCTGCTGTTGCCTTTATGCCAAGTGACCTTGAAGATGAGCTTTCGCATTTATTTACTGAGCAAACTCGCTGCGAATACGATGAAAAAGCAGGGCGTTTTATTCATCAAGATGAGCTCAAGCTCGGTGCTATCACAATAGCGAGTCAGCCAAGTAAACAGCCACTAGATAAAAACGAGCGCACCAAAGCCTGGTTAAACTTATTTAGTAAGCAGGGCTTTTCGCTATTTAATGATCAGCCCGACAGTGAGCAGTTACTTATTCGAATGAGCTTGGCAAGTAAGCTGTTACCAAAGTCATTCCCGCTTTTAAATCACGATGAATTAATTGCCGATAGCCAATGGCTTGCACCTTATTTGGATGATATTAAAAACCTTGAGCAATTAAAAAAGTTCAATTACAGCGAAGCGATCAAAAGCTGTTTTGATTGGCAGCAGCAAAGCCTATTGAATGAACACCTGCCCTTACGATTAACTGTGCCAAGTGGTTCAAATGTAAAAGTGACCTATCAGCTAGATGGTCCTGCGAAGCTCAGTGTGCGCATGCAAGAAGTGTATGGCATGACCAGCACGCCTTTGCTGGCCCAAGGTAAACTGCCATTATTAATGGAGCTATTATCACCAGCGAGGCGACCACTACAGCTAACTCAAGATTTAGCTAATTTTTGGCAAACAAGTTACCGCGATGTGCAAAAAGAAATGAAAGGGCGTTATCCAAAACATTTTTGGCCAGACAACCCTGCCACCAGCCAAGCGACTAATAAAGTAAAAAGTAAGATGTGATTTTAATGAAATGAGTTTTACAGCGCTTTGGATTAGGCTTAAGCGATTACTTCTAACCCTTTTTGCTCTGCCAGAGTGAGCATTTTCAATGCTGCTCCTCTTGGTGAGCTATCACCTTGCTCCCATTTTTTAACTAACTTGTCACTGACATTTAAGTATTGAGCAAAAACCGGTTGTGAAAGATTGTATTTCAGTCTTAAGTTACGAACTTGTTCGGGGGTAAATTCATGAACACTTGTAAGGCATAATGCGTCAAATTTACGCATCGTCGTTTTGTCTATAACTCCTGACTTTTTTAATCCACTCACTGTTTTGTGAACTGACTTTAATATGTCACTCATGATCATCACCTACAATTAAAAGTTCGCCATCATCGACTAGTTGTTTAAGTTCACTTTGGGAAAATCGAATAAACTCTTTTGCTAACTCTTTTAATGCTAATTTTTCTTTAGCATTTATATTAGCTCTAGCGTTTTTAGCAAACGCATAGAGAAAGAAATATTTATCACCAATTACCGCCCCGACGATAGTTCTATAACCAGTTCTTTTTCCTTTACTGCCCATGGCTACGCGCTTTTTATAGACATTACCACCTAGGTCTGCATCGTAAAGGCCTGCTGACATCTCTTTGCAAGCGTTTATTAAATCAGCATCAGACAGGCTTTCTTTTTTCGTGCGCGAAACAAAATCCTTTGTTTTATAAATTATAGTATACTCCATTAGGGTACACTTTCAATGTTTCACTCAGTAGCCAATCAATGATAATGAGGTTTTCATTGGTGTCCCTCTATTGTTGATAGCAGAAGTAATGGGTGATTACTAGTTATCTATCTGCGCAAAACCAATACGAATAAAATAAACCGTTACAATTTCTGGCCTTGTTTTGGTTTCTCTTTTGTTGGTTGTTTAGTAGTCTGAATTAGTCATTAATAAAAAAGAGAAAGTCGGTGTCTGCAGCTATTACCCTTGCTCAATACGTTAAAAAACGCACAGGTGTGCCCCTTGGGCATAAAGATTCGTTGCGCAATATGCTGACACGCTCGCTGGGTGCGAGTTCGTTTTATCTGTTTTGGCGATATTGGAATCCGGTCTGGAGCTATTATTTATCTCGGTTTGTAATGAAGCCTTGCAATGACATTATGCCGGCTTGGTGTGCCCTTGTTGTGACTTTTGCTGTCAGTGGGGCGCTGCACGATTTAGCTGTGAGTTTAGTGAAGTTAAAGCCACTATTCTTTTTTACTCCTTGGTTTACTGTGATGGGCGCTTTGGTATTAGTAAGCAAGTACAGCCAACTCCAGTTTAGCTCTGCTCCTTGGTGGTTAAGAGCGCTCGCCAACATCAGCTTTATTGTATTGAGCTTTTGGTTGACGAGCCACCTTTTTTAGCGCGTTACTGCGTTGCTAAAAGGTAGTCAGTGTAGCCTTTAGCACCGCCTCCAAATAAGGTATCAGGATCGTGCTGTGCAAGCTCAATACCTTGTTCAATGCGCGCTGGCAGATCTGGGTTTGCAACAAACGGGCGACCAAAACCTATTAAATCAGCCCAGCCTGCGGCTAATGCTTGCTCTGCTTTCTCGCCAGTGTATTTGCCCGCATAAATCATTAACCCGGCATAGTTTTCACGCAGTGCTAGTTTAAAACTTTGCTCCATTAATGGCGCATCATCCCAATCAGCTTCGGCAATGTGCAAATAAGCAACGGTAAGGTCATTGAGTACTTTTGCTGCGCCAATATAGGTTTCAAACGGGTTATCATCGACCGTACCATTGAGGGTTGTGAGTGGAGCAAGGCGCACGCCAACACGCTCAGCGCCAATTTCATCACAAACCGCTTGTGTCACTTGTTGTAAAAAGCGTAAGCGGTTTTCTAAACTACCGCCGTATTCATCAGTGCGTTGGTTTGACTCTGAATCAATAAATTGATTAATTAAGTAACCATTAGCAGCGTGAAGTTCAATACCATCAAACCCAGCATCAACTGCATTACGGGCAGCTTGTCGGTATTCGTTTATAACCTGTTTGATATCGTCATGGCTCATTGCGCGTGGCTGTGCTGTGGCAACAAAGTCGGGTTTGTCATCTTCATCAATAAAAACTTTTACGTCTTTAGCTGCAATCGCAGATGGTGCAATTGGTTGCTCGCCACCTGTGTTACTTGGGTGAGATACTCGGCCAACATGCCAAAGCTGAGCGAACATAACGCCACCAGCTTGATGAACTTTGTCGGTTACTTTCTTCCAACCTGCAATTTGCTCGGCTGTGTAAATACCCGGTGTCCAAGCATAACCCTTACCTAGGGCTGATATTTGTGTGCCTTCGCTGATAATTAAGCCAGCGCTGGCACGCTGTGCATAGTAGTTGGCCATTAACTCATTGGCGACATCACCCGGTTGTGATGAGCGAGAGCGGGTCATCGGTGGCATAACAATGCGGTTTTTTAATGTATGACCGGCAAGTTGTACGGTATCGAATAATTTGTTCATTACGGCTCCTTGAAAGCGAATATGCTTTCAGCATAACGAAAATTATTTATGAAATTAATGCCACTAATCACAAAACACTTTTGTTAAAAACGCAAAAACTACAGTGTTAATCTTGGTGCTATAAAGTCTAAAAACGCTAATACTCGTGATGACACACCGCTGTTTTGGTAATACACCGCATGCACTTTTTCGCGGCGATTAGGGCTCAGTACCTCGCCTTCAAGCACTTTTACTAAACGGCCTGCTTTTAAATCTTCGTTGATCATAAATTCCGACAACAAGGTAATGCCATGACCTTGAATACAAAGCTGACGCACAGTTTCACCACTTGATGCACTGATTGAAAATTTCAGGTCTAACGGCGTGGTTAGCGGCCAGTGGTTTAAATGTGGCGCATCGGTAAAACCAATAAGCTGGTGCGAGGCTAAGTCGGTTAGCTCATTTAATGGTGGCGCCGCTTTTAAATAGTCAGGGCTGGCAACGAGCTGTAGTTTGCTAACTCCCAAAGTGCGCGCATGCAAGTTTGAGTCAGCGAGTTCGCCAATACGAATAGCAATATCGGTTTTATGCTCAAGTAAATCGATAATGTTGTCGTGGCTGGTGATCTCGAGCTTTATATCAGGATAAGCTTGGTTAAAGGCTTTTAAATGTGGCGCTAATTGATGAAACACAAAAGGACTTGCGGCATCGACTCTTAATTTTCCTGATGGCGCACAGTGCAAAAGCTTTAAGGCCTCTTCGCCTTGTGCGAGCTGACTCAGTGCTTCTCTAGCATAGCCTAAAAATAACTGACCTTCTTCGGTTAGCTCAATGCGCCTTGTGGTGCGGTTGAATAAGGTAACGTTTAATGATTTTTCGAGCCGAGTTACCGCCCGTGATATTTTTGCTACTTGCTCATCGAGAGCATTGGCTGCACTTGAGAACCCGCCGGTATCAACCACGCTAATAAATGCTTCTAAATCTTGGGTGTTGGAGATCACGCTCATGGTTTTACCTTTTCATTTTTGACAAAAGTATTTTGTCACTACTGCTATTTTTTGCAAATTTAATTTTAGCCACAATAGCCGCACTTTCAAAATTAAACAGAGGATATGTGATGCCAATAGCATTACTTGCGTTAACTCTCAGTGCGTTTGCCATAGGCACCACTGAGTTTGTGATTGTCGGCTTAGTGCCAACCATCGCTGATGATTTAGCGGTTTCGTTACCGAGTGCCGGGCTACTTGTTAGCTTGTACGCATTAGGGGTTGCGGTTGGGGCGCCAGTATTAACCGCGCTAACAGGGCGATGGAATCGAAAACATGTATTACTTAGCTTAATGAGCCTATTTGTAATCGGTAATTTACTGGCTTGGCAAGCACCTAGTTATGGTAGCTTGATCACCGCAAGGATTCTAACAGGCCTTGCTCATGGGGTGTTTTTCTCAATTGGTTCAACGATCGCTACTGGGCTTGTCAGTAAAGATAAAGAAGCTAGTGCCATTGCGATTATGTTTACCGGTTTAACGGTTGCATTAGTAACCGGTGTGCCATTAGGGACTTGGATTGGTCAGCACTTTGGTTGGCGAGCGACCTTTTTAGTAGTGTCTTTACTGGGCTTAATTGCACTTGTTGGTAGCGCGTTTTTAATTCCTAGCAACTTAAAGCAAAGTAAACCAGCGACTTTGGGTGAGCAGCTAAAAGTAATGGTGCAACCTAGGCTTTTACTGGTGTACTTGATGACCATACTTGGTTATGGCGGCACATTTACTGCCTTTACCTATTTAGCGCCAATTTTAGAGCAGCAAACTGGATTTGCATCAGCCACTATTAGCTTAATCATGCTGGTATATGGGGTATCGGTTGCTGTTGGCAATATCTACGGCGGTAAATTAGCCGATAAAAAAGGCCCCATTAGTGCGCTGACCATTATCTTTAGTGCTTTGAGTATTGTGCTGTTAGTGCTGACCTTTACCATGCAATCTAAAGTCGCTGCGGTACTGACCATACTTGTATGGGGGGCATTTGCGTTTGGTAATGTGCCTGGGCTGCAAGTCTATGTGGTTAAACTTGCCGAAAAGTTCACCCCCAATGCCGTCGATGTGGCATCAGGGTTAAACATTGCAGCGTTTAATATCGGTATTGCGCTGGGCTCAGTGATAGGTGGCGTTGTCGTTGAAAACTACTCATTGCAAGACACAGCTTGGATTGGCGCTATCATCAGTTTAGCTGCGTTAATTGCAACTCGATACAGCGGTTATTTAGATAAACGCGAGATCCCAAAGCCACAAACAGCTTAAACTAAAATATTGATAGTTCGGGGCTTTGTCGTTATTTTAGGTTCGTAGTTTGATTATTAGTCAATAACTAAAACCACAAGGAATAACGATGAAGCACCTTTATTTTCTGGCTATTTGCCTGTTGAGCACATTTAGCAGCCAAGCAAAGCAAGCTAATCCAGAGCTTACAGCATTAGCACAGCAGTACTTTAATACCATGGTTGCAACACAAGCACCCAATGCCACCAACAAAGAGTTAGAAGCCTTTTTAGCTTTATTAACTGACGATGTAGCAAATCAACACTTACCTTATCAAACAGATGATTCTAGAGAGCCAGATGGCAAAGCGATGATGCGTAAAGGCATGACTTTTTACCTTGGAGCGCACACTGAATACCAAGCAAACTTACTCGATACCTTTATTTTTAATGATTCTGCCATTGCTTTACGTTATACCCATCACGCTAAAGGTATACATCCACAAAACCAGCAAGAAATTGAATACACGCAAACCATTATGGATGTGCTCGAAATAGAAGATGGCAAGATAGCGGTTATTCGTAAATACCACGAATGAGCTTAACTTAACTTTTAGCCTAACATGAGCGCTTTTATAAGCGCTTTTTTATTAAAAATACGCCTGCAATAAATTTTCTCTTTTTTCCGCATTTCAGCTTAAATTCATACTTTTTAGGCTTTATTTTGAATAAATTTAAAACTTTTTTATATTTCGGATAATAAACGTAAGAACAGTGGGTTAGCTTAACTTACGTGTGTGGCTTTGCGGTTGTTTACAATTTGTCAACCTTGAATTGCCATGCTCATTACCTTAACCTTTATTTTAATTGAACGTTCAATCAATAAAAAATTATGCCGAAAGTTGGAATGGAACCTGTTCGTCGTCAGCAGTTAATTGACGCCACAATAGAGTCGGTTGCAGAGCTTGGTTTGCAAGGCACCACCATAAATAGCATTAGTAAAAAGGCAGGCTTATCGTCTGGCATTATCAGTCATTATTTTGGTGGTAAGCAGGGCTTAATTGAAGCCACTGTGCGTTATTTATTGACCAGCTTAAAGCAAGCACTTTTGAATCAAGTAACGCCACAAACTAGTCCAGAGCAACGATTAATGTTTATCGTTGAAGCAAACTTTTCGCGTATTCAGCAGCAAAGCAACAACACCAAAACTTGGTTGAGCTTTTGGGCGCATTCAATGCACGATGCCCAGTTGCATCGCTTACAAAACGTAAATAGTAAACGTTTATTTAGTAACTTATTAAGCTCATTCAAACAGTTAATGAGCGATAGCGATGCCAATTTAGCTGCTGAGCTAAGTGCAGCCATGATCGATGGTTTATGGCTAAGAGCCGTATTAAGTAAGTCAGACCAAGATCAATTCGAACATTGTGAGCGATTAGCCAAAGACTACATTCGTTCACTGATAAAACAGTATGGAGCCTAAAATGACCACACCTGTTTACGAAAATTTTATTAATGGCCATTTTTTAAAGAATCAAACTGGCGATACCTTTGCAGTTAAGAATCCTGCAACGGATGAAGTGATTTATCACGTTGAAATCGCTGATGAGTTTATTCAAAACGCGGCAATCGAAAGCGCAAAACAAGGGTTTGCAGCATGGTCTGCAATGACGCCAATTGAGCGTAGCCGTATTTTATTAAAAGCCGTGGCAATCTTACGCGAGCGTAACGATGAACTGGCAAAAGTAGAAGTACTTGACACGGGTAAGCCATGGCAAGAAGCCGAGTGTGTCGATGTTGAAACTGGCGCCGATGTTATCGAATATTTTGCTGGTCTTGCTCCTGCGCAAGTGGGTCAGCAACAAATGGTTGGCAATGATTTTTACTACACACGTAAAGAGCCTTTAGGTGTTTGTGCCGGTATTGGTGCATGGAACTACCCACTACAAATTGCTTGTTGGAAATCAGGCCCAGCACTGGCTGCGGGTAATGCGGTTATTTTCAAGCCTTCTGAAGAAACACCACTTGGTGCAATTAAACTTGCAGAGATTTTCATCGAAGCGGGTGTACCTGCTGGCGTATTCAACGTTGTGCAAGGCGCTGCTGAAGTAGGGCAATGGTTAACAGCAAACCCAAATATTGAAAAAGTGTCGTTCACTGGTGAAGTAGGCACAGGCAAAAAAGTAATGGCAAGCGCTGCTGGTTCACTTAAAGATGTGACCATGGAGCTTGGTGGTAAGTCACCGTTATTAGTATTTGATGATGCCGATGTATCACAAGCTGTTAGTGCGGCAATGTTAGGTAATTTTTATACGCAAGGCGAAATCTGCACTAACTGTACGCGCATCTATGTGCATAAAAATGTTTATCAGCAGTTTATTGATGAGCTGAAAACACGCACTGAGCAAAATATTATCGCTGGCGATCCAATGGATCCTGAGGTGAATTTAGGGGCGCTTATCTCTAAAAAACACCAAGAGCTTGTACTTGGCTATATCGATAAAGGTATTCAAGAAGGCGCAACCTTACTAACCGGCGGTAAGGCACTATCACCAGCATCTGCGCCAAACGGCTACTTTGTGGAACCGACCGTTTTTGTCGACTGTAAAGACGACATGACCATAGTTAAAGAAGAGATCTTTGGTCCGGTAATGAGCGTGTTGGTGTTTGATGATGAAGATGACGTTATTCAGCGTGCAAACGATACCCACCTAGGCTTAGCCGCAGGCGTGTTCACTAAAGATATTCAGCGTGCACACCGCGTGATCCACCAGTTACAAGCCGGTATTTGTTGGATAAACAGCTATGGTAATTCACCTGCAGAAATGCCAGTAGGTGGTTACAAGCAATCAGGTATCGGCCGTGAAAACGGTATCGAAACTTTAGATCACTATACCCAAACTAAATCGATTTATGTGGGTATGAGCAATATAGAGAGTCCATTTTAATGAGTACACAGAACTATGATTACATCATAGTCGGTGCTGGCTCAGCAGGCTGCGTGTTGGCAAACCGACTATCAGCAGACCCTTCTAATAAGGTGTTATTACTTGAAACGGGTGGTAGCGATAAAAGCATTTTTATAAAGATGCCTACCGCACTATCAATCCCAATGAATACCGACAAATATGCATGGCAATTTCATACCGAGCCAGAGCCATATTTAGATAACCGTCAAATGCACTGCCCACGAGGTAAGGTGTTAGGTGGCTCATCATCGATTAACGGCATGGTCTATGTACGTGGTCATGCCAAAGATTTTGATGAATGGCAGCAACACGGCGCTAATGGTTGGGATTACCAAGCATGTTTACCGTACTTTAAACGTGCGGAATCATTCTACTTAGGTGGTAACAGTTACCGTGGCGATAACGGCCCATTAGGGGTTAATAACGGTAATGAAATGGCTAATCCGCTTTATAAAGCCTTTATCAAAGCGGGCCAGCAAGCAGGTTATGCGCAAACTGATGACTACAATGCAGCCCAGCAAGAAGGTTTTGGGCCAATGCATATGACAGTTAAAGATGGCGTAAGAAGCTCTGCTAGCCGTGAGTATTTAGACCCAGTTAAGTCACGTAAAAACTTAACGCTAGTCACCGGTGCTTTAGCTGAAAAAGTTTTGCTAGAAGGCAAAAAAGCCGTGGGCGTTGAGTATTCAGTATCTGGCTCTAAGCAGCAAGCATTTGCAGCAAAAGACGTTATTTTAAGTGCGGGCCCAATTGGTTCACCGCATATTCTGCAATTATCAGGTATTGGTGATAAAGACATCCTGAGCGAAGCGGGTGTTGAGGTTAAACACCACTTACCAGGTGTTGGCCAAAACTTACAAGACCACTTGGAGTTTTACTTCCAATATAAGTGTAAGCAACCAATTACTTTAAACGGCAAATTAGGCCTTGTTTCAAAAGGGCTAATTGGTGCTCGTTGGTTATTAAATCGCTCAGGTTTAGGGGCGACTAACCATTTTGAATCATGTGCATTTATTCGCTCAAAACCGGGTGTTGAATGGCCAGATATTCAGTATCACTTTTTACCAGCAGCCATTCGTTATGACGGTAAGAGTGCCTTTGATGGTCATGGTTTCCAAGTTCATGTTGGGCATAACAAACCAAAAAGCCGTGGTGCAGTAACGATTAAGTCGGCGGATCCACAGGTTGCGCCTAAGATCCAATTTAACTACTTACAGCATCAAGATGACATTGAAGGCTTTAGAGCTTGCGTACGTCTAACTCGTGAGATTATTGAGCAAAGTGCGTTTGATGAATATCGCGATGGTGAAATTCAACCCGGTAAAGATGTTCAAAGCGATGAAGAAATCGATGCTTTTGTTCGTCAAGCGGTTGAGAGTGCTTACCATCCGTCATGTTCGTGCAAGATGGGTGAAGATGAGATGGCCGTGGTTAACTCGCAAACTCAAGTACACGGTATCGAAGGTTTACGGGTTGTGGATTCATCTATCTTCCCAACCGTTCCAAACGGTAATTTAAATGCGCCAACCATTATGGTGGCAGAAAAAGCGGCGGACCACATTTTAGGTAAGCCTGTGTTATCGGCATCAACTGCAGATGTTGCCATGGAAAAACAATGGCAATCAACGCAGCGTAGTTCGGAGATCTAATAAGGCCACCCGCAGTTTCGGCTGTGGGGCTTGCAGTGGCGCGCATCACGAGTTGTTTGTGGTGCGTTAATGCGAGGAATAAAACTGGAGAAACAATGAAGTATTATTACTTATTTTGGGGGGGTAACTATGACCTTTTGGCTTAGTGCTGGCATCATTTTTACCCTGTTAGCAATTGCGGTTATTTTATTTAAATGGGGTACGGTTAGGTGTGTTGGCGTCACACCGGTTAGAACGTTTACGTTCATTGCAATTTTATTTACATCGGGCCTAGATGTTGGCTTGATTATGTTTCCACTGACAGAGTTTGCAGGTTATGCAGACATAAAAGCAAGCCCAGAGTATGCGTTTGCCAATCCTCTAGCCATTGAATTTGGTTATTGGGGCTTCTTGATCTGGGGATTTTATTTCCTTACGTGCTTTTATTTCTGCGTAATAGAACCCAAAGTAAAGTTCTTTGAAATTGCTTGGGTAAAACTAATTAATAACATCGTTATTATTGGTACATGCGCATTTACTGCATTTTTACTGCTGTCGAATTTACCTTGGTATTTGCCGTCACTTGGTGATGGTGAGTCAATTATTCCGACATTCTACTTAATGGTGTTTGCAGCGATTTGTTTTGCTGTTTATTCGAGCACAGACATTAAGTATGTACGCTTTTTAAGTATTTCTACTACTTGGTTGTTTATCGCTTTAATCGCATTTATGTGGTTCGGTGCCTTTGTTGGTTCTGATGCACAAACATCAGCATTTGTTGATAACCTTGCGTTGATCGGCGGTTACTTTGGCAATATCAATGAATTTATATTACCGCTGAATGATTACCATGCCTTCTACCTGTTTTGGTGGTTTGCTTGGAGCATCATGATTGGTCAATTTACCTCACGTTTTGTGGGTGGTTTAAAAACTTACCAAGTGCTGGCGGCTATGTTGATTTTCCCGTCTATTCCAATCGCTATCTGGTTTAGTGTTTTGTATCAATATCATGAAGCGGGTATTGCAACAGCAGGCCTGAAAAACATCGCTATGGTGTTTGTTGGTGTGGTGTTTGTGATCAACTCACTTGATTCTTTGATCCGTTTATACACAGATAACCTAAACTTAACGGTGAAACGTTTAGGTAAGTTTAATTATATTGCCTTAAATGTGGTGGCGCTTTCATTGTTAACCCTGCTGTTTAAGTTCGACTTTTTACAGATCCAATGGGTTGGTGCGCTCGTTATTGCGTTATTTTTCGGCTGTGCTGCGTTCATTGGCTACAGCAAGTTAAAAACAGTGAAAAATATCGAAGGTTCACCAAAAGACAATAAATTAGATTACACAAAAATAGAAACAGTTAGCTAAGGGAAACCAACATGACAACAAGACAAACAGTATTAGCAGCAGCGTTGCCATTGGCATTACTATCGACATCAGCCATGGCTGACTTATCGACTACGGTTACATTGGCATCAGATTACACCTTCAATGGTGTAAGCCAAACTATGAATGACCCAGCGATTCAGGGCAGCTTAGATTATGCTTTTGCAGATTCAGGTATGTATGTAGGTACGTGGGCTTCAAATGTAGATTTTGGCGATGGCACCGACATCGAGTGGGATGCGTATTTTGGTAACTATGCTGAGTTAACTGACGCCCTTAGTGTTGATTATGGTATTGCTTATTACTCTTACCATGGTGAAGATTACTCAAGCGATGGCAACTACCCTGAAGTGTATTCTAAATTTGGTTATGCCAGCAGCATTGGTCAAGTAGAGCTTAACTTTTGGTATACTTGGGATTACTTTGGTACTGGTGCAGGCCATTTAATCTACATGGTAGCGCACACATTTGAAGTAGCGCCAAATCATGCAATTCGTGCCAGCTTTGATGTATCTAATTCACTAGATGGCGATAAGTTTAGCTGGGATGGCAGTGATAAGTCATACAAGCATTATCGTTTGGCGTATCAAACGAGCTATGCGGGCTTTAATATTGAAATTGCAGGTGAGAATACCAGCATTGATTCTGAGTACGCAGACGAGCGAATTGTTGCGTCTATTTCACGTAGCTTTGATTTATAAGTAGCGTTTTATTGTAAGGCTTTAAAATGAAACGGCTAACCTTAGTTAGCCGTTTTTTTATGTCTAGAATTTGATAATTAAATCTCTTCGCCTTCGTGTTGCATCGCTAAATCATCAAGCTCTGCAAGAGTGTAATCAAAACCACTGGTATCGACTTCGTAGCGTATTTTCACGCCATAACCACCTTGGCAAAGACTCGCCGTGACCTTAGCCACTGACCAATGCTTAAGCTTGTTTAAAAACCGATTGGCGGTTTGCTGTGAGTCAAAGCGATAACTGACTTGCGATTCCATCTCTTTTCTAGCCTAAAATTTTTTCGAGAGTGTATGAAATTGCTCTGTTTAAATCAATTGCTCATTGAAAAACGCCAATGTGCGCTGCCAAGAAAGCTCCGCCTGTTTTTCATCATAACGAGAAGTAGAGTCGTTATGAAAACCATGATTTGCTTGCTCATACATGTGCATAGTGTAAGGCACTTGATGCGCTTTTAAGTCGCTCTCGTATTCTGGCCATGTTGCATTAACGCGGTTATCAAACTCGGCTAAGTGTACAAGTAGTGGAGCTTTGATGTTTTGTCTGAGTTCTTTAACAGCCGGAGTGCCGTAATAAGGCACGCCCGCATCAATTAATTTGCTATCAACAGCTGCTAAGTAGTTAACCATATAACCACCAAAGCAAAAGCCTACCGCACCAAGTTTGCCGTTACTATTTGGGTGTCTTTTTATGTATTCTGCTGCGGCTATAAAGTCTTGTTGGATTTTTTGTTTATCCATAGAGCGTTGCATGGCGCGGCCTTCATCGTCATTGCCAGGGTAGCCACCAAGAGGGTGTAATGCATCTGGCGCAAAGGCAATAAAACCGGCTTTGGCAAGGCGGCGAGCAACATCTTTAATATAAGGGTTTAAGCCCCTGTTTTCGTGGATCACTAATACTATTGGGAGCTTGCCCGTTAAATTAGCGGGTTCGACTAAATAACCTTTACCTTCGCCATGGCCTTTAAACGAGTCAAAGGTTTTATAGCTGGCTTTGATATCAGGGTCATTAAAGGACACTTGCTCAGCTAATGCGTAGTTTGGCAGTAAAGCGCTACTTAGCATTGCCATTGAATAACCAAGGGCGACTAAGCCACCCAGCTTTTTCATAAAGGTACGGCGGTCCATCAAGCCATGGGCGTATTCATCGTACCAATCGAAAGCTTCTTGGGGAATGTGGTTATGGCGTTGCTCAGTCATACTTATATCCTTTAAAAACGAGTTAGGTTTATAACTTTAGCTGAAATATCAGCGATTAACAGCCAGTTGCTTTGTTTGTATTACCACATCCATAAAGCGGCGCTGCCAAATGGCCTTAAAGGCTTTGTTAAATAGGTATAAAAATATTAGCGGCATTAATAACAGTTTTAAAATCAGCAGTGACAAGATATTCAAAAAGTCGATAAATAAGTCTTCGACGGCTGCCACCATGTTACTAATGCCAGAGGTGACGGTGTCTATAATTTTACTCACTTGCGACGATTGGTCATGATTGAGTGATGCGTTAAGGTTTTCTAGTTGTTCGTTTAAGGCGTCTTTGTCAAGATTCAGCTGTCTTTGCTGGTTTAGTACTGCATTAAGTTGCGCTGTTAATTGCTGCTTTTTATCAAGTAATGGTTTGGCTTGTTCAAGCTCAGTAAAGGTCAGTCGCTCAGACAAGCTGCGAGTTGCTTGAATCGCCTCTATTTGGCTATCAACCTCTGCCAGCTTAACTTTGAGTTCTGTCGCTTGCTGGTGGTTTTTTATCTGCTGCTCATTTAATAGTGAGAGTTTGTCGAAGATGGTTTGTTTTTCACTATCGACCTCGGCCTTTAGCTTGGCAGATAGGGCTGAGGTATTATTTGCACTGCTATTCACCGTATCGACTTTTTCGCTCACGATTTCACTTTGCTGGTTTATTTGCTCATCTAAGAATATTTGACTAACAAGACCAGTTGTAAGTACTACTGCTGGCACTAAGAAGCGAATTAAAATCAGGCTTGCCATAATTTTATGACGCAAGTTGGGTAAGAAGTTACGCCATTCACAAATAAGGTAAGCGACAACCGAAACTGTAAATACACCACTAAAAATAACCCCAGAAGAAATGGTGTATAAAATGCGCTGTAAAAATAACGAGCCTATTGCAAGGCGCATAGCATCCGACATGTATTCAGCTAGGTCATTGACTGGGTCGAGTAGTTGTGCAGGTTGAATACTCGCAATACCAATGCCCACTTCGGCTGATTGCAATAGCGATATAGCAGCATTAACTGTACGAGATGAAGCGTACACTAGGGTTGATTGTACAAGGGCGCTGTCGATAAAGCGCATAATGAAATGGTTATAATGCTCTAGCCAACAAAGAAGTAGCAGTATTGTAAGAGATAAATACTTGATAATATGTTGTTTAGTTAGCATAACGCCCCCGACAGTTAGTACGCTTGTTCACGCTACACTATTCATAGCCGTTGAAGCAATCTAATAGGATTGAATTATTTTTCCGATTAACTGTCTATGAATTGCTATTAACCGCTTTAGAGGAAATATGAAAGAACCTGCATCAATTGGCCAGTGCTGTATTGAAGATTTAGATCCCGTGCAAGACTTAGGTCGCTTAGTCTCTTACTTACGTTCAAACCTAGTGACTCATCTTGATAATGCGTTAGAGGATAAAGAGTTAACCTCGGCTCAGTACATTGTGGTTGTGCTACTTGCGCGTGGTAAAGTAAATACCTTGGCTGAGCTTTGTGAGCACATGGTGTATGACCGTGGTGCCATGAGTCGCTTACTTTCTCGTTTAGAAGACAAGGGCTTAGTTGCTAAAAAGCAGTCAGTTGAAGATCGCCGTTCAACTCTTTTATGCCTCACAGAAAAAGGCCAACAGCTTTACCCGGAAATTTTACCCACTGTAAATGATATCTATCGCAAAGCACTCACAGGCTTCTCTGATGATGAGCAAGAGCAACTCGCAAGCTTATTGTTTAGAGCAATTCATAATTTAAAAGCATAAATTTCTCTAAGCGGTACATTGTCGCTGTAGACGCATTTTGATAATATAGTTGCCTAGGCATTTAATTTTAACAAGTCCGGGTTGTTATGTTTGAATCATCTTTGCTTGCAGAGCTTCACGCTCAATTTCCAGCTCATCAATTTAGCCCAGAAGGTTTGTCGGTTGTTCACACAGGCCGCTTTGCCAATGCCATTGTTTATCGTTATAAAGACGCGAAATTTGATTTAATTATTAAAGATTTTCAGCACAGCCCATGGTGGGTGAGAAAAACCATCGCGCCGCTTTTTATCAATCAAGAGTACAAGGGGCTGGCACGCCTGCAAGACGTAGACGGAGTGGTTGATAACTTTTGCCGCTTGTCATCGATTGCCATTGCTTATGACTTTATTGAAGGCACGCCACTTCGCCAGCTTGCCTTGCAACAGCAGCATTTACCGAGTGAGTTCTTTAAAGAATTTGAGCGTTTGGTAGCAAAAATGCATCGCCGCGGCGTGGTGCACCTCGACTTACGTAATTTAGGTAATGTTATTTGTTCAAAAGACGGCAAGCCTTACATTATTGATTTTCAGTCAGCGATTCGCTTTGCACGCTTTCCGCGCTGGTTACAGCGTTTTATGCGTGGTGCCGATATGAGTGGGGTTTATAAAGCATGGCATAAGTTAGCCAAAGACTCGTTACCGCAAGCAAAGGCTGATTATTTGCACGACTTTAATCATGTGCGTAAGCGTTGGATTTTTAAAGGTTACCCGATTCAACGTGCCTATTTGTGGTGTAGCGGGGCAGTAACTCAGATTCTTAATTCTGAATTTGTTCGCAGTATATTAGATAGATTGTAAAAAGCGCGCTTGCACGCGCTTAGTGGGGAGAACTAGTATTTAGGCCAACCATTCGCATCCCAATTCAGGGTGCTGATGAGCAATTTAGGGGTGCCATTATCACCTGCATCATAAGCATGACGAACAATCACATCGGTATTTAAAATGTCTTGTCCACCCGGACCTACCCATTGGCTATTGCCCGCATCTAGAATGCTCCCGCCGCTAGCTAGCATGTCGGTGCCATTTTTATCTAGGTATGGACCGCGGATGTCACTAGAGCGGCCATACGCAATACGGTAAGTACTATTCGTGCCATCACAGCATTTGCCAACTGAAACAAACAAATAGTAGTAGCCTTGGCGATACACTATGGTAGGTGCTTCGATACCACCAGAGCGACTTGCTAAAGAGTAGATTTGACCAAATGGCTTCATGGTCATTGGGTTAATACGCGTTAGTTTAATACCCGAATTCCATGAGCCAAAGGCAAGCCAAGGTGCACCATCTTTTGCTACCACGAGATCGGGGTCAATGGCGTTATAATTATTGCTATTGGTCGTGTTAATTACTAAACCATCATCACGCCAATCACCGGCTGCTACACTACTTGCTGAGGTAAGGCCAATAGCGCTAACACGTGAACCAAAGGTCGAAATCGAATAATAAAGCCAGCTACGACCATTGTAGCTTTTTAATTCAGGCGCCCAGACATCAATTCCATCATGATCTGGCACATAGTTACTCCACCAGCTTAAACCATTTGAGAAAATTGGTAGGGCATCATTCCAATCTACACCGTTACTTGAATATTTACCGTAGATACCAGGGCCTGTTTGAAAAACCCACCAAGTGCCATTTTCATAGCCAAGGGTTGGATCGTGGGTGACTAAATTACCAGTAAGTGGCCAGTGATCTGCAGCGCCATTGGTTGTGGATGGATCCCAAGGGGTTGATTCAACATTAGCAAGCTTGGTTAGCTGCCACTGCTGTGCATCGCTGCCGTTGTAGCTCCACTGGCTAATATTCGCGCCATCGTTGCCATCAAAAGCATAAAGGTCGAGTGCCTTACCACTGTGATCGTTAATGAAGCTGTAATAGCCGCTACCTTCATCATTAATTTGCCAGTGTTGGCTGGCAAGATTAGCGTACTCATATTGCACCACATTGCCGCCATCGGCAGTCGAGAAGTCAAACACTTCTAGGGCTTTACCACTATTTAAGTTAATAACCGAATAGTTGCTGCCACCTATGTTGGTGATTAACCAGCGCTGGGTGTCGTGATTCGTGTCAGCCCATTGACTAACATTCGCACCATCGTTGGTTTGCGCGCTGGCTACTTCAACAAACTTAGCACTGTACTTTGATTTAATGGTGTATACGCCATTATCAATCGCATAAGCACTGGGCAGTATGAGGGTTGTTGCCAAGCTGAGCGCAGCTAGCGCTTTTTTTGAAAGTATCATTGTGTCTCCAAATCATTGTTATTGAGCTTTCCTTGTGTGTTTTGCTCCTTGGATTAGTTTTGATCTACAGCTAATAACTCAATTAAGAGCATTGGTGCAAATGAAAACTATTTATAATACTTTATTATATTATTACCTTTGTAAAGGTGATCGGTAAAATTAATTAACAAAAATTTTACCTTTAACCATTTTGGAAGGGACTTGAGTGTTTAGCTGAGATACAAAAAAGCCACTCAGTGAGTGGCTTTTCGGATGTTATTGAGTAATAAACTGGCTGGGAATATCCCATTTGAGGGTATGCAGTTGGCCTTGCCAAGTTTGTATTGTGATCCACAGTTTATCATCTGCTGATATGGTTTTAGGAGCTATCGCATGGGCGTGCTGACCATGATTGGTGCCATGCATTATGCCTTCTTCATCTTTAGCAAACTCCGTTAGTGGTAAAGGCGCTTGGCCAATATTTAAATACGCCTGACGAACATTACTTATGTCACCTTGATTAAAGGCGATAAAGAAATCTTTAACATACTCATTGTGGTGTGAGTACGGGGCGTCTTCATTAAGCGGCATTGGAGCGATTTTAAATTCGCCCGCTTGTTGCTCTTGCCAAAGTGCAGGAAACTGAGGGTTTAATGACTGATAAATAAACCATACAGGCAAAGCCAGTACCACAGCATGTAAAACATACTTTTTACGTTGCCACCAAGTTGCTTGTAAACGAGCCATTAGTTTGCCTCCTGAACGTTATTCACTGGCGCAGCTTGGCGCGCTTTTACAGGTTTGTTATTTACTAATTTTGCGGCGTACATCATAAAGCCAGTGATTGACATACCACTTAAAATCAAACCAAAGATAAACCAGATAACCTTTGTCCACAGACCGCCAATATTACCGTAATGCAGCGGATCGGCGATATGCGAAAGGGTAAGTAGTCCCGACATTGTTTCTGGGCTCTTGCTTGCTGCAATTTCACCTGTCCAAGGATTGATTGAAGTTGAGTAAGCGTAGTTATCGTAGAAAATAGTATCGCCACTGCCCATGATATTAAACATGCCGCGGTTATGCTCTGGCAGCATCACATAACTAGGTTTGAAATCTGGGTATTTCTCTTTGGTAATTGCCAGTGCCGCTTTTAAGTCGGTTGGTGGTGTTTGTTTATTCGCAGGCAAAGTTGAAACCGCCACTAGCGGTGCATGCTCTTCTATGTCTATTTCGTTATGCCACATGATGGCTTGCACCAAATACCACAGGCCTGTTAGTGCCATTACTGCCATAAACCAAATTGACCAAACGCCACTTAGGGTATGTAAATCTTTTAGAAAGGTTTTTTTACCTTGGTTAAAACGTAGTTTTGGCTGACTAAATGCGCGCCAAAAGTTTTTATAAATCACTAAACCAGTTACTAGTGCACCTAAAATAACAAAAGCCATAGCGCTGACGAGGTAGTAACCTACGCTGTAACCTTCTTGCCAAGGGAAGAATAGCCAGCCGTGTAGGGTACGCATAAATTCAATGAATGAGATAGTGTCATTAACCGCTTGAACTTCGCCGGTGTATTGATTGACGTAAGCCACAGCATAAGGTTTGTCGGTATCAGTGAAAATAACCGCATTAACCAAGTAAGGCTCATAAGTAAGTACACTCATTACATCGGCAGTCGGATAGGCTTTTTCAACGCTATTAATAACTTGATCAACACCAAGTGCTGGTAAATCATTTGGGTTGTTTGCACGTGCTTCACTGTTGGTCAGCCAAGTAAGCTCATGGCTTATCACAGATACAGTACCTGTGACGCAAATAAAGCAAAATAGCACCCATACAGGGAGCGAAAACCAACCATGTAGTTGGAACCAAAGACGTTTACTCATGGTAAAAATAGCCCGACGTTAATTGATGATAGTAATTGTTATCATTTAAATTGTACTACAATCTTTTGAACAAACACAATCTCTGTCGACGAGCTGTAAAAAAGGCGCTTTAAGCGCCTTTATCATTAGTTTGGTTGAGGGTAACAATTCGTTGTGGGAAAGGAATTTCGATATCCGCTCCTTGAATTGCTTTAAATACATTGCGGTTCACCGCTAATTTGGTCTCAATAATTTTGGTGGTTGGCACCCAAAAGCGATAGCTCAAGGTAACACCGCTCTCAGCAAAGCGCTCAATACCGACTTGTGCATGAGGAGAGTCACTAACTAGCTCATGCTCGTCTAACACTTTTTCGATAAGCTCAATAGCGAGATCTGCATTGGCATCATAGGCGATGTCAATTTCACCTTTAACTAATGAATAGCTAAACGAGTTATGTAAAATCTCACCAACAATATGTTTGTTAGGAATGGTGATTTCGACTTTTTCTTCGTTAATCAAAATTGTGTGACCAAGCTCAATGGTTTTAACTTGCCCACTAACGCCTTTTACTTCAATAGTATCGCCAACAACAAATGGCCTTGTTGCAATGATAGCAAGGCCCGCACCATAGTTTGAAAGCATGCCTTGCATTGCTAAACCAGCACCTAAAGATGCAGCACCAATGGCAGCAACAAATGGGGTCACGCTTATACCAATTTTGCCAAGGGCAATAACCAAGAACATGATGATCAGCAATACTTTGATGACATTACTAACAAAGTTGGTGAGGGTAATATCGATATTGTGACGTTGCATGAGGCCAGCAACCATATTCGATACTTTTTGCGCAATCCATAAACCAATAAATAGAATTAAGATGGCACCTAAAATTTGCATACTGTAGGTGACCAAATATTCCATAATCAGATTGTAGTATTTTTCGACTTGCTGTATTTCTGAGTCAATCATGTGTTTTCCTAACAAGGTTACTGCGAATTCTGACTATACCAGAACATGCTGAATAACAGGATAAAGTATCGGCACTATTATAGCGCTGAGAAGCGCACTTAATGCCATCGCCACAGAAGCAAAGGCACCAGCTTTTGGCTGTTCACTAATCAATGATGCTGTGCCAATGGCATGGCAAGCGGTACCAATAGCAACACCTTTTGCTTGGGCGTTGCGGATATTTATCAACGAGAAAATCAAATTACCAAATATAGCCCCAAGTACGCCAATAAAAATCACCATGGCTGCCGCTAAAGAAGGTATTCCGCCTAGCGACTCTGTCACTAACAAGGTGATAGGGGTTGTTACAGATAAACTTGCTAAAGATGCGCTTAACTGTGCAGGGGCTGCAAAAACATAGCATATTAGCGAGGCTACCAAGGTGGCATTGATCACCCCTAAGCTGCAACTTATGAGGATTAGCAGCAGGTTCTTTTTTACGTGGATAAATTGCTGATAAAGCGGTAGAGCCAATGCCACAATGGCAGGCTCAAGCAACCAGCTTAAAACTTTACTGTGCTCGGCAAAAGGCTCATAAGGAAGCTTTAGTGTCACTAACAAGGCTGCAGTTAATATAATTGCCCAGCACACAGGATTACTAAGCGCTTTGGCAGTGGCATGCTGGGTTTTCGCGTTTAAAAAACGCAGTACTAAGAAAAGCGCAATAATGCACGGAACGCAGAGCCACCATAAACTAACTGTCATTTTCACGGCCCTTAAAATAGGCGATAACAGCGCCTATGAGTAAAACACTACTCAGCGGCACGACAATAAAAATAGTCAGTAATAAAGGCCAGTTCTGCGAAATTAAACCTAGGTGCTCAATAATGCCAACCCCTGCAGGGATGAAGAACAACGGCATGTAATTAAGTAAAGGGCTGGCTGTTGGTTTTAAATGTTGTTCTTTTACGAGGCCCGTTAATAGTAGCACGAGCAGTAACACCATACCGAGTAATGGGGCAGGGAAAGAGCTTTCAAGCAAAGCCGTTAAAAACTTGGCAACGGCTAAGCAGGTAAGAATAATGACACTACTGATAAGGTATTTCATAAGTCAGGATAATTGCGAATAAAGTACAACTACATCATACCCTTGTCAGTTGTACTATGCGACTTTAGCTTACCATGATTTGGCATTATTAAATTGAATATCCTCTGCACCTTTCGCCTTTGCAATCGCCTTTTTAGTATTAGGGTTCATCAGTAAGCGAATTTGACTCCAGGTTTCTTTAGCGAGAATTTTACGCTGCTGTGAACGGTAGCTTTGCTGAGTAATTCGTTTAATTGCTGCCAGAGTATCTGGCGAGCGCGCTAGTAGCGTTTCTAGTACGGCATCGGTTTGTTTATTAACGTCATCAGTGAGCTGTGTAACTAAGCCATACTCTTTAGCATCTTCAGCAGAGACTGGCCCAGCATGACTTGCTAACCAAAGTGCTTGGTCACGCTTCATTAAACCTGCAAGCACCACGTTAGCCCCCATATCAGGGCATAAGCCCCAACGAGCTTCCATGATCGCTAATTTAGCGTTTTTATCGACGATGCGGTAATCAGCACCGAGTGCGATTTGCATACCGCCACCAAAGCAGTGTCCGGTTACTTTTGCAATCACAGGAATACTTAAGTCTTGCCAACCTAGCACTACTTTTTGCGCTAAATTTTGGTTTCCTGGTAACCACTTGAATAAAAGCTTGATGATATTGCTTGGCTTTTTCATCACCGCAGCAACATCCAGTCCAGAGCAAAAGTGTTCGCCTTCGCCTGAGATAACCACCGCACGTAAGCTGCGATCACGTTTAATTTTTTTGATTACGTTTGAAAGCTCGACAAACATGGCAAAACTGAGCGCATTTTGTTTCTCTGGACGAGCAAGGCTAACCCATGCGACTTGTTGTTTTATTTCTAGTTTTATCATGGTAACTCCTCTGACCTGTTTGCTAGAGCTTACGAGTTAATTACAACTAAGTAAAGAATTGCTGATGTGTCGCAAGGAATCATTATATTTTCCAAAAATGGGTAACCTTGTCATATATTTAGTTACAAATTGGTGTATATTTTTAAAACAAAGATGCTAGTTCATCGCTAGTTTGATTTTGTGATTAGTTAGATACTTTCGCAAAATCCCATGACACGACTAGACTTAGCTTTAAGTCGCGCTACAAGGAGTAAATATATGCTGATGCGCAAAACAGCTCGCATAACAAAACAATCATCTCGTTCTTTGGCTTTTGCTGCAATTTCTGTCGCATTAACAACCACATTGGTTGGCTGTTCAGATGATAAAGCACAACAACAAGCTACGCCGCCACCGGCTGTATCAGTATTTAATGTCGTTACACAAGAAGTTGGTAATTACCGAGAATTTGTCGCGCGTACTGAAGCATTCCAAGAGGTTGCGATTAGAGCCCGTGTTGAGGGGGAACTTATTGAACGTCACTTTAATGAAGGCTCATCGGTTGAAAAAGATCAGCTCTTACTGCGTATTGACCCATCTGAGTACCGCTCGACTGTGTCAGAAGCTGAGGCTGATTTAAAAAGTAAAATTGCCGCAGCAGGCGCCGCTGAACGTGATTTAAAACGCGGCAAAGATGTGGCTGCGCAAGGTTTTATTTCACAATCAGACCTCGATAAACTAACCACTAATTTTGAGCAAACCACCGCAGCTGTTAAAGCCGCAGAAGCTGAACTTGAAAAAGCAAAACTTAATCTAAGTTATACCGAAATTCGTGCGCCGTTTGCAGGGCGTATTGGTAAAGTGAACTATGATGTGGGGAATATTGTTGGGCCATCATCCAATGAGCTTGCGGAGCTGACCGATGTAGACCCAATTTATGTAAGTTTTCAGGTTGAAGAAGCTGACTACATCTCTTATCGCCAAAATCATCAAGCACCGTCAGATAAAGACCCTCGAGATGTGCCTATCGATTTAACTTTACGCTTACCGAATAACTCGACCTTTCCTGATAAAGGCGTACTTGAATTTGCTGATACCAAAATTAACCGCAATACAGGCACGGTTGAGCTTAGAGCCGCTTTTGATAACCCAGATGGCATTGTCATGCCGGGCTTATTTGTCACCTTGATCGTTGAAAGCACCAATAAACAAGACTTGGCACTCATTCCTCAAGTAGCGGTACAAGAAAACCAGCAAGGTAAGTTTGTGCTTGTTGTTGATGACGAAAACAAAGTGGCTATGCGGATTGTTAAACTGGATCGACGTATTAATGCGATGTGGGTGGTTGAGTCAGGCTTAGAGGCTGGTGAAAAAGTCATTATTGAAGGTTTACAAAAGGTACGCCAAGGCGCTGAAGTGAAAGCTGTTGAAAAAAATGTCGATGAAACAACCGGCACTATTTCTAGCAAAGCTAACTCTTAGGAGTGAGATATGATCAGTAAAACTTTTATATCTCGCCCAAAATTTGCCTTGGTAATTTCGATTGTTATTACCATTGCGGGTTTAATTTCAATGGCCTTGCTGCCAGTGAATATGTATCCGCAAATTACCCCTCCGCAAGTACAAATTAGTGCTAGTTACCCAGGTGCAAGTGCGCAAATTGTAGAAGAGTCGGTGATCCGGCCCATAGAAGAGCAAGTTAATGGCGTTGAAGATATGATGTACATCGAATCAACATCGTCTAATAATGGCACGGCCAACATAACTGTTTATTTTAAGGTCGGCACAGATACAGATATTGCCCAAGTTAATGTGCAAAACCGTGTGGCACTTGCTGAAGCAGGCTTACCTGAAGAGGTTAAACGGCAAGGTGTGTCGGTTAAGAAAAAATCGAGCTCGATGTTACTTGGTATCAACTTATACTCGAATCAAGAAAATATCGACGCTATTTTCTTAAGCAACTATGCAACCAACTACTTAACCGAGCCTCTTGGCCGTATTAATGGGGTTGCATCAGCTGAGGTAATGGGTGAACAAACCTATTCAATGCGCTTGTGGTTACGCCCAGATCGAATGGCATCACTGGGTTTAACTGTTTCAGAAGTTCAAGCTGCGCTACAAGAGCAAAATACCATCGTAGCAGCGGGTAAGCTGGGGGCTGCCCCCTCAGCACCGAGCCAGCAATTTGAATATTCGATTCAGGCAAAAGGGCGCTTAAAAACCCCTGAAGAGTTTGGTCAAACTATTATTCGCTCGAGTAAAGATGGTAACTTTGTGCGCCTGCACGATATTGCCCGTATTGAATTAGGTGCAGCAAGCTACAGCACAACAGCAAAGTTAAACCAGCAAGACACTGCATTTATAGTTATTTATCAGCTAACAGAAGCGAATGCGACGCAAGTTGCCAACGATGTAAAAGCACGTATGGCAGAGCTGGCTAAACAGTTACCTGATGGTGTTGAGTACTCAATTCCTTATGACACCACAGAGTTCATCAATCGCTCGATTGATGAAGTGGTCGTCACCCTTGTCCAAGCGGTTGGCTTGGTTATTTTAGTGGTATTTTTATTCTTACAAAATTGGCGCGCTACGCTCATTCCAACGGTGGCTATTCCGGTATCTTTGGTGGGGACTTTCGCGTTTATGATGATGATGGATTACTCCATCAACTTAATCACCTTGTTTGGCTTAGTGCTTGCAATAGGTATCGTGGTAGATGATGCCATTATCGTTATTGAAAACGTTGAGCGAATACTAAAAGAAGAAAAGCTGCCAATTAAAGAAGCGGTTACCAAAGCGATGGAGCAGGTATCTGGGCCGATAGTGGCAACGACCTTAGTTTTGCTTGCGGTGTTTGTGCCAGTAGGCTTTATGCCGGGAATAACTGGGGAGCTTTATAAACAGTTCTCGGTGACGATTTCATTTGCAGTACTCATTTCATCTTTAAATGCACTGACATTAAGCCCTGCTTTGTGTGCTTTATTGTTAAGTGAAAAAGCCATGAAGCCGATTAAATGGCTAGCCCCGTTTGAAAACATCATTACCCGCTCAACCAATGGTTACAGTAAAGTTATTAACTTTATCCTCAAACGTACAGCGAGAATGGCACTGTTTGCGGTGGTTATTTTTGCTGCTGCAGGTTGGTTGGTAAAAACAGTGCCTACAGGCTTTGTACCAGCAGAAGACCAAGGCTTTCTTTTTGTTGATGTGCAATTACCTGATGCCGCAGCAAGCGGCCGTACCCAAGATGTGATGCATAAGCTGGGAGATATTGTTAAAAATGAACCAGCGGCAACTGATTTTATTGCGGTTTCTGGTTTCTCATTACTCGGTGGTGCGGGGTCTAATAATGCGCTTGGTATCGTAGTACTTAAAGACTGGGAAGAGCGAACTAGCCCTGAGCTTGGTTTACGTGCGGTACTAACGCGCTTGATGGGGCAGTTTTGGGCGATGCCAGATGCGCAAATCATGGCCTTTAACCCGCCTTCAATACCTGGGCTCGGTACAAGCGCTGGCTTTGAGTTTAGGTTACAAGACAGTGAAGGGCGCGAGCCTGCTGAGCTTGCTCAAGTATTAAATGGTTTGATTTATGAAGCGAACCAGCGCCCAGAGCTATCAAATGTTTACAGTACATTTAGAGCGAATGTGCCACAGTATTTCCTTGAAATTGACCGTAATAAGGCAAAAGCTCAAGGGGTCGCGCTTAGCGATATTTTCTTAACCTTGCAGGCGCAACTCGGCTCGTTATACATTAATGACTTCAACCAATTCAGTCGTACTTACCGCGTTATCATGCAGGCGGAAAGCCGTTTTCGTCAAAACCCTGCAGACTTACAATACTACTATGTACGTAATGATGAGGGAGCAATGGTGCCGCTCACTACATTGGCTAAACTTGAGCCAATTCTGGGCCCAACAAGCTTAACGCACTTTAACTTATACCGAAGTGCAAGCATTAGCGGACAACCTGCGGCGGGGTATGCCAGTGGTGATGCCATTAAAGCGATGCAAGAGCTGGCCGAGCAATTACCTACAGGCTATGTATATGAGTGGGCAGGGCAGTCTAAACAAGAGATTGAAGCGGGTAACATGGCGCCAATCTTGTTTGGCTTAGCGGTGGTATTTGTGTATCTATTCTTGGTTGCGCAATACGAAAGTTGGACAATTCCGTTCTCAGTCATTGCAGCGGTGCCGCTGGCATTATTTGGTGCCATGCTTGCGCTGTATGTAATTGGCATGGAAAACAACATCTATGCGCAGGTTGGTTTAGTGCTACTGATTGGCCTATCCACCAAAACCGCTATTTTGATTGTTGAATTTGCTATGGAAGAACGCGCGGCAGGCAAAAGTATTTTTGAAGCGGCTCTTAATGCGGCAAGATTACGTTTTAGAGCGGTGTTGATGACGGCACTGTCGTTTGTACTTGGCGTATTACCGCTGGTGTTTGCAAGTGGCGCAGGAGCAGGGAGTCGAATATCACTCGGTATTACCGTATTATTCGGGATGTTAGCTGCAACCATTTTTGGCACCTTACTTGTTCCTCTATTCTATACGTTAGTGCAATCAATGCGCGAAAAAATAAAAGGCACAGCAAGTGCTGAGTAAAATCTGTTATTAATTACAAAAAAGTCAGGGCAACCTGGCTTTTTTTTTGGTAAAACTCAAAAGAGGTTTGTTATCATAGTTAGATTCAAAGCGACACACATGTGCAGAGGTTTAAGGAATGGCTGGTCCACGCTTATACAGTGAAGAAGAAGTAACTCATCAGGCTTATGATATCTTTTTAGAATTAGCGCCTGATAATTTAAGCGAGCAAGATATTGCTGATTTTAACGAGCACAGAGAAGAGCTTGGCTTTATTGAAGAAGGTGAGCCTGACGAGCAGTGGCAAGATTTTGTTGCACTCGAAATTGAACCTGAGCTATTTGTACAAGTCTTAGTAGGACTTGAATTCGACAATCAAGATATCTTGTTTGCGAAAATTTTAATTAGCCGAGACAAAGATGCACCGTTTTGCCACATTCTTTGGAAAGATAGCGAATAACTCTCCAGCCGATGTTTGACTCTACTTTTAGTTGTTTTAATTCAATAAAACGAATTATTTTGCCCGCCCTGCTAGTTTGCAGTTGGCAGGCTTTTGCTGTTGATCCGTTTGAAGATTTCCATGAATACGGGCAATTATCAGAAGAAGAAATCCATAAAATTCATAAAGGCGAGTTGCTGTACGGAGATATGGAGTTTGGTTTTATGGTAAGCCGCGGCAATACCAACTCAACCAGCTTCAAACTTAAAGGTAACCTGTACCAAGATTTCGAAAAGTGGCGTAACCAATTTAAGCTCGATACTTTGTACAAACGTGACCGTAATGAAGAAACTGGTGATGAAGAAGTCTCTGCTGACCGTATTTTTGTATCGGGTCAAGGTAACTATAAGCTAAATGTGAAAAATGAGTCATTTTTCATTTATGGTGACTATGAGCGAGATAAGTTTAGTGGTCTTGAGTTTAAGAGCACCATAGCGACTGGTTACGGTAACCGCATTTACCAAGGCAGCAAGAATAAAGTCGATATCGATGTGGGGCCGGGTTTATACCGCTCGGTGGCTGATCAAGAGACTGCAACAGAAGAAGATGAAACAAAAACCGGTTACCTGCTTCGTTTAGCGCTGCAGTGGGAGCGTACGGTCTCTGCTCGTACTCGCTTTAATCAAGATGTCAGTTATGAACAATCATTGTCAGGGTTAAACTCGCGTTTAAAGTCAGAAACATCCCTGATCAGCAAAATTATGGGTGATGTATCACTCAAATTTACTTACATGTATCGCTATAACTCAAAACCAGAGGAAGATAAGCTCAAGTACGATTCTGAGCTGAGTGCAACCTTTGTTTATAGCTTTTAAGAGAATACTTCAGAATGTATCAACATAAACAGTACGCTATTTTTATTTTTGTTATCTTAGGCTGGATTGGCGCCTTCATTGCCTTAGCTTGGAACTTAATTGGTGCAGATATTCCTCTTATGGTGTTTAGCGCTATCTTAGTGCTGGTGGCTTTTTTGTTTCATGGCTTAACGATTAAGGTGAGCGATAAAAACGTAAGCTGGGCATTTGGTCCGGGTGTATTTGGTAAAACAGTGACTTTTGATGAGATTGAATCTGTTCGAGCGGTAAGTAATTCATTTCGTCATGGTATTGGTCTGCGTATCACGCATGATGGCTGGGTTTACAGTGTATCTGGATTTAGTGCTGTTGAATTGGCAATGAAAGACGGTACGCACTATCGCTTAGGGACAAATGACCAAGAAGGCTTACTTGCTGCGCTTAGAGAGCATATTGCAGAACCTGTGACAGACGCTTCTGTGGATACAGAAGAAGTAGTCGAATAGGCACACAGCAGATATAAAAAAAGCGCCAATGGCGCTTTTTTTATAGTATTGGTTTAGTGGCTGTGACCGCAACCACCTTCACCGTGCACATGACCATGTGCTAATTCTTCTTCAGTTGCATCGCGTACTTCAAGTACTTCAACATCAAAATGAAGGGTAATACCTGAAAGAGGGTGGTTACCATCTACAATAACGTCTTCGTCTTGAATTTCAATGATCATCACTGATTGGTCGCCAGCGTCTGTCGTAGCGCGGAACTGCATACCAACTTCAATTTCCATACCTTCAAACATTGATTTTGGCACTGCTTGCATTAGGTCATCATGACGTTCACCATAGCCTTGCTCTGGCTCAACTGTTACGCTGAATGTGTCGCCCGCTTCTTTACCTAATAGCGCATTTTCGAGGCCTGGAATTAAGAAACCCGTGCCAACGATAAACACCAGTGGCTCGCCATCGAAAGAGTTGTCGATGGTGTTTTTGTTATTATCCAATACTGAATAATGCATTTTTACCACTTTGTTTGCTGCTACGATCATAGTCATTCCTATTTATTCATCTTCGAGAGAGTAAGGCAGAGCTTGAATAGATAACTCTACCTGAGGGAGGTGTTTTGCTCGCAAAATTTGGCCTGCTTCATTGTCGTTAGGAAGCACAACCAGACCCATTAAGGTTTGCGTTTGTTGATTAAAACTTTGGCTAATAAGCTTGCCAGCACGGCGCCAGTTTTCGCCCATTTGTGTCTCGAGTTCAAGCTCGTCAAGTAAGCCTTCAGCTTTGCCCGAAACTATATACATAGCACGTTTATTTTTGCCTAGGTATTTCATACGAGCGACGGTTTCTTGCCCTGTGTAGCAGCCTTTTCTGAAACTGATACCACCAAGCGCTTGCAAGTTAACCATTTGCGGTACGTATTCGCCAATAGCGTCGCTGTTTAATGACGGCTCGCCTGCGGCAATAGCTGCCTGTTGCCATAACGCGTCATCATCAAGAGCTGTGACGTTATCAGGTAAGCTAAATTCTTCGTTGACCATCAGCAATACGCGGTTATCTGCAAGCTTTAACGCTTTACCGCCAGCAAAATCGACTGCGCTGTGCTCGTAGTCAAAATTAATTGCTAAGGCTTCTAGAGTCGCTGTTAGGTCATCACCTAGTAAGCCAATTAGCGGTTTTTCAGATTGCTGAATTTCTACTTGCGAAAATACCGCATATTTTTTTAACTCGACTAGCGATTGCTCTACCTCAGGTTTTGAGCCCGCAAGGTAATAGCTATCAAGGTGTGAAAACAACCTAAACACACCCCAAAGCTTGCCTTTTGCATTACAGTGGCCAGCCCAAAGGAAGTTATCATCAGTTAATTTGTTGATATCTTGCGTAATTTGTCCGTGAAGGTAAGACAACTTATCTTTGCCAGTTAGGCTGATAAGTGAATAAGATAAAGGACATGCGTAAACAGTCGACATAAAAACCTTCTTTACGATATGAATGAGCGCTAATGATAACTTAGTTAGGGTAGCAATTTAAATAGCTGTTTATTCGATAGCAATTTGGTAAACTGCAGACAAATAAGTACGAGGTTTAAAATGACTGAAATTCACAGTAAAGAACGTATTCGTTGGGCATGCCGTCGCGGTATGTTAGAACTAGATGTTTTATTTATGCCATTCGTTGAAGAAGCGTTTGACTCACTATCAAAAGAACAGCAAGCCGTTTTTCAACGCTTACTTGAGTGCGATGATCCTGATTTATTCGCCTGGTTCATGGGTCATGAAGAGTGTAAAGACCCAGAGCTTAACGGTATGGTCGCGTTAATTTTAGACCGAGTTCGTGTATAGATTTACCGTTACAAATAACACCACAGACCACAAACCCTTTGTGGTCTTTTTTTGCTTAACAGCCATCACTTTATGCTTTGTTTACCAGCATGTTTTCGCTCAACTTTTGGCTTGTTTAGCGTGCTTCTTCTTAGCCATTCTTAGTTTTAAAAAAGTCCAACAAGCACAGCCTGAAAAGGGTTTTATAATTTTAGAGCAAGCAGAGCTCAGGTTTGTTAACGACAAACTTAAAATTCAAGGCCAGATAACAGCTAAAAGTTATGTGTTTGCTAATTTTGTAGTGCTGAGGTTGGCTGGGTTTTATCAATCACACTGGCTGATTATAAGCTCAGCCAGTGTTGATGAAGAAAGTTTCTCGCGCTTAAAGCGTGCAATTATTGCAGTGCAGCAACCGACTTAGGCGTTAAAATTGTCGGCGTTGGATTTTCGTTTTGCTCTGGGTAATCAATCGTGTAATGAAGACCACGACTTTCTTTACGCTCAAGGGCGCTGCGAATAATAAGCTCTGCAACCTGTACTAGGTTTCGAAGTTCTAATAAGTTATTTGTAACTCTAAAGTTCGCGTAATAGTCGTGAATCTCTTGCTGCAGTAATTCAACGCGGTGAAGCGCACGTTCTAAACGTTTTGTTGAGCGTACAATACCCACGTAATCCCACATAAATAACCTTAGTTCATGCCAGTTGTGGGTAATAACGATTTCTTCGTCTGAGTTAGTTACGCGACTTTCATCCCAAAGTGGTAAGGCTTCAAGGGCAGGGCTTGCATCGATTTTACTCAGAATATCTTTCGCAGCAGCATGGGCAAACACGATGCATTCGAGTAGCGAATTACTCGCCATACGATTAGCGCCATGTAAACCTGTGTAAGCCACTTCGCCAACAGCGTATAAGTTATCTAAATCTGTACGGCCGTTAAAGTCAGTCATAACACCGCCACAGGTATAGTGTGCAGCAGGCACCACAGGAATGGCTTCTTTGGTAATGTCGAGACCAACACTTAAGCATTTTGCGTAGATAGTTGGGAAGTGCTCAATGATAAAATCTTTATCTTTGTGACTAATATCAAGGTACACACAGTTCGCACCAAGGCGTTTCATTTCAAAATCGATAGCGCGAGCAACAATATCGCGAGGGGCAAGTTCTTCGCGCTCATCAAAGTCTTTCATAAAGCGAGTGCCATCAGGGCGTTTTAAATACGCACCTTCACCGCGCATTGCTTCGGTGATCAAGAAGTTTTGCAGCTCTGGGTGATACAAACTTGTTGGATGGAATTGGTTAAACTCCATATTGGCAACACGGCACCCTGCACGCCATGCCATTGCGATACCATCACCACTCGATACATCAGGGTTAGAAGTATATAAATACACTTTACTTGCGCCACCTGTTGCCAGTGATACGAACTTAGCAGCAATGGTTTCAACTTTTTTATCAACACAGTTCCACACATACAAGCCGTGAACATGCTTGCCTTTTTTAGCTAAGCTTTTATCTGTAATTAAATCAATGGCATTGTAGTTTTCTAACAGAGTGATGTTAGGGTGTGCTTGTACTTGGCTAATTAAGGTTGTTTGTACTGCTCGGCCAGTTGCATCGGCAGCATGTAAAATACGGCGGTGACTATGACCACCTTCGCGAGTTAAATGAAAACGCTCTTTACCTTTTGAATCGAACTCCATATCAAAAGGTACGCCTTGCTCAATAAGCCACTTTAAACATTTTTTAGCATTGCTTGCTGTGTAGTGAACCGCATCACGGTCACATAATCCGCCGCCTGCATCTAGAGTGTCTTCAACATGAGATTCAATACTGTCATTCTTTTTATCAAATACTGCTGCAATACCACCTTGAGCATATAAGGTAGAACCTTCAGTTAATGCGCCTTTACTAAGTACTGTCACCTTACAGTGATTAGCAAGCGATAAAGCAAGAGAAAGGCCAGCGGCGCCGCTGCCAATGATAGCGACATCAGTAATGTGATGTTTATTTTGGTTCATGTCTGTGGTCTTTGCGGTTACAATGCTCGGCTAGTAGTGCCAAAAGTTTGAGCAAATAAATTTTTATGTGGTATACGTATATGTACCATATTTGCTTTAACACTATTAGTCATTTTAATACGTTATACCAATCTTATTAGTTTTATCGTCACACAAACAGTTTATTGTTAGCTGTTTTAAATTGTGAATTTAATTTAGATAACCGTTGATTTTTAAGCAGTTATTGAGGTTGTCGTGTAATAAGATTGGTATGACACAATTTATTTGCGTGCTATTTTATAAAAAAATCATTTTAAACTGAACTTTTATATTCATGGTGCAGTCAGAGTTTGTGTAAACAATGGCGAGTATATGAATAGCAAGCAAGAATCAAACAGAGGAGTACCGGCTCGAATGAGCGAGCAGGATTTGGATTTAGCGCTAGTTAAAAGGGTCCAGCAAGGAGATAAAAACGCCTTCAACCTATTAGTTAGAAAATATCAGAATAAAATTGCAGGTTTGATTTCACGTTATGTTTCGAACCAAGGTGATGTTGCTGATGTCGCACAAGAAGCTTTTATTAAAGCCTACCGTGCTTTACCTAACTTTAGAGGTGATAGCGCCTTTTATACTTGGTTGTACCGTATCGCCGTAAATTGTGCTAAAAATTACTTAGTTGCGCAGGGTCGTAAACCCCCAGCTAACGATGTTGATGCCGAAGAAGCAGAATTTTATGACAGTGCAGATGCAATGCGTTCAAACGCATCGCCAGAAAACCTGTTATTAAGTGACGAAGTACGTGCTGTAATTTTTAATACGATTGATAGTTTGCCTGAAGATCTAAAAACCGCGATTACCCTTCGTGAAATTGAAGGTATGAGCTATGAAGAAATAGCCGTGGTTATGGATTGCCCTGTGGGAACGGTGCGTTCACGTATTTTCCGTGCCCGTGAGGCGATTGATAATAAATTGAATCCATTAATAGGTGAGTCTTAGTATGACAAAAGCAGACGTTAACAAGTTGGATAATGAGCAGTTGTCCGCGTTACTTGACGGCGAGCAGCAGTTAACTGATCAAGCGATCACAAACGACGATGTATCTACATTTGGTCGTTACGCAATGATTGGTGATGTAATGCGTGCTGAGGCAAATAACAACGCTTTTAATTTTGACATTGCAGATGCAGTGGCAGAATCACTTGAGCAAGAACCTGTTTACGCAGATTTCGCGAATAAAACAACGGCACCAAAAAGCGAAGAAATCGTGGCGGCAACAGGCACTGATAACGTGGTAGCATTTAATTGGCGTCGTCCATTTGCCCAAGTGGCTATTGCTGCTAGTGTTGCTATGTTTGCGATTGTGGGCGTACAAACATTGCCACAAAACACCGAGTCACCGCAAAGTGATATTCCAACATTACAAACAGTACCATTAACAGGTATGGCTTCTCCTGTAAGTTACTCATCAGAGCAACCTGCATTAGAAAATGCAGAGCAAGGTTTACGTGAGTTACAACAGCAGCGTATTGGCGCATTAGTTCTTGAGCACCAACGTCAAGCACGTGTTGCATATTCGCTAGAAAAATCGCAAACTGCAGAAAATGCAGACGAGGAAAAAAACTAATTAAATGAAAGTTTTTACTTTTATTTTGTCGCTGGTATTAACGGCTCCAGCCATTGCCAGCGACGAAAATCCCGCCAAGACTTTATTAAATGATATGGCTACGGCCGTTCATACTCGCAACTTTGACGCATCATTTGTGGTTGTAAAAGGCCAAGCTATGGAACCTTATCGCTGGTTACATGCAAAACAAGGTGATATTGAACTTGAGCACCTAAGTTTACTCAACGGCGCTGGCTTAGAAATGGTGCGCGTTGACGATCAAGTGACCTATTTTGAGCCTCATTCAGAGCCTTACTCAGTTAAAACCGACTCTATTGCCGGGCCAATTCCTGAAGTACTTTTTAAAGATATAAATCGACTAAGCGCTCACTATGATTTTGTGCTTGGCGGAAAAGGGCGTATTGCAGGGCGCTCAGCACAGTTAGTGCGTATCGAGTCAAAAGATGAATACAAATATAACTATTGGATTTGGTTAGATACTGAGTCTTCGTTGTTACTTAAATCTGCCTATGTGAATCATAAAGGTGAGATGCTTGAGCAGTTACAGTTAACTCATATCAGCGTAACAGAGCAGCCTGCTCCTATGTTAGTTGAAATGCAAAATCGTGACTTTCCTGCGGTGCTTGCGACTAACGATTTAGCCAATAATGAAGACAGCGCAGCGAATGATTGGAAAATTGGTTGGCTTCCTGATGGCTTTAAGTTATTAAAGTCAGATCGTCATAAACTTGATTTAAATAATGAACTTGCTGACTATTATTTATACTCAGATGGGTTTGTTGAAGTGTCTGTTTTTATTCAAAGACCTTTACCGGGTAAGCGCGCAAGCGGTGCTTTAACGTCAGGCGCAACGACTGTGTATGTACACAATGGTGGTAGCTTTGATGTATCGGTTGTTGGTAATATTCCTGCTATGACAGCCAAAGCTATAGCTGAGTCGGTAGCGCGACCTCTTTAAATCATGATTGAACAAACACTCACTGTCGTGTCGGTTAAAGGCACGACAGCGAATTTAGAAGCAGAACAAAAGCAAGCCTGTGCCGGCTGTAATGGTCGTTGTGGTTCGCAAGTTTTTGCAAAGCTGTTTGGAACAGCTAAAAAAACCTTTCCTTATACCTTCGAAAAAGAGCTCCAAGTAGGGCAAAAAGTAACTTTAGCACTCGATGATAGCCACTTAGTTAAACACGCTATGGCTGTTTACATGCTACCCCTTTTGTTTAGTTTAGGGTTTGCTTTAATCGCATTTTCGGCTTTTTCGCTTACAGAAGGCTGGCAAATTTTAGCCGCCGTGATTGGTGGCTTAACGGGCTATGCGATAGCAAAATCAAGGGTTAAGAGCCTTAAGCATGATATTAAAGTAATAAAAATTCACCCAATTACTATTCCTTTCACTCAAATAGATGGTGATTAAAGCCAATTAAATGTAAAATTGTCGCTTTATACACTTAGTCCATTTTATATAGAAGTTTAGAATCCAGTTTATGAAGCATATCCGTAATTTTTCGATCATCGCCCATATTGACCATGGTAAATCGACTCTCTCTGACCGTCTTATCCAAGTTTGTGGTGGTTTAACAGACCGTGAAATGCAGCAGCAGGTGTTAGACTCAATGGACATTGAGCGTGAGCGTGGTATTACCATCAAAGCGCAAAGTGTAACGCTAAATTATAAAGCTAAAGACGGCGAAACATATCAGTTAAACTTTATCGACACGCCAGGACACGTTGACTTCACATACGAAGTATCGCGTTCACTTGCAGCCTGTGAAGGTGCGCTTTTAGTTGTTGATGCGGGTCAAGGTGTGGAAGCTCAAACTTTAGCTAACTGCTACACAGCAATCGAAATGGACTTAGAAGTTATTCCAGTTCTGAATAAAATCGATTTACCGCAAGCCGACCCACTGCGTGTAGCAGAAGAAATTGAAGACATCATTGGTATCGATGCCCTAGATGCTGTGCAATGTAGTGCTAAAACTGGTATTGGTATTGAAGAAGTACTCGAAATCATTGTTAAAGATATTCCGCCACCAGAAGGTGACAAAGATGAGCCACTACAGGCGCTTATCATTGACTCATGGTTTGACCCATACCAAGGCGTTGTATCACTTGTGCGTATTAAGCATGGTGAATTGCGCTCGGGCGATAAAATTAAGATCATGTCGAATGATCAAGTTCATATCGCAGATAAAGTGGGTATTTTCACACCAAAACAAACCAACACGGGTATCCTAAAAACCGGTGAGGTAGGCTTTGTTATTGCGGGTATTAAAGAAATCCATGGTGCACCTGTAGGTGATACCATCACTTTACAACGTAATTCTGCTCCAGAGCGTTTACCGGGCTTCCAACGCATTAAACCGCAGGTTTATGCAGGTATGTTCCCAATTTCATCAGATGACTATGAGTCATTCCGTGATGCGCTAGATAAATTAAGCTTGAACGATGCGTCGTTATTCTTCGAGCCAGAAAACTCAACAGCACTAGGCTTTGGTTTCCGTTGTGGCTTCTTAGGTATGCTACACATGGAAATCATTCAAGAGCGTCTTGAGCGTGAATACGACATTGATCTTATTACCACTGCGCCAACAGTAATCTACGAAGTAGAGACTAAAGACGGAACTAAACAGATAGATAACCCGTCTGACTTACCACCGGTGAATAATATTCTTGAAATCCGTGAGCCAATTGTTGAAGCTAACATACTAGTTCCGCAAGAGTTTTTAGGTAACGTAATTACGCTTTGTGTTGAAAAGCGTGGTATGCAAACTAAAATGAGCTACCATGGTAAGCAAGTTGCGGTGACGTACGAATTACCGATGGCTGAAGTAGTCATGGACTTCTTCGATAAGTTAAAATCAACAAGCCGTGGTTTTGCATCGCTTGATTATAACTTTAAGCATTTCCAAGCTTCAGACATGGTACGTGTTGACGTATTAATTAATGGTGAGCGTGTTGATGCGTTAGCGATTATTGTACACCGCGATATTGCACAATCACGTGGTCGTCAGTTAGCTGAAGCACTGAAAGACTTAATTCCACGTCAGCAGTTTGATATTGCGATTCAAGCAGCGATTGGTCAGCATGTTATTGCCCGTACAACAGTTAAGCAATTACGTAAAAACGTAATCGCGAAATGTTACGGTGGTGACGTGAGTCGTAAGAAGAAACTACTACAAAAACAAAAAGAAGGTAAAAAGCGAATGAAGCAACTAGGTAACGTTGAAGTACCTCAAGATGCATTCTTAGCTATCCTTAAAGTTGGTAAATAATTAGAAGTAAATAAAGGAATTAATGCATGGCGGGTTACTTTTCTATTTTCTTAGTGTTGTTAACGCTAGGCTCAGGATTAATTTGGTTAATTGACCACTTTATGTTTGCGCCAAAGCGTCAGCAACGCATTGCCCTTGCTCAAAATGCAGCAGGTGGCGAATTAGACGAAGAAACCGCTGCATTAATTGCGCCTGAGCCAAGCATCACTGAAACGGCTAAGTCAATCTTCCCGATGATTGCAGCGATCACTATTTTTCGCTCTTTCATTTTTGAACCGTTTCAAATTCCATCAGGTTCAATGATGCCAACCCTATTAGTGGGTGACTTCATTTTGGTACAGAAGTACTCATATGGCATCAAAGACCCAATTTGGCGTAGCCAGTTAGTTGATGTTGATGAACCTGAACGTGGTGATATTGTGGTATTTAAATACCCATTAGACGAGCGCGTGGATTACATTAAACGCACGATTGGTTTACCGGGCGATAAAATTGTATATCGCAATAAGCACCTTTATATTCAGCCAAAATGTGCCGAAGGTGTAACACAGCAAGGTGATTTGCTGTGTAATGAATACAACAAAATTGATATGGAAATCCTCAATAGTGACGAGTTCAAGCAGGGTTCGATGAATTTAGTGCGCTTAGAAGAAAACCTAAGCACAGTGAATCATAATATTTTAATTAACCCGCAAGCTCCTGAAATGAAAGGCCGTTATTATCAACAACCAGGTACACGCTCAGACGAGTGGGTTGTTCCTGCCGATCATTATTTCATGATGGGTGATAACCGTGATAATAGCCAAGACAGTCGCTTTTGGGGCTTTGTACCTAAAGAAAACTTGGTAGGTAAAGCCGTCTTTATATGGATGAGTTTTGAATTTGAGAATGGCCCAGATGACTTTTTACCAGGCTGGGTTCCAACTGGTGTTCGTTTTGAACGCCTAGGTAATATTCAGTAACGATGAAAAAAAACGTAACAGAGTTATACAACAAAATAGGTTATACATTTACTGATCAAGCTTTGCTTGAGCAGGCAATGACGCACCGCAGTCATAAAGGCCAACATAACGAGCGCTTAGAGTTTTTAGGTGATTCGATTTTGAGCTTTGTGATTGCGAATGCACTTTACACTAAATTTCCAAAAGCACGCGAAGGTGATTTAAGCCGCATGCGTTCGACCCTAGTTCGTGGTCAAACGTTGGCTGAATTTGGCCTAGAGTTTGGCTTAGGCGATTACTTACGCTTAGGTCCGGGTGAGCTTAAAAGCGGTGGTTTTCGCCGTGAATCAACCCTTGCTGATGCCGTAGAGGCGATTATTGGTGCGGTGTTCTTAGACTCAAACATTGAACAATGTGGTGAGTTAATTTTAAGTTGGTACGAGTCGCGTCTTGACGCAATTTCGCCGGGCTTAAATCAAAAAGATCCGAAAACATTACTTCAAGAATACTTACAAGCGCGCAAATTATCGTTACCTGGCTACACTGTAATTGATACAAAAGGCCAAGCGCACAATCAAACATTCACGGTTGAATGTATTGTTGAAGGGATGGATAGCATTATCTCAGTAGGTAGCTCACGTCGTAAAGCTGAGCAAAAAGCCGCTGAAAAAGCCTTAAAGATACTTAAAAATGAATCTTGATGATTTAATTAGCAAAGAACCTGCAGAGCTAGATACGCACTGCGGTATGGTTGCCATTGTTGGCCGCCCAAATGTAGGTAAATCAACCTTACTTAACTATATTGTTGAGCAAAAGGTGTCTATTACCTCACGTAAGCCACAAACCACACGACACCGTATCATGGGTATTCATACCGAAGGTAAATACCAAGCTGTTTATGTTGATACACCAGGCTTACACGTCGAAGAAAAACGCGCTATTAACCGTTTAATGAACCGTGCTGCATCAAGCTCAATTGGCGATGTAGAACTGATCATCTTTGTGGTTGAAGGCACACACTGGAACGAAGACGATGAGATGGTACTAAATAAAGTACGTCAGAGTGGTCGTCCAGTATTGTTAGTGATGAATAAAATTGACCAAGTTAAAGACCGTGATTTAGTGCTTCCGCACATGCAGTTTTTAGGTGGTAAATTTGATTTTGTGGCTATTATGCCGGTCTCTGCGAAGCAGGGTAAAAATATTGATTTAATCAAAGATGAAGTGAAAAAGCGTTTACCGCTTTGTGAGTTTTACTTCCCTGAAGACTACGTAACAGACCGTTCAATGCGCTTTATGGCGGCTGAAGTGATCCGTGAAAAGCTGATGCGCTTTATGGGTGATGAGCTACCATATTCAGTCACCGTAGAGATCGAGCAGTTTAAATGGCAAGAAAACGGTGTCTGGCAAATTAATGGTTTGATCCTCGTTGAGCGTGAAACACAAAAGCGTATGGTGATCGGCAATAAAGGCGAAAAGCTCAAAGTGATTGGCCGTGAAGCTCGTAAAGACCTTGAAGACATGCTTGATAACAAAGTGTTTTTAGAACTTTGGGTAAAAGTGAAGTCTGGCTGGGCTGACGATGAGCGTGCGCTACGTAGCCTTGGCTATGGTGAAGACTAAGTAAAGCCTTACACGCCATGGATAGCGAATTCTACACAGCATACCTGCTGCACCGACGTCCATTTAGCGACTCGCAAGTCATGCTCGATATGCTGGTAGAAGGCGTAGGTCAGCTTAGAATGCTGGCCCGTGTTAGTGGTCGCCAGGCCACTAAACATAAAGCACAATTACAACCTTTCCAATCTCTGCTCGTACAATATAGCGGCAAGTCTGATTTAAAATACATCAATCGTTTTGAGCCCCATGGCGGGCAAACTATGTTGCAGGGCACCGAGCTTTATTGCGGCTTCTATATGAACGAATTAACCAATCGTATCGTACCTATCAATGAGCCGATGGAAAGTGTATATCATCTTTATAAACAGCATCTAGACGAGTTATCAACCACTAAAAACCTACAAGCTGTGCTGCGCTCTTACGAGTTTCAACTGTTAGAGATGCTGGGTTATGGCGTTGATTTTACTGTTGATGCCGAAGGTGATGAAATTAACGATGCAGCAAATTACCAGTACTTTGCTGAATACGGTTTCTTGCTGCATGACGACCCCAATAGTGGCTTTTCAGGAAAGCAATTAAATGCCATAGCAGCTCATGACTTTAGCGCCCCTGATGTGTTATATATGGCAAAGCAATTAAGTAGATACCTACTCAAGCCTTTACTTGGTAAAAAGCCATTAAAAAGCCGTGAGTTATTTATTAAGTAGGCTGATGTTCAGCCTTGAATCGTTGTATTAAACAGGTAAAAAAATGAAAGATATTCTTCTTGGTGTAAACGTTGATCACATTGCCACTTTACGCCAAGCGCGTGGCACGAGTTACCCAGATCCTGCGCATGCTGCAGCTGTTGCAGAGCATGCTGGTGCAGATGGTATCACCATTCATTTGCGTGAAGACCGTCGTCACATTCAAGACCGCGACGTATATGTGATGGCAAAAACGATTCAAACACGTATGAATCTTGAGATTGCAGTCACCGATGAAATGATCGACATCGCCCTTGAAGTGAAACCTGCTTATGTTTGTTTAGTGCCTGAAAAACGTGAAGAGCTCACCACTGAGGGCGGCCTAGATGTTGTGGGTAATTTTGAAAAAGTAAAAGCAGCAACAGAAAAGCTAACAGCTGCGGGAATTAAGGTTTCGTTATTCATTGATGCCGACAACGCACAACTTGACGCTGCAAAAGCGTGTAATGCTCCATACGTTGAAATTCACACAGGTGCTTATGCTGATGCTGAAAATGACGAAGAGCTTCACACTGAGCTTGAGCGTATACGTAGCGGCGTACAATATGCTGATAGCTTAGGTTTAATCGTTAATGCCGGCCATGGTCTTCATTATCACAATGTAAAACCCATTGCGGCAATGCCAGAAATTTATGAGTTAAACATTGGCCATGCGATTATTGCCCGTGCAGCGATTGATGGTTTAGAAAAAGCAGTCAGCGATATGAAACGTTTAATGATTGAAGCAAGACTTTAGCTGACGCCTTTAATAAGAGCCAGCAAATTTGAATACTGAACGCGGTGGAGATAATATCCATCGCGTTTTTATTTACTCAGATAAACAATAAATTGTGCAAGCAATGAAGATAGCCAAGGCGAAAGGCAGAGTAGGGCCACTAAATATTGATGTTTTTTCTTAAAGCTTTTTAAAACATCATCATCTACGGCCGACAATTCACCTTTTTTAATTGAATGAAAAACCATCGAGTTAGGTTTTGCCTTCATCAAACGGGCTTGGCTTTCGTATGTTTGCCACTGCTCTGTGTAATTGGTTTTTACGTAATTATTAGCTTCTATACTTAGTTTTTTATAGCGGAGGAAAAACCAAGTGAGTGAAATAGCACTAAAGACGATAAGTAAGATAAAATACAAAGCAAGCTCCCTTTAATACTTCACTACGCGTGTACCCGTGGAATAAATAATATCTGAACTAGGGCATGAATAGTTAGGTTTTAGCTCTTTGCAAGATTGCTCAGGTGTGTCAAAACAAAAGTCAAAGCGAGTTTGGGTTTTCACCGCTTTATCAGTAATATTTTTCGCCAGCTCATTCCAGTGCCAATTAGTGATTACATCTTTTGCTGCGTCGGCAAATACAGAGTTAGTTGAGGCAACTACCTGAATATCTCTAATCTCATTTTGTGGCGTAATGACATACTCAATAGTTGCGCAACCTTCTTTTGCTTGGATAACTGCTTTTTTTGGGTATCTGGCAGGAAAGCGTTCAAGCTGTTGCCATTTTGCTGACTCCATTTCATTATAGCTAACAGCTAAATCCGCATACTCTAATTTTACTGGTTTGTCTGAGGTTGATGCGCAACCAAAAACAAACAAACTGCCAGCTAGTATTAAAGAGTTTTTCATTAATATATTCCTTTATATAATTTATTGGGTGTTCTTTTATCTTTGTTGCTCAACCATACCTGCATCACTTAACAAATTATTCAGCTCATCAACAAGCTCAAATAGTTCAGGCTCAATGTAATTTAAATCGCAATCGCCTTTTAAAGCTGTCTCGAGTGTTTCGGCAAGTGATTTTAGTTTTGGTACGCCTGTGTAACAACATGCTCCATGGAACTTGTGCACTATGCTAAGTACATGTTCACAATCTTCTTTTTCTATAGCTTCATTGAGTAGGCGCAAGGTTTCAGGCACGCTGAGTAATAGCATGTTGAGCATTTCTAGTGCTAGTTCTTCTTTACCGCCTGCGCGTTGAAGTGCCAGTTGCCAATCGAGGCGGGCACTTTCAAATGGAGGTTCTGAGTCAACTGCGGCAGTTTTGCTACGTTCACGATTAATTGGCGATTGCGGGCTATGATCGCTAATTATTTGTTTTAGCATGTCCTCATCAATAGGCTTAGTTAAGTAACCTTTAAAGCCATCTTTAAGCAGTTGCTCTTTTTCACCTGCGAGGGCGTGAGCAGTCACTGCAATGATAGGGGTATCTTCATTGAGAGATGACTCGCGAATAAGTTTACATGCGGTAATACCATCCATAATTGGCATTTGGATGTCCATAAAGATCAAGTCATATTTATGGCTTTTACTTAAACTGTAAGCTTGTGAGCCATTATGTGCGGTATCAATTAGCTCAATTTGTTCTTCAAGCAAGGTGCAAATCAGTTTTAGGTTGGCATCGTTATCGTCAACAACCAGTACTTTAAGTGGTAATAATTTTTCATCACCTTGCTCAATGTTATGCACCGGGTGGTCAAGACGGTAAGGCGCAGCAAGTACCTCACATAATTTACGGTGGTTAAGCGGTTTACTTAAGCAAGCATCTGCACCGCTACCGACAAAGGCTTCACGCATATTATGCGAAACCGTATTAAGCATTATGTATAAATAATCAGTGACAGGGCGGACTGCTTTTACATAACTCTTAAGTTGCTGCATATCGTCAATAGTAGCGGTATGGCCAATAATACAAATATCGTAGCTGAAGTCTTTGTTGATCTCATTTAAGAAGCTTTCTTCATCCATGCAGGCGGTAACGCGAGTTTGCCATTCATGTAGTAGCGATAACGTTGCTTGATGGGTATGCTCATGAGGCTCAAGATACAAAATACGTTTATTGATCAGTGATTGAGTCGGTAAGTCACTGGTAATTGAGTTACTTGGCGTTCTGAATACGGCATTGAACGTAAAGCAGGTACCATTACCAGGTGCTGAGTTTAGGGTAATGCGGCCATTCATCGCTTCAACAATATGTTTAGTGATGATTAAGCCAAGACCTGTGCCACCAAATTTACGGGTGATACTAGAGTCTGCTTGGCCAAATGGTGTAAACAACGCATCTTGTTTATCCATTGGGATGCCCACACCGGTGTCGGTGACAGACACCAAAATCGAGGCGCGCTCTTCATCCAGTAAACGGTAGCCAACATCAACCTTGATTGAGCCTTTTTCAGTAAATTTAATGGCATTGCTTAACAGGTTTATCAAAATTTGTTTAAAGCGGGTCGGGTCGCCAGTTAGATTGTCTGGTACTTGTGGATGGATAAATATTGAAAGCTCAAGTTGCTTTTCGTGAGCACTCGGTGCCAACAAGGTCATAACTTCATTAATATTGTCACGGAGCTGGAATTGCATTGACTCAAGTTCCATGGCACCGGCTTCTAATTTCGAAAAGTCTAAAATATCACTGATAATTGTAAGTAAGCTATTGGCCGACAGTTCAATGGTATCTAGATAATCTTTTTGATGCTTATTGAGCGGGGTTTTATAAAGCTGGCGCGTAAAACCTATTACACCGTTTAAAGGTGTACGTAATTCGTGACTCATTTTAGCTAAAAAGTCTGATTTTACTCGGTTCGCATCTTGTGCATCTTTTTTAGCAATACTTAACTGAATATTTTGGGTTTCGTATTGTTCGAGTGTTTCGCGGTAATCAGAGGTTGCTTGGTCAATGTGCTTTTGCATCTCATCACGTTGCACAACCATAGTTTCTGAAATGGTATTTAAACCTGTGCGTAATAGCTCAAATTCGCCAAACATTTTTTGATCGAGCCCAGTGTCGACTTTACCTTCAATGAGTTTGTCGGTAGCTAGTACTAACTTATTAAGAGGCTGAATAAACATGCGGGTTAATCTGAACGCTAATACGGTGGCAAGTATGAGCGCGAGTAAAATTACCACGCCACTGACTAATAATGCCCGTTGCTGGCCAATAATGGCTTGTTGTTTGTTAAGCATGATCACCACAGTGCCCAGCGATGCTTGGTAGCTGTGATGATTCCAAATCATGTCTTGGCGGCTATGATTAATTATGGCAGTAGAGAATGTTAGATAGTGCTCAGAATTTTGTACTTGAATGCCATCCATGCTGTTTGCATTGCTGCTAACAATTTCTTTGAATTCACTTTGGTATTTACTAAAAATCACTAACTCATTGTTTTCATCAAAAATAGCAATTGATTGGATAGCAGGGGAGTGTTTGTTATGTGTATGACTAACTAAGCGAGTTAATAAGGCTTTATCACGCTTTATTAATGGTTGCTCAACAGCAATGGCGAGGGGCTCAATAATAGTCACGCCCTGTTGATATAAAATTTCATCGAGCTCAATGTAACGATTTATTGTAAAATAACCGCCCAGCAACAAGCCTATGATCACAGTCGGTATAAGTGTAAGGGTTAAGACTGAGTCACGTAAGCCAAATTTAGTCATAAAGAATGTTGTTATCATTATTATCGTTGTTTAAGAGTATATACTTACTCCCGCTTTATCAATAATTAAGGTGTTGCCCGATGGCACAGATTTTCAAAGCCAAAAAGAAATCCGTTTCGCAAAAAATGCTAACCCTCAATGTCACTGCTATGGATCACCAAGGGCGGGGCGTTGCTAAGCAGGGAAATAAAGTCTGTTTTGTTAATGGTGCTTTGCCGGGTGAAGAAGTAAAAGCGTTATTGATTGAAGATAAGGCACGTTTTGCCAGTGCTGATTGTAAAAAAGTACTATCAGCCTCAGCGCATAGGGTTACTCCTTTTTGTCAGCATTATCAGGTTTGTGGTGGTTGTCAGCTACAGCATCTTAATGCAGAGCAACAATTGGTTGAGAAGCAAGCTGCGGTTAGCCAGCTGTTTAGCAAGTTTGCTAAAGCTGATGACTTAAATTGGCAAGCACCTCTGCTTAGTGAAGAGCACCATTATCGTCGCTCTGCGCGTATTGCTGTAATGCATGACAAAGCCGCAAAGAAAATGCGTGTAGGGTATCGAGCTCAAGGCTCTAAACAATTGGTGAGTATTGAAAGCTGTGATGTGCTGAGCGGCACATTTAAAGACGTTTTTTCAGTTTTTGATGTTCTTATCAACAGCCATTCAGGTCTTAGTAGTATTAGTCACTTACAATTATGTGAAGCTGATAATGCGGCCTTTGTGGTTATTAGGCATACCAAAGCTATTAATGCAGAGTTAAAAGCCATAGTCGTAGCGGCGTGTGATGAATATAGCTGGCGTGTTGTGTGGCAATCACAAAGTGGTGAAATTGATCACAGTGACCATCCAATGCCGTACTACCAGATACCAGCTTATGATTTACGCTTTGAGTTTGGCCTTGAAAACTTTATTCAAGTTAACCCACAAGTTAACCAAGCTATGCTACATCAAGCAAAACAGTGGCTTGATTTACAAGGTCATGAGCAGGTATTGGATTTGTTTTGTGGTATTGGTAACTTTTCATTATTGATTGCAAAGTATGCTAAATATGTTATTGGTGTTGAAGGGGTCGATTCTGCGGTTGCATTAGCAAAACAAAATGCGCAAACTAACTCATTGTCGAATACCGATTTTTATTGTTTTGATTTAACAAAATCAATGCAATCAGCTGCTTGGTTTAGTGCCGAACTTGACGTGTTAGTTCTTGATCCATCACGTACTGGCGCAATGGCTATTTTAGAGCAGTTACCACTTACTCAGTTTAAAACGATTTTATACGTCTCTTGTGATCCTGTTACTTTAGCCCGTGACAGTGCAATTATTTTACAAGCAGGCTTTAGCATTGAAAAAATTGGGCTTATGAATATGTTCCCGCATACCGGGCATATTGAAACGATGGCGTTATTTCACAGGAGGTAAAGCGCACATGGTAGCCACTAGACAGTCACATCAGCTAACTAAGCCGAGTGATTTTGCCAGCCGTATCGAGCTGTTAGCGCTAACAGAAGACAAACATACCTTATTAGAGCAGGCTCACCAACTGTGCCTGCATTGCGATGATGCAAAACGTGAAAACACAGCCATTGAAATGGTGGAGATTTTAGCTGAGCTAAATTTAGATGCAGACTCTCTTGCCACTGCTTTTTTAACGCCTTATTTTTTAGCCGAAAAAATTTCAATTGAGACAGTCACCGAAAAGCTAGGTAATCACGTTGCGTTATTACTAACAGGCGTAAGCCAAATGGCTACCATCAGTACCTTAGCCCACCAAGGTAAAGGCACTGTACAAATTGATAATATCCGCCGCATGTTACTAGCTATGGTTGAAGATGTGCGCGCTGTAGTGATTAAACTTGCAGAGCAAGTGTGCCACCTGCGTGATGTTAAAGATGCCAGTGAAGAAGAGCGCGTTATCGCCGCTAAAGAAACACGCGACATTTTTGCGCCCCTTGCGAATCGTTTAGGGATTGGTCAGCTTAAATGGGAACTTGAAGATCTTTCGTTCCGTTATTTGCACCCAGATACCTATAAAAATATCGCCAAACAGCTGGATGATAAGCGCCTTGCCCGAGAAGCTTATATGGAGAACATGGTTGCTTTAGTCAAAACACGCTTGACTGAAGCAGGTATTGAAGGTGAGGTGTATGGCCGCCCTAAGCATATCTACAGCATCTACAAAAAAATGGCACAGAAGAACTACGAGTTCGACCAGCTTTTTGATATTCGCGCTATGCGCATTGTGGTAGAGCGTCTGCAAGATTGTTACGCGGCATTAGGTATCGTGCATACTAACTGGCGCCATTTAAATAAAGAGTTTGATGATTACATCGCAACACCTAAGCAAAACGGTTATCAGTCAATTCATACCGTGGTATTTGGCCCAGAAGGTAAAACCGTTGAAATTCAAATTCGTACGAGCGAAATGCACCAAGATGCTGAGCTAGGTGTTGCTGCGCACTGGATGTACAAAGAAGGTGCATTGCCAGGACGTGGTTCAGGCTACGAGCAAAAAATTAGCTGGTTACGTAAGTTACTGCAATGGCAAGAAGAAGTTGTTGATGGCAGTGACCTAGCGGAAGAGCTTAAAAACCAAGTAGTAGAAGACCGTGTTTATGTGTTTACGCCAAAAGGGGATATTTTCGATTTGCCGCTGGGTGCAACACCACTTGATTTTGCTTATTACATTCACTCAAATGTAGGGCATCGTTGTATTGGCGCAAAAGTGTTTGGCAAAATTGTGCCATTTACTCACCAATTAAGCACCGGCGATCAGGTTGAAATTTTAACTCAAAAGCAACCTAACCCAAGCCGTGATTGGTTAAACCCATCGCTAGGTTATATTAAGTCTTCACGAGCACGCTCTAAAATCCATCATTGGTTTAAGCAGCTTGATCGCGATAAAAACTTAAGTGCCGGTAAAGAAATACTTGAGACCGAGCTGCAAAAACTAGATTTAACAACCAAAGATCTAGCGCCAGCAATCGAGCGCTTTAACCTTAAAGGCCTTGACGACCTTATGGTTGCGGTAGGTGCTGGAGATGTTCGCTTAAACCAGTTATTAAACTTCATTAGTGACCGTGAGCATGACGAACCACAAATTAAGTTTAAAAAGCCAAAAAGTGTCACCGGCGATAAGAACGGTATTGTTGTTGATGGGGTAGGTAGCTTAATGAGCCATGTTGCTAAATGCTGCCGACCTGTGCCGGGCGATGAAATTATTGGCTACATTACGCAAGGCCGAGGGATTGCAGTTCACCGTGAAGATTGCGATTCGTTTGAGAAACTTCGCGAGAAGCATCCTGAGCGGGTGATATCAGTAAGTTGGTCAGACGATGTCAATGGCTCTTACTCATTAACGATTAAAGTTGAAGCGACCGATCGCTCAGGCCTTATTCGAGATATCAGCTCAGTGCTTGCAAACGAAAAAGTGAATGTGCTGAACATGAACGTCAACACGGTTGAAGATAAGCAGCTTGCGCTGTTTTCAATGCAGGTTGAAGTACATGACTTATCAAGCACCAACCGCTTATTGTCTAAGTTACACCAAATAGAAGGTGTACATGATGCAAAGCGTGGTCATTCGTAATGTGTGATAAACAGGCAATTGAGCAGTCGCTTGCTATTATGGCCAAACTACGGGACCCAGAATCTGGGTGCCCGTGGGATTTAAAACAAGACTTTAAGTCAATAGTGCCGCATACACTTGAAGAAGCTTACGAAGTAGCAGATTGCATTGAAAAAGGTGAGCTTACTGAGCTTAAAAGTGAGCTTGGCGATTTACTGTTTCAAGTCATCTTTTATGCTCAACTTGCCAAAGAGCAAGGATTATTTGATTTTACCGATGTGGCTAATACGCTTAATGATAAGTTAGTTCGTCGTCATCCCCATGTCTTTGCAGAACAAAGTGAGCTGACTGACGCTGAGCTTTCTGAGCAGTGGCAGGCTATTAAAGCACAAGAGCGAGCAGAAAAAGCAGCTTCACCACAAATGAGCCTGTGGCAAGACATTCCTGATGCTATGCCGGGGTTATCAAAAGCGAAGAAGATTCAACAGCGTGTAGCAAGCTTAGGGTTTGATTGGCCAAGTTATCATGGTGCGCTCGATAAAGTTGCTGAAGAAGTAGACGAAGTAAAAGAAGCGCTGGCTCACGACCCTTATTCAGAGCACAGTGCAGAAGAGCTTGGTGATTTACTGTTTGCAACAGTGAATGTTGCCCGTCATATTAAGCGCGATCCTGAGCAATTATTACGAAGTGCCAATGCTAAGTTCGCGTCACGCTTTGAAAAAGTGGCTGCTTACTTAGATGAACGTGGCCAGAGTTTAGAAACGGCTAGCCTTGAAGAAATGGACAACGCATGGGAAGCCATAAAAAAACAAGCCAGGTAAGTGCATTGTAGAGCAGTTTGGGTACAGTGTAACCAAGCTCGTTTTTTGTGCACTTATTTGCTAATTTTATCTGGATTGATAGCAGCCCCTTTGCTATAATATCGCCCCGTCTTGATTCTATATTATTCCTTTTAATTCCTGATATTCTAGGGTTCGCATGAGTACAAAATTTATCTTCGTAACTGGCGGGGTTGTTTCTTCGTTGGGTAAGGGTATTGCAGCAGCGTCATTAGCCGCTATTTTAGAAGCACGTGGTCTTAACGTGACTATTTTAAAGCTGGATCCTTACATTAACGTTGACCCAGGCACTATGAGCCCAATTCAGCACGGTGAAGTATTTGTAACTGAAGACGGTGCAGAGACTGACCTTGACTTAGGTCACTATGAGCGTTTCATCCGTACCAAGATGACTAGCCGCAACAACTTCACACAAGGTCGTGTTTATGAAGATGTATTACGACGTGAGCGTCGTGGTGAGTACCTTGGTGCAACAATTCAGGTTATTCCACACATCACAAACGACATTAAGCAACGTGTATACGACGGTGCTGAAGGTCGCGATGTAGCAATCGTTGAAATTGGCGGTACAGTTGGTGACATCGAGTCACAACCTTTCTTAGAAGCAATTCGTCAGCTTGGCACTGAAATTGGCCGTGAGCGCGCATTGTTTATCCACCTAACGCTAGTGCCATTCTTAGGCCCTGCAGGTGAAGTTAAAACTAAGCCAACACAACATTCTGTAAAAGAATTACGTTCGATTGGTATCCAACCAGATATCTTGATCTGTCGTTCTGATCGTAAATTACCAAATAACGAGCGCGCGAAGATCGCACTTTTCACTAACGTTGAAGAGAAAGCTGTTATTTCATTACCAGACGTAGAAAGCATCTATAAGATCCCTGCGTTACTTAAGTCACAAGAATTAGATAACTTCGTCTGTCGTCGTTTCTATCTTGAGTGCCCAGAAGCAGATTTATCTGAGTGGGAACAAGTGTTATACCAAGAGTCTAACCCAACAGGTGAAGTGACAATTGGTATGGTTGGTAAGTACATCGAACTACCAGATGCATATAAATCAGTAAACGAAGCATTAAAGCATGCAGGTTTGAAAAACCGTTTAACTGTGAACATCGAATACGTTGATTCACAAGACTTAGAAAGCAAAGGTACTGAGTTACTCTCTCATCTTGATGCTATCTTAGTTCCAGGTGGCTTCGGCGGCCGTGGTGTTGAAGGTAAGATCTTAGCGGCTAAATATGCACGTGAAAATAAAGTTCCTTACTTAGGCATTTGTTTAGGTATGCAAGTAGCGCTTATTGAATATGCGCGTAACGTTGCAGGCCTTGAAGATGCAAACTCAACAGAGTTTAACGCTAAATCAGCACACCCAGTTGTTGGTTTAATCACTGAATGGCAAGATGCTGACGGTAACGTTGAAATCCGTGATGAGCAATCTGACCTAGGTGGTACTATGCGTTTAGGTGCACAAAAGTGTCATTTAACACCTGGTTCTAAAGTAAGCGAAGTGTACGGTAGTGACGAGATTGTTGAGCGTCACCGTCACCGTTACGAAGTGAATAATCACTACGTAGAGCAGCTTGAAAAAGCAGGCTTAAGTTTCACTGGTTTATCTGAAGATAAGAAACTAGTCGAAATTATTGAGAATAAAGATCACCCTTGGTTTATTGCCGCGCAATTCCACCCGGAATTCACGTCAACACCACGTGATGGTCACCCGCTATTTGAAGGGTTTGTTGCAGCTGCACATACTCACCAAAAAGCGTCATCGTAATTTAAATAGGCCGTGCTTTATGCACGGCTTATTTGTTTTAATAAGCCAATGGCATTAAGGATAATTAATAAAATTGGCACTAACTCACCATTTTCGGGAAAAGAGGAATCAAGATGTCAGAAATCGTAAAAGTGATTGGTCGCGAAATCATGGACTCGCGTGGTAACCCAACTGTTGAAGCTGATGTACATTTAGCTGATGGTTCATGGGGCCGTGCTGCAGCACCATCTGGTGCATCAACAGGTACTCGCGAAGCGCTTGAATTACGTGATGGTGATAAAGCACGTTACCTAGGTAAAGGTGTTTTAAAAGCAGTAGGCTATATCAATAACGAAATCGCTGAAGCGCTTAAAGGCCAAAACGCAGTTGACCAAAAAGCGGTTGACCAAGTAATGCTTGACTTAGATGGTACTGAAAACAAAGAAAAACTAGGTGCTAACGCTATCTTAGCTGTATCTTTAGCAACGGCTAAAGCGGCTGCTAACTCTAAAGGCGTTGAGCTTTATGAGCACATTGCAGACCTAAACGGCACACCAGGTGTTTACTCAATGCCATTACCTATGATGAACATCATCAATGGTGGTGAGCACGCTGATAACTCTGTTGATATTCAAGAGTTCATGATCCAGCCAGTTGGTGCTACAAACTTCCGTGAAGCGTTACGTATGGGCGCTGAAGTATTCCACAGCTTAGCAAAAGTACTTAAAGCTGAAGGTCACTCTACATCAGTAGGTGATGAAGGTGGTTTTGCTCCTAACCTTGAATCAAACGAAGCGGCACTTGCTGCAATCAAGGTTGCTGTAGCAAATGCAGGTTATGAGCTTGGTAAAGATATCACTCTAGCTCTAGACTGTGCTGCATCTGAGTTCTACGACAAAGAAGCGAATATCTACGACCTTAAAGGCGAAGGTAAAAAATTCACTTCTGAAGAATTCAACCACTTCCTTAAAGGCCTTACTGAGCAATACCCAATTGTTTCAATTGAAGACGGCTTAGATGAGTCGGATTGGGATGGTTTCGCACACCAAACACAACTAATTGGCGACAAAGTACAATTAGTAGGTGACGATCTGTTCGTAACTAACACGAAGATCTTAAAGCGTGGTATTGATAACGGTATTGCTAACTCAATCCTAATCAAATTCAACCAAATCGGTTCATTAACTGAAACGCTTGCTGCTATCAAAATGGCTAAAGACGCTGGCTTCACTGCTGTTATCTCACACCGTTCAGGTGAAACTGAAGATGCGACAATTGCTGATTTAGCAGTAGGTACTGCAGCTGGTCAAATCAAAACGGGTTCATTAAGCCGTTCTGACCGTATTGCTAAGTACAACCAATTACTTCGCATTGAAGAAGTATTAGGTGAGAAAGCACCTTACAACGGTCTTAAAGAGGTTAAAGGTCAGTAATCTGGCTTAGCTCATCAAGACTTTAAAAAACCTCCTTCGGGAGGTTTTTTTATAGCTGAAATTGTTGTTTTAGGATTTCGCCGGTGAAGCTGGTTTTAAGATAAAAGCCGCGAGGTAAAGTTTGTACTATCTGGCCATTCGGGCCAATTGCATCAGTCAGCGCTTTGCTATTGGCAGCTTTTGGCCTTATTTGCATTACATCACCTAAATGACCCGAAATTTCATCTACGCGACCAAGGGCGATTAGCTCCATTTGTTCTTCCCAATCACGCTGTAAAAGGGCATCTTGCTCTGCGCTTGGTTGCCATAAAAAGCCACTGCCTATGGTACGGTGAAAAGGCAGTATCTCGCGTTCGCCTAAAATAGGTAACCACAAAACATGATTCAACTTTTTACGAACCGTACTTTGCTGCCAAGTCATTCCGGTTACATTTAATAGTGGTGTTACCGAAACAAAGGTTGTTTCGAGAGGTTTCCCTTTAAATGAGATAGGTAAGGTTTTTAGCTCAATGCCTAACTCTTCAAAATCAGGTGTTGGTTTTGAACCCGCTGTTGCACCAAGTACATATTCGATAAGTTGCCCGGTCCAGCCTTTTTCACGTAGTAAATCGTCAGGGGTTTTAAACTTACATTGCTCGGCTAGCTGCCCTAGGGTTAGGCCAGCAATAGCATCAACACGTTGCATTAATTCGTTTATAGAAGCGGGTTTTATTGGTCGCATAAGGCGTTTATTTGATTGTCTAATTAACCGTATCATGATAGCAAATGCGTGCCTTAGTGGATATCTTTGTGTTTGGGTGTTTTTTGCGCACGTTAAGGGTGGGCTAAAAATAATCAGTTTTACTTTTCGATGTTTTAGTCTAACCAACTGATATTTAATTGTTTTACTGTTTTTTTATGTTGTTTCTATTTCATTAATTAAACAGTTGTTTGTATAAATACAGATATATAAACATGTTTATCCACAGTTTCTGTGGAGAAAGTGGATGTTTCAACTGTGGATTGTGGATTTGTTTGCGATTTAGGCATGATTTATAAAAGTTATGCACAAGCTGTGGGTAAGGTGATAAAAATACGGTTGTAAATAGTTATTTTAATCAAACAGCACATTTTTATAATAATTACTTCGTAACACCTTGATTAAACATGTTTGTTAAAAAATAATTTTTCAATCTAATTTAGGCTTAGGTGTAAAGTGTTTGCTGTATCGCAGGTTATGTGGAACAATCAATAAAAATCGACTTACAAATGAGGCACTAAGGTGATTGATGCCGAAGGTTTTCGTGCCAATGTCGGAATTGTAATTTGCAATAATCAGGGACAAGTATTTTGGGCTCGTCGCTATGGTCAGCACTCTTGGCAATTTCCCCAAGGTGGTGTTGATGACGGCGAAACAGCAGAGCAAACCATGTACAGAGAATTACACGAAGAAGTGGGCTTGCTTCCTGAAGACGTTGAGATCGTCGCAAGTTCTAAACATTGGTTACGCTATAAATTACCCAAACGTTTAATTCGCAGAGACTCAAGTCCTGTGTGTATTGGGCAAAAACAAAAATGGTTTTTACTGAAACTTCGTTGTAAAGATGAAGATGTAGATTTACTTAAAACTCATCACCCCGAGTTTGATGATTGGCGATGGGTGAGTTATTGGTATCCGGTTAGGCAAGTTGTTTCGTTTAAGCGCGATGTATATCGTCGAGTAATGAAAGAGTTTGCTCCGTTTGCAATGCCGTTTAATAAACGAGAGCAACACAAAGATCATTGGCGACATAAACGATAAGGGCAACCTTATTTAAATCAAAGGAGCAGCATCATGTTAGCCACGCTCAGATCAATTGCTGAGGCAGTGTCGCAACAGGCGGACTTGAATAGTGCGCTGGGGTGTTTTGTGCAAATGGTAAAAGATGCCATGCAAACACAGTGCTGCTCGATTTATTTTGCAGATTATAGCCAAGATAACTTTGTATTGATGGCCACCCAAGGCCTCAACCCAGATGCAGTGGGTAAGTTTCGTATAGGTTTTACCGAAGGCCTCGTGGGTCTTGTTGCTCAGCGTGAAGAGCCTATCAATATTGCTTTTGCTAAGTCTCACCCTCGTTTTAAACTCTCACCTGAAGTTAATGAAGAAGGCTATAACGCATTTTTGTCAGTGCCAGTCGTGCACCAGAAAAAGGTTTTAGGCGTTATTGTTGTTCAACAAAAACTAGCCCGTGTTTTTAGCCCTGACGAGGAATCATTCTTAATTACGCTCTCGGCCCAGCTAGCTTCTCAGTTAGCTCATGCAGAAATAAAAGAAATATTACGCGTCGATGAGTTTTCACACCAAACCTCAGTACTAAAAGGGGTATCAAGTGCACCAGGTATTGCCATAGGTGAAGCCTTTGTGGTGATCCCTAAACTTGACTTTAGTTCTATTGAACTGCAAAAAGACGACGATGTGAGCACCCAGCGTAAGCTATTTACCCAAGCTGTGGCTGCGACGCGTAACGAGTTTAATACCTTATCTATGACTCTGAGCGACTCTATTCCGCAAGAGGCACTGGCTGTATTTGATGTTTATCAGCAGTTACTTGATGCCAAAAGTCTTGGTCAAAATGTTGAAGCGCAATTACAACAAGGCTGGAATGCTAAAAGCGCCCTGAAAATTGTAATTGAGAAATTGGTGACTCAATTCAATGCCATGCAAGATCCTTACATTAAAGAGCGTGCTGTTGATGTTAAAGATATTGGTTTACGGGTTTTACATCACTTAGTTAATACTGAGCATGCGGCAAAACCTTACCCTAAAGACACTATTTTAATTGCCGGTACATTAACTCCCGCAATGCTTGCTGAAGTACCTAAAGGGCATCTTGCTGGGGTTGTGAGTGTTAATGGTGCAGCAAATAGCCATGCTTCAATTTTAACTCGTGCTATGGGGATCCCTGCAATTTGGGGCATTGAAGATGTGCCGTTATTGCAGTTTGAAGGCAAGCAAATGATTTTAGACGCCTATGCAGGGCGTTTATATATTTCTCCTTCACAAATGCTGCAAGAGGAATACAGTCAGCTCAAATATCAAGAAGCCTTATTGAACGACCGTTTTGTAGCAGAGCAAAACCTAGATGCCATCACTAAAGATGGCGAACACATTAGCTTATTACTTAACGCGGGTCTTGAATTAAATACCGAGCATGACAATAAGCCATTTTGCGATGGGGTAGGTCTTTATCGCACCGAAGCCTGGTTTATGCAAAAAGGCCAATTTCCTTCACAGTCAGAACAAGAAAGCTGGTATCGCGAAGTGCTTACTAGTTACCATCCTAATCCTGTGGTGATGCGTACACTCGATATTGGTGGCGATAAAGTTTTAGATTACTTCAATATAACAGAAGAAAATCCATTTTTAGGTTGGCGTGGTATTCGCGTGACCTTAGATCACCCAGAGCTATTTTTAGATCAGCTCAAGGCAATGTTAAAAGCCAATATTGGTTTGGGTAATTTAAAAATCATGCTGCCGATGATCAGCGGCTCAGAAGAAGTGGATGAATCGTTAAAATTGCTCGAACAAGCCTATTTTGAGTTAAGTGAGCAATACCCTGAACAAGCCATTGAGCGCCCTGAAATTGGTGTGATGTTAGAAGTACCTTCAAGTGTATTTATGCTTGAAGAGTGGTCGCAAAAAGTCGATTTTTGCTCTGTAGGTAGCAACGATTTAACCCAGTATATGCTGGCAGTTGATCGCTCTAATGCCCGTGTTGCTGAGCTATTTAACCCTTATCACCCAAGTGTACTTAGAGTGCTGTTAAAAATAGCACAAGAGTGTCAGCAACATGAGTTGCCATTTAGCTTGTGTGGTGAGTTAGGGGGCGACCCCGAAGGAGCGTTACTGCTTATTGCGATGGGGTATCGAAGCTTGAGCATGAACTACGCTTCGATTAGTAAAATTAAGTTCGTGCTTAGGCGATTAAATGTCAGTGATATGGAAAAGTTACTTGCAGAGTGTTTATTACAACCCACTGCAAAACATGTACTTAGGTTAACGCGTAACTTTATGATTGAACATCAACTCGGTGAGCTATTTTACACCCCAAGCCAAGGTCAATCATGAGGGAAAATTGTGTTGTGAAGCACTTATACCCAAGCCACCTCAAGATGTAGAATTCAGCGTTTCACAGGTGCTTAATATCAAGGCGTTACTTTGCAAGAATGGCCATCCCTTTTAAGAAGTAACAACGATGAGAGTAAGTGCCTGTGAAACGCCCAAAGGGTTGGTTTAAAAGCGATTTATACTGCGTTATTGATTTTAACAATAGAACCACTATTACTTGCAATCAATGCCTTGCCTAAATCGCTTTTAATTCCAACTGAAACTCGCATCTTGAGGTGGTTTGGGTATATATATTAGTTTAGTATATGTATATAACAAATTGAATATATGAGTGTGCTATGCATGACGTGATACTTTTAATGGTGTACTGCGCAATTTTGGGCAGCGTGGTTGGATTTTTAGCTGGGTTATTAGGTATTGGTGGCGGTCTGATTATCGTGCCGGTACTTAGTGCGTTATTAGTATCGTTCAATGTTGCCGACCCAAGCCATGTATTAGTCATCGCGATAGCAACCTCGTTAGCATCCATTATTTTTACCTCGACTTCTTCAGCCCTTGCTCATCATCGTAATGCTAACGTGCCTTGGGAAATTGCCCCATGGGTTATGACTGGTGTTGGCCTAGGCGCATTGATCAGTGGCTTTGCTGCAAGCTTTATCCCAGAGCAGCTACTGCGCTTTGTTTTTGCCGGTAGCGTGGTGTTTATCGCGATCAGAATGGTGTTATCGACACGAAAAAAAGCAGCCAGTGAAAAGCCGCTTCCATCAGGGCCTATTCTTGGCTTTTTATGTGCCATAATGGGGGCGCTGTCAGGACTAATTGGTATTGGCGGCGGGGCGCTTATTGTGCCGCTACTGCATTATTTTTCTGTTGATATTAAAAAGGCCATTGGTTGTGCTGCTGCATGTGGTATTGTCATTGCCCTGTTCGGCTCGGTGGGTTACGTATCTGCCGGGTGGCAATTAACATCTTTCAGTGATGGATTTGCCGGATTTGTGTATTTACCTGCGTTAGTCGGGATTGTGGTTACCTCGTCGCTTATTGCGCCAATAGGTGCCAAAGCCACGCATTACTTGCCTGTGGCAACAATAAAAAAAGTATTCGCGCTATTACTTGTCATAATTGCGCTTAAAATGGTGTTTAGTTAAAGGTTTTTATTTTTATGGCTCTTCAATTTCCAGATATCGATCCGGTTATTTTTTCGGTAGGCCCGCTCAGCGTACGTTGGTACGGTTTAATGTATTTAATTGGTTTTGCTTTGGCGATGTGGCTTGCTAATCGTCAAGCAGAAAAACCAAACTCAGGTTGGACAAAAGAACAAGTTAGTGACTTATTATTTTACGGCATGCTCGGGGTAATACTCGGTGGTCGTATTGGCTATGTATTGTTTTATCAGTTTAGTTATTTTATTGAAAACCCGCTTTATTTATTCAGAATTGACCAAGGCGGCATGTCTTTCCATGGTGGTACGCTAGGTGTTATTACAGCAATAGCTATATTTGCCTGGACACGTAAAAAATCATTATTTGAAGTGGGCGATTTTGTGGTGCCACTGGTGCCGCTTGGTTTGTTAGCAGGGCGTATTGGTAACTTTATTAATGGCGAGTTATGGGGCCGAGTGACTGATGTACCTTGGGCGTTTATTTTCCCATCAGGTGGCCCAGAGCCTCGTCATCCATCACAATTATACGAAGCCTTTTTAGAAGGTTTGGTGCTGTTCTTAATATTACAATGGTTTATCAAAAAGCCTCGCCCAGCGGGAAGTGTTGCTGGGGTGTTCTTACTTGGCTATGGCGTGTTTAGATTTATTGTTGAATATTTCCGTGAACCAGATGCTCATTTAGGTTTATTCGCAGGCTTTATCTCGATGGGGCAAATACTGTCATTGCCGATGGTAATTGGTGGCCTTGGTTTGTTAATATGGGCCTATAAAAAGCCGCAACACAGCGTGGCAAGCAAAGCATAACAAGAGCAAATCAATGAAACAGTATTTAGATTTATGTCAGCGTATTGTTGACGAAGGTGTGTGGGTTGAGAACAAACGCACAGGTACCAAGTGTTTAACCGTTATTAATGCCGATCTTGAATATGATGTGGCAAATAATAAGTTTCCGCTAATAACAACGCGCAAGAGCTTTTACAAAGCGGCGATAGCGGAGTTACTTGGTTATTTACGTGGTTACGACAGCGCTGCACAGTTTCGTGATATCGGCTGTATGACTTGGAATGCTAACGCAAACGAAAACAAAGCTTGGCTAGAAAACCCACATCGCCGTGGTGAAGATGATATGGGTCGAGTGTATGGTGTGCAAGGCCGCAGTTGGCAACGTCCGGATGGCAGCCACCTTGATCAACTTAAAAAAGTTATCGATAACTTATCAAAAGGGATTGATGATCGCGGTGAAATCGTCACATTTTATAACCCAGGTGAGTTTGAGTTAGGCTGTTTACGCCCTTGTATGCACACGCACACCTTTTCTTTGTTGGGCGATACTCTATACTTAACATCATACCAACGTAGCTGCGATGTGCCTCTGGGTTTGAACTTTAATCAAATTCAATGTTTTGTGTTACTTGCTTTAGTTGCACAAATCACCGGCCACAAACCGGGTAAGGCGTATCATAAAATAGCGAATGCGCATATTTATGAAAACCAACTTGAGTTGATGCGTGATGTGCAGCTTAAGCGTGAGCCATTCGCGTCGCCAGAATTAAAAATAAACCCAAATATTAAATCATTAGAAGACATTGAAACCTGGGTTACAAAAGACGATTTTGAAGTAGTAGGTTATCAGTGTCACGATGCAATTAAGTATCCGTTTTCAGTTTAAGAACAATAAAATTTAAGGAGAAATCAATGAAAGCAGTGATCCCAGTTGCTGGTCTTGGCACGCGTATGTTACCTGCAACAAAAGCAATCCCTAAAGAAATGCTTCCTATTGTTGACCGCCCGTTGATTCAGTACGTTGTGAATGAAGCAATTTCAGCAGGAATTAAAGAAATTGTTTTAGTAACGCATTCAAGTAAAAACTCAATTGAAAACCACTTTGATACCAGTTTTGAGTTAGAAGCAACGCTTGAAAAGCGTGTTAAACGTCAGTTACTCGCAGAAGTACAATCAATCTGCCCGAAAGATGTAACAATTATTCATGTTCGCCAAGGTGAAGCGAAAGGCCTTGGTCATGCGATTAACTGTGCTGCACCTATCATAGGTGATGAACCGTTTGTTGTTATCTTACCGGATGTGATCATCGATGATGTAGCAAGCGACCTTAAAAAAGATAACTTAGCTGAAATGATCCAGCGTTTTGAAACCACCGGCGAGAGCCAAATTATGGTTGAGCCTGTGCCGCAAAACGAAGTAGACAAGTTCGGTGTTGTCGACTTAGGTGATGTAAAAATCAATCAAGGTGAAAGCGCAGCTATTTTAAATATGGTTGAAAAGCCTCCAGTTGATCAAGCTCCATCAAATCTTGCTGTTGTGGGTCGCTATGTATTGAGCAAAAATATTTGGCCATTACTTGCAAAAACCCCAGCCGGTGCAGGCGATGAAATCCAATTAACAGATGCCATTGCCATGCTCATGGAAAAAGAGATTGTTGATGCTTACTCAATGAAAGGTAAAAGCCATGACTGCGGTAGCAAAATTGGTTATTTAAAAGCCATAGTTGAGTTTGCACTGCGTCGTGATGAATTCAAAGGTGAGCTTACAGACTTCATAAAGTCGCTGGTTAAATAAGCAATTCAAATTACTTAGTTGAAAATTATGTAAAAAAAGTGTCTATATGGCACTTTTTTGTTATTTACATGTCCCTCCCAATTGTCGATTATTACCCAATAAAGGATTTTTCTGATATACCTAAGTCTTAACGCATTGTTAAGATTAAAGATCAGTGAGATGCTTATTTACCCCTGTAGGATAGTTAAACTCAGCTATACTTATAAAAATACCTATGTAAAGACGGATTTTTATTGCTTTAGGTTGTCTAATATGAAAACTTAAGTATTAGGGTGTCATTAAGTTTTTATTGCAGTTAGTTAAGCACTGTACTGAAAATATTATAATAACAAATAATGTGTTAGAGTTTTCTTATGCAATGTCGTAAATCACTTTTATGGTTTTTGTATAGGTAAGTGCTAACAGATAGACTTCTTTAAAAAGAAGCAAATTTTTAATGGTACGTTTAAGAATCCTACTTATGAAATATTGCTCAAAACCTTTGCGTTACAGTATATACCTGTTGGTGTTATTGACTGTGTCTGGTTGCAGTAATAAGGCATTTCCTGATATCTCTTTTAACAAGCTTCCTGTTTTCAATGTTGTTCAGTACCTTAGTGATGTAACGCTAATGCAAAACTCATTTTTGTTGGCGCAAACCCAAAGTGAACCTGTCAGTACAGTGCTAGAACAGGCTGATACTTCTCAAGCACTATCAAGCGACTCTAAAGACTCTGTTAAACCTGACTATGCATTTGCTTTGCAATTAGCGTCTGTTAATACGGAACAAGGTCTTGCTTATACATTAAAGAAAATGGCTAAACGAGCACCCAGTATTTTTCAAGGAAAGCCGATACTTAATGTTGAAGTCGCTGATGTAAATGAGCATACCTACTATCGACTTAAGTTTGGTGGCTATAAGTATTTGAAAAACGCGAAAGCTGATTGTGAAGCGATTAAACGACAAGGCATTGATTGCTGGGTAAGTAACTACACTGACAACCGAATTTATTTTTAGCGTCAAATGTTCACTCTAAAGGTGGCATTTTTATTGCTAAGATTTAAGTCTGTTTTTTAGAATTGACGTCACCATGCATTTTTCTATTTTTTCTAAATATCTACTGATAACCATCAGCTTAACTGCTCTAACAGCATGTATGATGAGCCAAGAGCAAGCCCAGCCAGCTTACACTGAGCAGCAAGTACAGCAATTTGCTGCCGAGTGGCAAAATAAACAACCTAGTATTGAACGTCTTGCGTTGATGGAAAAAGACCTTGCGTTGTTAATCGAAGTGCTTTCAGCCAATAGCGATTTAACCGCACAACCATCACAATTTGAGCCACAAAATGATGTGATTATTCATCAAAGCGAACAAACGCAAGTACAGCAAACATCATCCACAGACTCACTTGAGGCGATTATTGCAGCAAACAAAGCGGCTGAAGCGGGTGTGCAATTAGGTTTATATTTAACGCCGAAAAAAGTTAGTTATCAGGTCTTAAAGCTCAAACGTGATTATCCTGCTGTTTTAAATGGCCTTGATTTTCGTTTTAAAACACGAGAGCAAAAAGGCGTAACCGTGTATGGGTTAAGGGCCGGTCCATTTGCAAATTATACTCAGGCTACTGCATTTTGTGAGATAGCCAAAAGAATGGGGCAAACCTGTGTGACGGCACCATTTATTGGAGAGATGCTTTAAGCATCTTTCCTCTTAAAAATTAGGTAATTAATCTTAAAGTATTTGTTCTAGAGGTCGATAAAGCTTAAGATACAGAAAAATGGCTTAGCCATTTAATTATAAGGACTTAATATGAAATTACCTCTTTCTTTACTTTCTCTTAGTGTTATTTTCGCCTCATCAACTGCCTTTTCTGCTACTGAAACTTTTCGTGCTGAAGTTACAGTTCAAAACACTGTTGTTTTGACCAAAGATAGTGACCTTAATTTTGGGACTATTCGTGCTGTTGCAGACCCATCTGGAACCGATCGAGCAAGGCTTACAGTTAATGCGACTCCAAATGCTAGTCCAATTTCAGTAAGTAGCAATAATACAGAAAACGCTTTATTTGCTGTCATTGAAGATGGCGAGCCTGCGGCGTTTACTGTGTCTGAAGCTGTTCCAAATGCTATTTTATCGATTACTGAGCCTACTCAGACTCAGTTAGAATTTGAAGATGGACAAGATACTGACCGTCCTGACTTTGAAATTGGTAATTGGTTATTCGTTATTACTAGCGGGCCAAACGCAAATGCGAACTACAATTCTGGTACACCTAACTTACAGGTTGCGCAAGACGGTACTGTGTCATTCAATATTGGCGCAAGCTTAGATACATCAGATCGTACTACCACAAAGCCATATGCTGATGGTGTTTATGCGGGGACTTTTCAAATCGAAGTCGCTTATTAATTATTTTAGGTAATTTTTATGCGCTTTTTGCTATTGGCCACTGTGCTATTTTCTGTTTTCTCTTTGCCTCTACAAGCAGCGAGCACAGAGCAACAAGCGCTTGATTTTGGCACTCTTGTTATTTTAGCTAATACAAATACCAGCTCTGTAATTGTCAAAGATGATGGCAGTATCAATACTCAGGGCTCAGTTTATGTACTTGAAAATGGCCACCCAGCAGAATTATTACTTACTGACTTTCCTGCCAGAACCCAACTAACTATGAATCTAGTTGCTCCAGTTGACTTAATACATGATGTAGATGGCAACACGAGTGCTGAGTTTTCTGTGCGCCTTAATGGTTTTCCTAAATATGTGATCACCAATGAGTTTGGTGAGGCAAAAGTATTTATTGGCGGTATTTTAACAACAGATCGTAGCGCTAAAGCATACGCAGATGGTCATTACTCTTCTTCAACTTATTTAGAAATATCGGTCGATTACTAAGGATAGATATGTTCGCAAAACGTCTTTTATGTGGACTCTTTTTTGTTTTATTCAGTCAATATGCAACAGCAAATTTACTTATTTCACCAACGCGGGTTTCATTTGATGAGCGCCAACGTAGCGCAAAAGTCACCGTCATTAATAGCTCAGATGAATATAGAACATATCGCGTGGTATGGAGCGAAAAATTAGCGCTCCCCGCAGGTGGTTACCAAACATTGAGTGAGCCTGTAGCAAGGAGCCTTTCACCAATGACGCGTTTATCCCCAAAGCAAATTCGCTTAGCACCGGGCGAAAGGCAAACGATTAAAATAGCAATTAGAAAGCCTAAGAATTTGGCTAAAGGGGAGTATCGTTCTCACTTATTGTTTCAAGCATTACCCAATGAAGTGAAAAGCACTAAACCAGGTATTAAAGTGAACATGATAATGAGTTTTAGTATTCCAGTTGTATATCGTGAGCAAGGCGAACAACCGAATGTTAAAATTAGGGACGTTAAGCTGGTTGAAGACTCTATTAATAAAAAACTTAGTCTTGCAGTTAAGTTAACCGAAAGCCAAGGCTTTAGTAGTTATGGGAGGCTCAGTGCGTATGCAACTAATACAGCGGGTAAACAAGAGAAAATCGCTGAAATTGGTAACTTGAGTTTGTACCCTGAAGTCAATGAAACAACAGCTTACCTAGCTCTATTTACCGATAAAAAACTACCGAAGAAAGGGCCTATTGAGATTAAATATGAAGGTGCTGATGAGTATGAAGGTATAGTTTTTGACTCATATTCATTTGCTATTCGACATTAGGGATTAATGCGAAAAAACTTATGAATCGCTTATTTGCGTTAGGGCTTATGCTATTAAGCCCTATTAGCTTTGCTAATTCGACTGTGAGTACAGAGGATGTACTAGCTAGACTCAATGCCATAAAGGCTAAGCTAAATGGCGAACAGCTTCATGCTCCACAATCAAAGCATACACCTGCTGTCAATCATTCTGCAGACACCTTAGACACCCAGCAGCGAATTGCGACTGGGGAGTTTTTGCTATTTTCAATTTATTTAAATGAAAATTACCTCGGTGAGATTTTTGCCCTTAAGTCTGATCAAGACATATTGCTGGGGCTTTCAGGGCTAGTTGATATCTTACAATTAGCAATCAATGTCGATTTATCAGCCGAGAGTGCAGAAGGTTGGTTCATCAACGCTAATAAAACCTTTCAATTAACAGCTCAAAAAGAGCTGATTACAGATAACAAAAAGTGGCAGCTTACTGAGCAACAAATTAGTGTTGACGATGATATTTATATTGAGGCAGCAGTACTTGCAGAGGCTTTAGAATTTAAGCACCGCTCTGACTACGCAAGCTTAGAGCTACATATTGAAACTGAGTCTGTTTATCCGGTTGTCGCCCAAGCGCAGCGTCATAAAAAACAACTGCAAAGCTATAGTACTCAAAAACAAGCAACCTTACCTTGGAAACCAAGCCCATATCAGGCCTTATCTGTCCCTGTGGCTGACTTACAATTGAATTACACCCAAGATAATGATGGCAGTCAGGCAAGTTACTCATTACTTGGCTCGCAAGATTTTGCATATTTAACGATGGAATACTTTTTATCGGGTCGTGAAAGTGATTTATTGAATAACTCAAGGCTAACTTTCTCCAAGCAAGATGTGAATAATCAATTGTTAGGTCCACTTGCTGCAAGTCTTATTGAAGTAGGTGATGTCACAGCTACGCAAGTTGGCAGCCGTTATAACAACCAATACGGTCGCGGGGTTAAAATTTCGAATTATCAACTAGGGCAAGCTATTGATAATAATCGGGTGAATCTAACTGGTGCAGTACAGCCAGGTTGGGATGTTGAATTATATCGTAATGGCATTTTAATTGATCAGCAGCTGAGCTTGACTGATGGTCGCTATGTTTTTGCTGATATTGATTTACTGTTTGGTGAAAACAGCTTTGAGTTGATCTTTTATGGCCCACAAGGACAAGTAGAGCGAAAAACTGAATATTACTACATTGATGGCACGCAGCTTGAGCAAGGGGAAGCTGTTTATGAGCTATCTGTTTCAGAGCAAGGTGAGCAGTTACTTGGCAGCAGTAACTACAGTGCCAACAAGGGCTGGGTTGCTGCAGGGCGATACCAATATGGTGTGAGTGATAACATTGCCATGTATTCAGGCTTCATGGCGCAAAAACGAGAGCAAGATGAGCTATATCATGTTGCTCTAGGAACGAACCTTAGCTTGTTAGACAGGTTTTTGGTTAATCTGGAATATGAAGAAAACAATCAACAACAAAGAGAATTTGAATTAACAACAAGAACTAAATTGGCTGATCAGTCTTTGCTATTCAGCGCAACGAACCGTACTGATAATCAGAATGGTCGAGATATAACGCTGAAAAGCTATCAGTTTGATATGTCTGGTGAGCTGATGAAAAATGATTTTGGGCGGCTTAATTATCAGAACAACTTTCTGATTCAACATGCACAAAGTGGTGATTTAAAGCAAATTTATAACCGTTTAAATTACAGCTATGCAAACGTCTCTATAAATAATTTATTGCAGTGGCAAGACTTAAGTGTTGGGCAAGAAAGTGTTGATGGTACGACGCGTTTACAAACACGCCTAGGTAGAGTGTATAGTCGATTTGGGGTTAATTATCGACTCTCTCCGGTTAGTGAAATAGTGAGTTATGAAGCTGAGTTTAGCAGAAGTTTAGGCCCAAGCTTACAAACAGAACTAACTTTAAGGGATTCTCTAGATTACGATGTTCAGTCTGCCGAATTAGGATTAACGTGGCAAAATGACAGGATTAACTTAAGCAGTAATGTTAATTACGACAGCAATGATCAATGGCAGATTCGCTTAAATAGTCGATTTAGTTTTGGCTTTGATAGTCAATATAATCAGCCATTTATGAGTAATCGAACATTGACCAATACTGGTAGTTTGATGGTTAATGTGTTTTTAGATGAAAATGATAATGGCCTTAAAGACTACAATGAAAAAGGCTTGGCGGGTGTTAAAGTAAAAGGCTTACAAAATTATCGCCAAGCTATTACCGATGAACAAGGTATTGCGATTCTTTCAGCTATGCCAGCTAATCGCACAACAGATATAGTGCTAGATCGTGACAGTTTTTCTGACCCTTTTATGATCCCCGCCCACGATGGTTTCTCCATAACACCACGAGCAGGTTTTGTTGAGTACATGGATTACCCAGTAAATAATGCCAGCGAAATAGAAGGTACTGTTTATCAGCAAACAGAGCAAGGCTCTAATGTTCAACCTTATGCCCAAATTACTTTAGTGGATGAACAAGGTAATGATGTAGCTACTACGCAAGCGGCTTATGATGGCTATTACTTGTTTACTGATATTAAACCCGGTAAGTATAAAGCGGTTGTTGATAAGCAATACCAAGAGCAAAAATCACTGACCAGTGCTCAAACACACAAAATACAATTATCGCCTAAAGGTGATGTGCTGGTGGGGGTTGATATTACTTTGCGACCACTCGAAAAGCGCCAAGGATATATAGCGAGTATTGGCAAGTTTAATTCACTGAAAATTTTAAAGGTGTATTACTCATTGGTGAAACAGCGTTTGTTACAGCAAGGGTTACATAACGCTTTTTATATACACGATAAAGCAAATGCACACTACACGCTTGCGATAGGCTTTGACCCACAGTCTGCAAACGAGCTTGAGCATCAATGTGTGCGGCTAATATCACAAGCAATTAAATGCCATGTAACAGAACAGCATGTTCAACACTAGCAAGGAGCAAATTATGGTTTTTACTACTTTTCAAAATCTGAAGAAAGTATGGTTAGTCTTACTGGTTACTCCTATCATTGGTTGCCAAAGCATGTCAGAGCCACAAGTGAGTGAAGAAAACTTAGTAAAAATTAGCCAGCAAGAGCTTATAGAGCTGAGGCAGTCGCATCAACAATTCCAAGCGATGAAGCCAGAGCTTGAGCGCTTGCTGACAATAGAAAGTGAATTAACCTTACTCACTGAACAACTTACTTTGCTAAATGCGCAGCAAACTGAGCCTGAAAAGACTAAAAAGTCATCCGTAACCGCACCTCAGTTTATAGCTGAGCCTACAGCCAAATTTGCACTACAACTTGCTTCCGTAACAGAATTACCTCGACTAACAGCTCGCCTTGCTGAAATTAAAAAACAAGCGCCGGCGCTATTTAATGGCCAGTTTATTGCTAATGTAGAGTCAGTAACAGTGAATGGCAGCACTTTTCATCGTTTGAAAATTGGTGCATATCAACAAAAGCAGCAAGCAGCTAATGATTGTAAAAAGTTAGCATCATTCGGGGTGGCATGCTTGGTATCACATTATGTACAGAATCCGCTTGATTTATCCCATCAACAATAATACTTAGGCATAATTATTGCTTTGTACTTACTAAGTTTAGTGAGGATGGCAATTATGCGCCTGTTATTTTATTCAGTTTTTTTAGTGTTGGTGGGTTGTAGCTTAACTGAAGAGCCACAAAAAACGCCCCCTAGAGAAACCCCAAAATCGCCGATGGCACCTTATACGGTGCATCAATACGTTGCTGATTTAAGTAGTCAGCTGAGCCGTATTCAAGGCCCTTACAAAGGCAATGCACGTATTGCTGTGACCAGTTTTTATATGGCTGATGGCTTAGGTACTGATTTAGCTGAAGATCAGGGCAGTGGCTTGAGTCAGCAAATTCAAGAAAGTTTATTAACGCAATTTACTCAGCTTGGTTTTCATACCATTGAGTATCGATTAGAAAATACTTTAAATTTGCAGCAATCGGCCGATAGTGTACTTAGTCGTGATGTAAATACCTTACGTCAACGTCAGAATATTGACTTTGTTATTACCGGCACACTGACGCGGCAACAACATGCCTACATAGTTAACGCCCGATTGGTAAATACCAAAGATCTGCGAATAGTATCAGCAGCAAGCACTGAGATCCCTATCAATGTAATGTGGGGCGCTGAAAAAGTTCAGCAACGTGATGGCCAGTTGTATCGAAGCGAATATTAAGAGGAACTCATTTAATGAAACGTTTAATTTTAACTTTATGTTTGCCGTTTGGCTTTGGTTGCTCGTCAATGTTAACTGGTGATGCAACACAACACGAAAATGATCCTCAGTTAGCTGCGCAAAGAGAAGTCGCCGCGCCACATAGTAACGACAGTGTGTTTCAAACCAATCAGGCGGTGATGAATAATAGCACCTTTACAGCAGCACCAACGCGTAAAAATATTAATCACTATGTGCGTGGCATCATGCAGGATCTTGTTGAAAACTTGCAATATGTTAGTGATAGCACGCCGGTTGCTGTTTCAAGCTTCATATACCTTGATGCAGATTACAACTCAACGAATCTGCTAGGTAATCAAATTGCCGAAAGCTTCATTCATGAACTTCATGCGTTTGGTGTGCCTGTCATTGATTTTAAAACCACGGATTATATGCGTGTTACGCCAAGTGGTGATTATGTTTTCAGTCGTGATTATTTAGAGCTTAGCCAAGACCAAAACTTCAATTATGTATTGGCAGGTACTTTGGTTAATCATCAAAGTGGTGTGCTCGTGAATGCACGTATTGTTGGTTTAGCAAGCAAAGCAGTTGTAGGGTCAGCGCAAGGTTTTATCCCGCAATCAGTGGTTGATGCCCTTGATAGTACCAACCGCAGTGATGGTATTACACTAAAACAAGCAAGTGAGTAAGCTATGAAAGGTTTTATCTTAGCATCGTTAACGCTCGCACTATCTGGCTGCCAATTGCTGCCGGAGCAATCAGCAGAGCCGCAAAATACAGCTCAAAATGTACCTGCATCAGCAAATACTCAAGTCGATTACGTTGCTATGCTACAAGCGCTTGAACAAAATGATATGCAGCAGGATAACGCTAACCATCGTTTATTTGTGCCTTATCAACATCATAAAACCGTTGTTAATTATGTCGAGCAAATGGCCCTTGAGTTAGTGGATACCATGCAACAAGAAAGCGAGTTAGGAATAGCCATAACTAGCTTTGTTGATTTAGATGCGAGCCTAAAAAATAGCTCTCAACTTGGTAATCAACTCTCTGAAACAATGATGCATCAGCTGCAAAAATTTGGCTTTGGCGTTGTTGATTTTAAAGCGATGGATATCATTAGTGTGACATCACGTGGTGATTTTGTGATGTCGCGAGATGTAGAAGAGTTAGCCGAGCGTCGCATCGCGAGCCATGTACTTACAGGCACGCTGATATACCGCCCAAATGGTGTTGAAGTGAATGCTCGAGTAATTAATTTAAACTCAAAGCTGGTTATTGCCAGCGCACAAAAAGTGATCCCATATTTTGTGTTAAAAAATGAGTCAATCAAATCAGCAACGGCTAGCGTTAACTAGCCTCATTATTTTGCCAATCGACTTACTCACAAGTCGATTGGTTTATTCTCTTGATTACCAAAGCCTTAGACCGTTATAATTTTCCGTAAGCTGTAAGCTGTAAGCTGTAAGCTTTACCTCAGCTTTTGAGTGGCCTCTTAGTTAAATGGATATAACGGCCCCCTCCTAAGGGGCAGTTACAGGTTCGATTCCTGTAGGGGCTACCAAGTTTCTTCAGCAGCCCCAATTAAATTAACCCGTTACTTTTTCAAGCTCGCCTGTGCGCCATGGTTCAATGATGATTTTGATATGGTCGTTTGGTTTAAATAAGGTATCAAACGCACCTTGTACGCCGTCTATGCCGACTTTACCAGTACGCATTTTTTGCCATGCAATTTTGCCTGACGCGATGTTCTCAAGTGATTGTGCAAACTCTTCTGGCTGGTAGTAATAAGAGAAAATAAGGTCTAACTCTTTCACTGTGGCATAGGCAAAGTTAACGTTGAGTGGCGCGGTATGTACACCCGTTACAATGATTTTTGCTTTTGCTGGTGCACGTAAAATGTAGTCGTTCAATAAGCGGCTTACACCGGCACATTCAAAAATAACCACCTTATTGTTACCCGCAAGTTCTGCGGCTTTAGCAACTTCATCACCTTCCATAGGGTTAACATATTCTGTGGCGCCAAATTCAAGGGCAATTTGTTTTTTGCTCTCTTGTGGATCAGAGGCAATGATGTGTTTTACGCCTTGAAGCTTTAACGCGGCAATCGCGGCAAGGCCAATTGGGCCACAACCAACCACAATGGCAACATCATCATTATTCATTTGTGCGCGGTTCACTGCGTGCAGGCCAACAGCAAGTGGTTCTGTAATGGCTGCCGCTTCTGATGGAACAGCATCAGGAATAGGTAATATTAAGGCTTCATCAACAATAAAGTATTCAGAATAGGCACCATATAGCCCTGGGGTTACACCTACGCCAGCGCCGCCCGCAGAAAGTAAAATTGGTACTGAGGTGACACGGGTGCCTTTCGCTAATTCGCCTTTAGTATTTGGGCCGTAGCTAACGATTTCAGCCGCATATTCATGGCCTAATAATACTTCTTGGTCATCGCCTGCATCTTTAGCCATGATGCCAAGGTTTTTATAGATATCGAATACATCGCTGGTGTGGCGGGTTATATGAATATCAGAACCGCAAATGCCGCAAGCTAGGCTTTTTACCAGTACTTGGCCGGGTCCAGGTGTAGGGATATCAATTTGTTTTACATGCAGCTTGCCATTTTGCATGGCAACAGAATTCATTTGGCTCATATGTGTGTCCTCAATTCACCTTATTTGTGAATTATTAGACTAAAGTAAAGCGCCTGTCTTAATCTTGACTTTTTGCGACAAAAACACAGCTTATTACGACACTGCTGTTTATAAACTGCTCATTGTGGAATATTTAAAGTAAAAACCCTCAAAGTGATAAGGGTTTTTACTTTATTAAGGTTTAGCCGAAGTAGGCTGTATTGAGGTATAAATGAGTTAATACTCCAGCAAAGTAACCTAGTAAAATGACCGGCGACCATTTTAAGTGGCTATTAAAGGTGTATATCCCTCGCGCTTGACCCATTAGTGCAACTCCTGCCGCAGAGCCAATTGATAACAGGCTGCCACCAATTCCTGCTGTTAGCGTAATAAGCAGCCATTGACCGTGCGACATATCAGGCATCATTTGTAACACTGCAAACATCACTGGAATGTTATCGACTACCGCTGACATTAAACCAAGAATAATGTTCGCACCGGTAGCAGACCAGTTGTTATAAAGTAAGTCAGAAAGCAGCGCTAAGTAGCCGATAAACCCTAAGCCTCCAACACAAATAACGATGCCATAGAAGAACAAGAGCGTGTCCCACTCGGCTCTCGATACACGGCTAAATACATCAAAAGGAACAACGTTACCTAAGCGAGATAAGCGTTCTTTATCACCTTCGCGCTCTGCCATCGCACGCTTTCTAGCAAGAGAGCCGGGGAGTGTCACGCGTAAGAAGTAACCAAAAAATTGTAAATAGCCAAGGCCCATCATCATGCCCACAACCGGTGGTAAACCAAAGGCGGTTTTTAGCACCACCGCGGTGAGTATTGTCAGTAAGAATAAGCACAATATGCGAAGCGCACCCCGTTTAAGTTCAATATCTTCATCGGCCGTATCCGGGTGACGGTTATTGATAAATAAAGACATAACAAATGCAGGAATAATATAGCTGACTAAAGCTGGTAGGAATAAAACAAAGAACTCGGTAAAGGCAACAACATCGGCTTGCCAAACCATCAGTGTCGTGATGTCACCAAATGGGCTGAATGCGCCACCGGCATTTGCGGCTATTACAATATTGACGCACGACATAGCAATGAAGCGGTTATCATTTGCTGCTACCTTCATTACCACTGCGCATAAAAGTAGGGCAGTAGTTAAGTTATCGGCTACAGGTGAAATACAAAATGCCAGTACACCGCTTATCCAAAATAATTGTTTGTAGCTAAAGCCCCTCGCAACCAACCAACTTCTTAGACCATCAAATAAACGACGCTCTTCTAGTGCGTTGATGTAGGTCATCGCAACGAGCAAAAATAGCATTAACTCCGAAAATTCTAACAAGGCGTGACGAAATGCGTCGGTGCTAAGATCAGATAAGTTTTGTGCACTGTACTGCCAAGCAATAAGGGTCCAAATAATCCCGGCTGCAACCAATACGGGTTTTGATTTGCGTAAGTGAATTTTTTCTTCGAGTATGACGAGCACATAAGCAAAGATAAAAATAACAAGGCAGATAATGCCAACAGGGTGGGTAAGTAAATCGATAGTACCAGTTGACGCAGCATGAGCTTGGCCACCGAAACATAGCAAGGAAAGGAGCAATCCTTGTGTTAGTTTTTTCATTGTATATTCCAATTAAATCATCTTAATTTCGTTACGGTTTAAGTAAATGTAGCTGCAGACATTTTAGATTCATTCTTTGCTTTATGTAACAAATTGGTAACTAAGATGTTGGTATTTTGAATATAAATACGGGTGATGGCGAGAGCAGACCAGTTATATAATTTATTATTTAATCAATGTGTTGTGGTTTTAAAATAATAAAGGGCTGCAATTAGCAGCCCTAACTTGAAAATTATGCAAAGTGTTTTTCTAAATCGTCAGAGCCACCAATGTGCTCACCGCCTATGAATACTTGCGGAACTGTTTCACGACCAGAAATCGCTTTTAAACTAGTTAGTGAAGCGTGTTGACCTAATACAATTTCTTCGTACACATAACCTTTGGCCTCTAGTAACGCTTTAGCTTTTGTACAGAACGGACAATTAGGCTTAGTAATAATGCTCACAGATTCTGGTTTTACCTGTGCTGGGTTAATGTATTCGAGCATGGTATCTGCATCAGACACTTCAAACGGGTCGCCAGGCTTTTGTGGCTCGATGAACATTTTTTCGATAACGCCGTCTTTAACTAGCATAGAATAACGCCAGCTACGCTTACCAAAACCTAAGTCGTTTTTATCGACTAGCATACCCATGCCGTCGGTAAATTCGCCGTTGCCGTCTGGCAATAAAGTGATATTTTGCGCTTCTTGGTTTTGTGCCCATGCATTCATTACGAAGGTATCGTTTACAGAAATACAGACAATGTCATCAACACCGTTTTGTTTAAATACAGCCGCAAGCTCGTTATAACGTGGCAAGTGAGTTGATGAACATGTTGGTGTAAATGCACCTGGTAATGCAAATAGCACAACTGTTTTACCTTTAAAAATTTCGTCAGTGGTCATTGATTTCCACTGCTCGTCTACACGTGTTGCGAATGTAACGTTTGGTACTTTTTGGCCTTCAATATTGTTTAACATTGTTTTGATTCCTCTTGATTTGTTGAGTGCCATTATGCGATTAAATTTTCGATAGCTCCAATCGTTTGTTTGTATTAGTATGATAGGTAAAAGCTATTGGGGGTGTGATATGAATTTAAAAGACTTTGAATACGTAAAAGCGGTTGCACAATACAAGCACTTCAGAAAAGCAGCTGATGCTTGCTATGTCAGCCAACCGACATTAAGCGGGCAAGTTAAAAAGCTTGAACAAGAGCTGGGGGTTGTTATTTTTGACCGTTCAACAAAGCAGGTCACGTTGACTGTGCAAGGTGAACAACTTCTTAAGCAGATCACACTGATCCTAGATCAAACCCAAGTGCTTAAAGAAATAGCCGCCAGCTCACATGACCCACTAAAGGGTAAAATCAATGTAGGTATTATTCCTACCATTGCACCTTATTTACTGCCAACACTCTTAACTTCTATGAAGCAGGCCTTTAGTGAAACCCAGTTTTCATTTATAGAAATGCAAACAGCGCAAACGCTGGTGGCTCTTGATAATGGTGAGATTGATATTGCAATTGTTGCTGATGTGGCTGATTTAGCGCCTTATCATGTGTCACCGCTTTATAAAGAAGACTTCTTAGTTGCAGTTTCTGAGCAACACGCTTTAGCAAAACATACTGAAGTTGCGTTGGCTCAATTACATGAATGTGACTTATTAATGTTAAACGAAGGGCATTGCTTTAAAGAGCAAGCAGAGCAATTTTGTTTTTCAGCTGGGGTTGAAGTCTCGAACCAATATAAAGGTAACAGTATTGAAACCTTACTCGCGTTGGTGGCAATGGATGATGGGGTAACCTTTGTTCCTAAGCTTGCATGTACACCACGTGAAGGAGTGAAGTATTTAGCTATAACACCAAATCAGCAACGCCAAGTTGTCATTGCAACTCGTAAACACTACCCACATATAGCAGGCGTTGAGCAATTAGCTAGTTGGCTAAATGCTCATGAAGGCCTACAAGCTCATTTACTCACTAGCAGCTAATTCAACAATATCGTTAATTTGAATGTTAGGCAGTGGTTGCTTATCTATACTCATGGCAACCGCTGATTGCTGATAAAGCTGAGTCACTTTTACCTGATTAAGTGTAGTGATTTTGTGCGGGAGCTTATTACCCTGTGCATCCGTTAGGTAATTATGATGGGCAATATTTAAAATTTGCCCTTGCTCAAGCCCATGCGCCTTACCCAAGTTGATGATTAGCCTGCCGTTTTCTATATGCAGTATTTTACCTTGCGTGGGTAAGCAGGCCATAGCTGCTTGTAAGTCATAGGTTAGGGTTTGGTTTATATCGCTAATAGCTTGGCCATAGTCAGTTGCCCAAAATCGGTCGCTATATACATCGATGATCTCAGTCTTTTTATACGGCCAAATACCTTCTGTTTGGTAGCTTTTTTGCCAGAGCTTTTCGTAAGTGGTGCCATCAAATAAGACGTAATCTACTTTGTATGCACGCTTGAAACTATCATCTTGCCAAAATGCATAATCGTTGTTGATCTTATGGTTAACTGATAAATCACGAATACGGCTCAGTAATACATATTGCGAGTTACTGCGGCTAGTGATCTCTTCAAGTAGCGCATTACTGTAATCGTATTGCTGAGTGAAAAAATGATCTACTCGCAAAGGCATATTGTAATAGGCTGTCGGTTTAGCTGCCATTTGCGTATTACTTAAGCTGGCATATAAGTGTTCACTAATGGCTTTGTTTACGTCAAAAATTTGGCCCATACGCGCTTGCTCGCGATTGGCGAGTTGGCTTTGTGTCACAGCAATAAATTTTGTGTATTGGTTTGCAGGGCATTCTTCTGCTTGAGCAAAAATATCGAGGCGAAGCGTGATGGCATAGGTGTCGTTATGGCGGTCTTCGCTGATCAATTCTATTTTCTGGATTTCACCATGGCTGCTTATTTTCAGCTGATCTTGCGTCAAAACCCCGTCAACTAAGGTCTGTACAGAGGTTACTCGAGCGCCAGAAAACACTAAAGCCTGAGTTATGGCGTCTTTAATGGCGGCAGATTTGGCTTGGCTCGTATCGCCATTTTTTACAACTGCATGGCCTGTAGATTCAAACCACTGAGCTAAGCTATTGTTAGAAAACAAAATTGTAAAGGCTAAGCCAAGGCCTTTTAAGCTGGCTATTGTTTTATTTTTCATGCTGACACCTAGCATTAAAACCAATGAATAACCTAAATGAGCAAGGACTGTACCACAGTGGCATTAAACGTGCATATTTGTAGCCAAAGAGTTTTAAGCGGAAGCAAATTATGCGAGCACTTCTATTCGGTGGGCTGGTTGCCTGCGCAGCATTAACCGGCTGCAGTAGTATTTTTGATAAACATGTAGAATACACTTACATTGAGCCAGATAGCTACCCAGTGCTAAAAGCCGTGGGTTATGCGCCAATTAGTGCTCAACCAGGTAACAATGAATCGCAGCGTACTCTACTTGCGATTAAAGCCTCAAAGCTTGAAGCTTACCGCGAGCTTGCTGAGCAAGTTTACGGGCAAAGAATTTCCGCAGGCACCACAGTGCAAAATAGTATTGCTCATAACGATCAATTACAAAGCCAAGTACAAGGTGTGATTAAAGGCGCACAGGTTATTAAAACCTATGCGGTAGGGGATACCTACGCAACTGAATTACAGCTTGATATGAAGCGAGTGCACGATTTATACATCGGCGAAGTAAAACCGCGCCAAGTGAAAAAAGTAACATATTATTAGGTGCAACTTAGTCTAGTTGTAACCTATTGGCTTGCCGCATAAGTCCAGCAAATTCTGCAAGCATTAAAAAAGCGCGATAACTTAGTTATCGCGCTTTTTTAATGAAATAGTATTTAGGCTTTCAAGTTGTGAACGATTTTCTTATCGCCTTGAATCACGCTGCCGCCTTGGTCGTAGGTCATCGATGATGGTGCACCGATTAAAATATCTTTAAGTTGCTTAACACTCAACTGTGCTTGATGGGCCGCGTGAGCGTTTACATCATTTTTCTTCTTGCAGCTTGCTAGGAGAGTATTTACTTGCTTAATGAGTGCACTTACTTCGTCATCTTGCGATTCGTTGTGCGCAACAAGCTTTTGCACTTCTTTATCAATGGTTTGAATTTGTTGGAGCAAAGAGATTTTTTGTTGGGCAATACTCTTTAATCCGTCACCACGCTTTGCAGCAATGGCTGTCAACTCATCATCTAACAGCGCAGCAATAGACTCCAAGCAAGAAACTTGTTGTGTTAATTTGCTAGCTATTAAATGATTATGATCAGCCATAGACATCAAACTCGAATGCAGCGATGTTCTTTGCTAGCTTTTCAGCATCAATTTGGTATTTACCTTCACTGATTGCCTTTTTCAGCTCAGCCACTTTATTGCTATCAAAGCCAGATGATTGCTCTGCTTTTTCTTGCAAAGATTTTAGCTGCTTAGCTTGAGGAGTTAAGCTCACAGAATCTGCACTTGCTTTTGGTGCGGCCGATTTTGCAGCGGCTGCATTAGCATTATCTTTTTGTAAATCAAGCTTTTTTTGCTTGGTATTTGTCAACACAGAAGGCTGTTGTTGACCATTATTGACATTGCTTACCATAATTTTGACCTATACATTACCCAACATATGCCTATATATCGGCGGGCACAGCGGATACTTTAGCATAAATATAAAAAATTAAATATTTACTTGTACAGACTCGACCCCATCCACACGTGCATTTAATACTTTACCTGATTTTTTGTTTTTTACACGTACTAATTCGTCTAACGTGCCATCTTCTAGAGCAATTCCGGTGGTTTTAATTCTTAAGCCGCGTAATGAAGCATAGATAGTTACATTATCGCCTTTACAAACCATACAAACCTGGCTCATTACAATCGGACTACCATCACGCAAGTTACGCTTACTGCGACTGCCAATAAGTATAGCCTCATCTTGAACATATTGCGTTCTAACAAATTGCTTTGGCTTCATTTCGAGGCGTAAATGTTCAGGGCGAATGACCTCTCCACGGGCTAAATTAGTGGTAACAACAACCACAGGTTCTAGCTCAATAATGCGCACGTGAACGTATTGGGTCCAACTATTTAAATCTTGGCACTTAAGTTGTACAGTTACCTGCCGATTAAAAGGAGGCTCTGTTGGTAACTCTTTGTTAATTGGTGACTCACATAACCTCTCAGGAATGCGACTATCTAATGGTAAAGCACTAATTTGAGGTGTGGTGTCCAGATCAGGGAGCTGCTCGCTAACAAAATCGATGGCGATTTGTTGAAGTTGCTCGGTATTATAAACTTCTGCCTGTAGTTGTGTTGTAAACAACAGGCTAGTAAGAAAATAAAAAACACTGTATCTTCGGCTTTTTTTTAACAAACTCATATTGTTTCGACTATGCTTATGGTTGAAAACAAGGTATAAATATTTTGCGTCAAAAAACAGACGCTTTGTAACCTTATGTAGCTTTAACACAAAGAAGGCAATTATTGTTCCAGCTCTGATTGTTTATCTTTAGGAGATTGAAATGGCAGGCATTTTAGACTCAGTTAACCAGCGTACTCAGTTGGTTGGGCAAAACCGCCTTGAATTACTATTATTCAAACTCAGAGGGCGACAACGCTTTGGTATAAACGTGTTTAAAGTAAGAGAGGTTCTGCAATGTCCACCACTTACTAACATGCCTAAATCAAATGCGTACATTCGCGGTGTTGCGCATATCCGTGGTCAAACTATCTCTGTTATTGATTTATCGATGGCTGTAGGTGGCCCTGCAATTGAAAATATCAAAGACAGTTTTATCATCATTGCTGAGTACAACCGTTCAGTGCAAGGGTTTTTAGTTGGTGGTGTTGAACGCATCGTGAATATGAACTGGGAAAAAATAATGCCGCCGCCTTCGGGAGCCGGACGTTATTCTTACCTAACTGCGGTCACTGAGATTGAAAACGAATTAGTTGAAATTCTCGATGTAGAAAAGATATTAAACGAAATTTGCCCAGTTAACACTGAAGTGAGTGCTGAAGTAGTTGGTGAAGGTGAGATTCAGCGTGACTTAGGTGAGCGTATTGTCTTTATTGCTGATGACTCTGCAGTAGCTCGAAACCAAGTTAAGCGTGCGCTTGAACCTCTAGGTGTACAAACTGAACTAGCTAAAAACGGAAAAGAAGCGCTTTTACGTTTAAGAGAGATTGCTCAGCTCGATTGTCAAAATGATATTACTGAACGTGTTGGTCTATTAATATCTGATGTAGAAATGCCAGAAATGGACGGTTATACCTTAACCGCTGAAATTAAGGCTGATCCAAAATTATCACCTTTGCATGTGATCTTGCATACCTCTTTAAGTGGGGTGTTTAACCAAGCAATGATCGAAAAAGTGGGTGCTGATGATTTTATTGCAAAATTTAACCCAGATGAATTAGCGACAGCTGTGAAGAAGTGGGTTCATTGTGATTAATTATTTATAGGTGGTATTACTTTGGAAAATAAGCATTTACAACAAAGCGAATACGATCAATTCCGCTCTTTTTTAGAGCAACAATGTGGCATTGTGCTTGGCGATAATAAACTTTATTTAGTTAAAAGCCGCCTTGCGCCGCTTATGGCGCGTTTTAATGTTGAGTCTTTATCACAGTTGGTAAGTAAAACACTAAGCCCTCATGAGAGGCAGCTTCGTGCCGCTGTCGTTGATGCGATGACAACCAATGAAACGCTTTGGTTTCGTGACCAATATCCGTTTGAGTTATTGAAAACAAAACTATTTCCTGAGCTTAAAGATGTGCGTAGGCCACTAAAGATATGGTCAGCGGCAAGTTCATCAGGACAAGAGCCGTACTCAATTGCCATGTCGGTTGCCGAGTTCCAATCTAAAAACCCAGGCGTATTAAAGATGGGTGCGCAAATTATTGGCACTGATATCTCTAATACCATGCTTGATATGTGCAAGAATGCTGAGTATGACTCGCTAGCCCTTGCTCGTGGCTTGTCGATGGAGCGTCGTCAAAAGTTCTTCAAGGACAGCGGTAATGGAATGGCTCAGGTAGTTGACCCTATACGTAAAATGGTCAGCTTTAGACATTTAAACTTACTCGATTCATATGCCCTAATGGGCAAGTTTGACATCATATTTTGCCGTAATGTGTTAATTTACTTTTCACCAGAAGTAAAAGCTAAAATCATTTCGCAATTTGCTCAAGCTTTAAACCCGAAAGGTTACCTGTTTTTAGGTGCGTCAGAATCAATGGCGGGCTTAAGTGATAGCTTTGATATGGTTCGTTGTAACCCCGGTATCATCTATCAGAAAAAGTAAACTCTCCTTAGCAACCTAGCCCTTAGGTTGCTAAATTTACCTATTTTTCAGTCTCTTATATAAATTAAATCACTCCTAAATTTTTGGCTTAGCTTTTGCATTAACCACTACAGAGTCAATTTTTTGGAGATGGTTATGGCTATCAGTTTTGATAAAGCATTTGGTGTTCATCCTCATGCGATGTTGATCCGTTCACAACGCGCTGAGTTATTAGCGACAAATATCGCTAATGCTGATACGCCGGGCTATAAAGCGAAAGATATCGATTTTGCCTCGGCATTAAAAGCGGCAAAAAGCAACCAGCAAGGCGGCAATAGCATGGTAAGAACCGATGCTAAACATATTGCCGGGGGCAGTCGTTTTGTTGGCAGTGCAGAAATGTTTCGTACGCCAAATCAAGCAGATACAGGTGATGGTAACTCAGTCGATATACAAGTGGAACGAAACTTGTATGTACAGAACTCATTAGAGTATCAGGCAAGCCTGCAATTTATGAGTAGTAAAATTAAAGGCCTTAAAAAAGCCCTCGGTAGTCAAGGAGCTTAATCATGAGTTTGTATAATGTTTTTGATATTTCAGCAACCGGTATGAGTGCACAAAATGTTCGCTTAAATACCACAGCCAGTAATATCTCGAATGCGAATACGATTAGTTCCAGCCAAGATCAGACATACCGAGCGCGCCATCCTGTTTTTGCTGCAGAGCTGACTAAAGCGTCATCATCACAAAGCAATCCTCAGGGCTCTTCTGTTGGCGTTAAAGTATTAGGTGTTGTAGAGAGCGATAAACCTCTGCAAATTGAATATAACCCGAACCACCCAAGTGCGGATGAAAATGGTTATATCTACAAACCTAACGTTAATGTTGTAGAAGAAATGGCAAATATGATTTCAGCCTCTCGCTCTTACCAAACAAATGTGCAAGTTGCTGATGCAGCTAAGCAAATGTTAAGTAAAACACTGTTGCTTGGGCAGCGGTAACCGAGGATAAGTTATGAGTAACGACATCAGCAGTGCGTCATCAACGTATTTAGATAATTTACGTTGGCAAGACAATCAAAATAAAACAGAAGAGAAAGATGATACTTTAACGCAAGAAGACTTCTTCTCACTTTTAACACAACAGTTGTCGTTTCAAGACCCAAGCAAGCCAGCTGACAACGATCAAATGATTGCGCAGATGACGAATTTCACTATGGCTGAGGGTATTTCAAACTTAAATGAGAAGTTTGAATCACTCACTGCATCAATGACATCTAACTCTGCCTTACAGGCTTCAACGCTTGTTGGTAAGCAAGCGTTACTTGAGTCTGACACCATTGATTTTGATGGCGAAAATCTCGCTAAAGGTTCTGTGGTTGCAGAAACCGCTGTTGAATCTTTAACGCTAAGAATAACGGATTCATCAGGCCAGTTAGTGCGTACCATTGAATTAGGTTCTCAGTCAGCGGGTGCACTTCGTTTTGAATGGGATGGTAAAGACAATGATGGCAATGTGCTACCTGAAGGTGAATATGACATCAGTGCTGAAGGCTTTGTAAATGGAGACTACAGCAGTATGCCAATGGCGACCTTTAAGAATATTGAAAGTGTCAATATTAATGGCGCAAGCGGCATTATCGTAAATACAAAAGAGGGTGCGGTTAGGCTAACTGATATAGCTGAAATCGCATAAGTAAAAAAGGTTTGGGTTAGCTTAGGCTAAGAGATAGGTTAGAGGTGAGTTATGAGCTTCAATATTGCATTAACAGGCTTAGCAGCCGCGCAAAAAGATTTAGACGTTACAGCAAATAATATTGCTAACGTGAACACTACAGGCTTTAAAGAGTCTCGTGCAGAGTTCGCTGATGTATACGCATCATCAGTATTTAGTTCTGGTAAAACAAAAAATGGTGACGGTGTAAGAACGACAATGGTGGCACAGCAATTCCACCAAGGTTCGTTATCTTTCACAAATAACTCTCTTGACTTAGCGATCACTGGTGAAGGTTATTTCGCAATGGCGAATGACCTAGGTGCGCAAGACTTCACATATACTCGTGCAGGTGCGTTTAAATTAAATCAGGATAACTTTATTGTTGATGCAAGCGGTAACTACTTACAAGGTTTCCCTGTTGATGAAGCAACTGGTGATACCACTTCTGTTAGCTTAAGTACATCTTCAGCGTTACAAATTCCTGATGCATCAGGTTCACCTCGTGCAACCACGAATGTTTATTCATCATTTAACCTTGATTCACGTGCCTCTGCGCCAACAGTGACACCGTTTGATCCTGAATCAAGTGCTACATATAATAGTTCAACATCAACAACTGTGTATGATTCATTAGGTGAGCCACATATTTTACAGTTCTTCTTCGTTAAAACTGATGCAGCTGTGACAGGTAATGACAATGAGTGGCAAGTATACGCCACACTGGATGAAAAACCATTTGATGCAAGTGGTGTAGAGCAAACAACAACGCCTTATACACCACTAACTACATTCCAATTTGATTCAAGTGGTTTACCACTTAACACGGATGGTGTTGCTAATACTGATGCATCATTTAACCCATTAACTTTACCAAATGGCGCAGGCGCTGCGACAGGTTTATCTGACTTACTATCTAATGGTGCTAGTTTCCCTGATGATGTAACGATGAACTGGCGTGATGAAGCGGCAACAGCGAATAAAGTACCTACTCAATATGCTAGTAACTTTGAAGTAAAAGCACTGGAACAAGATGGTGCGACTGTAGGTCGTCTATCGGGTATCGATATCGGTTCTGACGGTAAAATTGTTGCTTCATACAGTAATGGTGACACTTCATTCTTAGGTCAAGTTGCCATGGTACGCTTTTCGAACTCACAGGGTTTACAACAAGTGGGTGATACTTCTTGGAAGAAGAGTTTAACGTCAGGTGAGCCTATTGCTGGCGAACCAGGTTCAGGTACCTTGGGTTCAATTAACTCATCTGCGCTTGAACAATCAAACGTAAACCTAACTAACGAACTTGTTGACTTGATTAGTGCGCAGCGTAACTTCCAAGCAAATTCACGTGCGCTTGAGGTTAACTCAACACTACAGCAAAACATCCTACAGATCCGTTAATTTTAACGGCTCTAAGCTTAATCCGACACGAAGGCTGCTCCCTCTATTGGCAGCCTTTTTTCATTCTAATTATTCATTTTTCTCTTCTATTTTAGTGTCAATTTTACTTTGGCACTTTTATTGCATTTCTTAGTTATCGTATTTTTAGTGAGTCAATGTTATGGACAAAATGGTCTACATTGCCATGTCGGGTGCTAAGCAAAGTTTGCGAGGTCTTGAACTCAAGGCCAACAACCTTGCTAATGCTAACACCACTGGCTTTAAAGCTGATTTTGCACAAGCTCGCTCTATGCAAGCCTTCGGTGAAGGTCTGCCATCTAGGGTGTTTGCAATGCAAGAACGCCCTGGATCTAATATGGAATCGGGTGGTTTTGTTGAAACTGGCCGCGAGCTTGATATCGCGATGAGTGACCGTGGTTGGTTGAGTGTACAAGATGCATCAGGCAATGAGGCGTACACCAAAACTGGCACATTAAACATTACTCCAGATGGCGCGTTGATCACTAGCCATGGCCGTCAAGTAATTGGCGAAGGTGGTCCAATCATTTTGCCATTACCTATCGAGAAAGTTGAGTTTAGTGAAGACGGTGCTATTCAGGTTCGCCCACAAGGAGCGCCAGCAAACTTTTTGGAAGTGGTTGATCGCTTAAAAGTGATTGAGGCTGATAACACTCAGCTTGAAAAAGGTAATGACGGTTTATTTCGACCAAAAGAAGACATGTTGGTCAATGACCTTTGTGGTTTTTGTGATATTTCACCAAACGTAAAAGTACTGTCGGGTACGCTTGAAATGTCGAACGTAAACCCAGTGCATGAAATGGTCGACATGATCAGCAATCAACGCCAATTTGAATTACAAGTTAAATTAATGAAAACAGCCGAAGAGCTCGACGAGCGTCAAGATCAGCTGTTACGCATTGTTTAAGATGACTGAGAGGGTAGAGTTATGAATCCTGCATTATGGATCAGTAAAACCGGGCTTGACGCCCAACAAACCGATATTTCGGTGATCTCAAATAATCTCGCGAATGCCAGCACGGTCGGCTATAAAAAAAGCCGCGCCGTATTTGAAGATTTACTATATCAAAACATCAATCAACCAGGTGGTCGTTCATCTCAAGACACTGAAATGCCATCGGGTTTAATGCTTGGTGCCGGTGCCAAAGTGGTTGCTAACCAAAAGAACTTTTCACAAGGTAACATGCTTACCACAGAAAATTCATTGGACTGGATGATTTCAGGCCCGGGTTTCTTTGAAGTGCAATTACCAGATGGCAACATTGCATACTCACGTAATGGTCAATTCACCACTGACGAAGATGGTCGCATTGTAACTTCTGGTGCGGGTTTTCCATTACAGCCAGAAATGAACGTACCAGACGATGCACAATCAATTACTGTTTCGCAAGACGGTGAAGTGTCGGTACGTATTTCAGGACAAGCAGAGAACGTGGTAATTGGTCAGCTAACAATTAGTGACTTTATTAATCCATCAGGTCTTGAGCCAATGGGGCAAAACTTGTACACCGAAACCGCTGTGAGTGGTGCACCTGTGCAAGGGAACCCAGGTATCGATGGTTTAGGTACTGTGGTTCAAGGTTCTCTAGAAACGTCTAATGTGAATGTAACAGAAGAACTCGTTAACTTGATCGAAACGCAACGAATTTATGAAATGAATTCAAAAGTGATTTCAGCGGTTGATGAAATGCTTAGTTACATCAATCAACAGCTTTAATGGGTAGGAGGCAGCATGCGTAATATTATCTTAGTCACATCGGCAGCATTAATGCTGGGTGGTTGTATGACAACGCAAAATCATCATGTGGTTCAGGATGACCCTTACTATGCGCCTATGTATCCGGAGCCAACAACAGAGCCAATGGTACCAACGGGTTCGTTGTTTGATAGTTATTCAGCAGATGACTTGTACTCAGATAAAAAGGCATTGCGCGCTGGTGATATCATCACGGTTAAATTGCAAGAATCAACGCAAGCCACCAAAGCCGCTAAAACCGAAACCGATAAAGAAACGGACGCTAGTTTAGACCCTGTTATTGGGCTTGGTGGCAATCCTGTGAATATTGGTGGTGATAGCATTCAGTTTGGTATTGGTTCTGGGGCATCGTTTAAAGGTGATTCAAAGTCTAACCAATCAAATAGCTTATTTGGTGATATTTCTGTCAATGTGATGCGTGTTTTACCTAATGGAAACTTGGTTATTCGTGGTGAAAAATGGCTTACTTTGAATACCGGTGAAGAATTTATTCGCCTTGAAGGCTTAGTTCGTCCTGAAGATGTGCAAGCAGATAACACGGTCACATCAAACCGTATTGCTAATGCGCGAATTCAATACTCAGGTAAAGGGCAAATTCAAGAAACGCAAAGTGCAGGTTGGCTGTCTCGTTTCTTTAGTAGTTCGCTTTTCCCATTTTAGAGGAATAAAGTCATGAATGGGTTTAAATACATCATCGCTCTTTGCTTAATTAGCCTGCAGTTTTCTGCACAGGCTGAGCGAGTCAAAGATGTATCTATGGTTGAGGGCGTGCGCGCAAATCAATTAGTGGGTTATGGTTTGGTTGTCGGTTTGCCTGGCACAGGTGAACAAAGCCGATTTACTCAACAAAGCTTTAAAGCCATGCTGAATGGTTTTGGTATTACCTTACCTGATAGCTTAAAACCTAAGATTAAAAATGTTGCAGCTGTGGCTGTGCATGCAGAGTTACCGGCATTTAGAAAACCCGGTCAAACCATTGATATTACGGTTTCGTCTATCGGTAGTGCCGGTAGTTTACGTGGCGGTACTTTATTACAAACCTTCCTAAAAGGGGTTGATGGTAATACCTATGCGATTGCACAAGGCAGCTTAGTCGTTGGTGGCCTAGGTGCCGAAGGAGCAGACGGTAGCCGTGTAATTATTAACACACCCACAGTGGGCCGTATTCCAAACGGTGCCATTGTAGAGCGTGCTATTAAGAGCCCGTTTATGCAAGGTGACTACATTACCTTTAATTTAAATCGTCCTGATTTCACAACGGCTAAACGCTTAGAGCAAACGATTAATGATTTAGTGGGCCCTGATAGCGCTCAGGCAATCGATGCAGCTTCAGTACGAGTGTTAGCACCGCGTGATGCTTCTCAACGTGTTGCTTATTTGTCGACACTTGAAAACTTAGAGTTTAAGCCAGCAGACACAGCAGCAAAAATTATTGTGAACTCTCGCACAGGCACAATAGTGATTGGCAAAAACGTGAAGCTACAGCCAGCGGCGATTACACATGGTGGTTTAACGGTCACCATTGCTGAGCAGCAAAATGTGTCACAGCCAAATGCTTTAAGTGATGGTGAAACCACGGTTACCAATCAAAGTATTATTGATGTGAACGAAGATGATTCACGTGCTTTTGTATTTAATCCAGGTGTTAATCTTGATGATCTCGTGCGTGCAATCAATGAAGTTGGGGCCGCACCGGGTGATTTAATGGCAATCCTTGAAGCTTTAAAAGAAGCGGGGGCGATAAACGGGCAACTGGTTATCATTTAAATTAAAACGCGCTTTCGAGCGCGTTTTTTGTTTTAGTAATTCTTAAATCGTTCAGTGTATAAACATCAGCCAAAATCTTGGCTCTGAAGTTACTCCATTCCTGTATAAGTTATTAGCCATTCATTTATAAAGTTTTTTATTGGCGCAATTTTTGCATTTTAATTTTCATTATTAACTATTGTGTCAAAAAGCTGATGGATACTAATCATCTCGACAAGCAAAACTTTTTTGATTTAGGCAACTTAGACTCATTACGTCAAAATGCCTTAAAAAGTGATGCCTCTAGCGATGCGTCAAAAGAGGCGCTGAAAAAAGCGGCGGCACAATTTGAATCTATCTTCACTCAGATGCTGCTTAAAAGTATGCGTAAAGCAAATGAAGCGTTTGAAGACAAAGACAGCCCATTTAATTCAAGCGGCGTTAAATTTTTTGAAGAGATGCATGACCAACAAATGTCGGTTGAGCTTTCATCAAATGGCTCGTTGGGTCTAGCTGACTTGATTGTTCAGCAACTCTCGCCAGACGGTAAAGAGTTTACACCAGGTTCTGTACTAAGAACGACGGCTGACTTTGATAGTGATAAACGCGCAAGCGGTGTTGTTGATAGCACTACTGAGGCTAAGGCTAAACCACAAGCTGTCGAGGATACATCAGCGAACGAGCAATCAGAAAACCGCTTTGAAGATGCTGAGTCTTTCATTAGCTCTGTTTGGGAGCACGCTAAAAATGCGGCTGAGAAAATTGGCTTAAACCCAGCTGTGATGGTTGCTCAAGCAGCACTTGAGACGGGGTGGGGTAAACACATCATCAGTAAAGCTGATGGCACAAGTAGTAACAACTTATTCAATATTAAATCGGATAGGAGCTGGCAAGGTGATAAAGCAAGCAAAGTCACGCTTGAGTTTGAACAAGGTGTGCCAGTTAAAAAGCAAGCAAGTTTTCGCTCTTATCAATCGATTAAAGATAGTGTGAACGACTTTGTGGATTTTTTAAATGAAAACCCACGTTATCAAGAAGCACTTAATAATACCGCAGAACCTGCAGCCTTTTTAGATTCGTTACAAAAAGCAGGCTATGCAACAGATCCAAATTATGCCGATAAAATTAAGCAGGTATTGAAGCGCGTTGAGCTTCAAAGCGTCGCTGCTTCATTGGTACGTTAAGGAGTAGACCCTCATGTCATTTAGCTTATATGACATAGCAAATGCCGGTGTAAGAGCTAACTCTGAGCTTTTACAAACCACCAGTAAAAACATCGCCAACGTTAATACCGAGGGCTATGTACGTGAGCGTACTGAGTTCACAACCATGATCGATAACCAAGTCGGCCGTGGTGAAACGTATCGCTTACTAAATGAATTTGCACAAAAGCAATTAAATAGAGATACCTCTAATAAAGCGTTCTTTGATCAGTTTGTAACTGAAGCAAGCCGTGTAGATAGCTTGTTTTCAGAAGAGTCAAACAGCTTATCAACGAGCGTAAATTCGTTTTTTAACAATGTACAAGAAAGCTTAAACCAACCGTCATCAACAGTAGCTCGTTCACTGGTCATGACGGATGCACAAAATTTGATTGATCAAATGGACAGATTATCGAGCATTGTGGTTGACCAAAAAGCAGTAGTAAATGAGCAGCTAGAAATCTTTTCAGATGAAGCAAATAACCTGATCCAAAATATCAGTGATTTAAATACCAAGATTGCTTCGTTTCATGGTACTGATCGTGAGTCAGTATCAAGTGGTTTATATAATGAACGTGATAAAGCAATTCGTGATCTATCTGAGCTGATTGATATTGAAACACTCGATGGTAATAACGGCGAGAAACAAGTGTATTTAGGCTCTGGTCAAGCACTTGTAATGCAAAGTGGCACATTTAACCTGTTTTCATTCAGTGGCGATCCAGATCCGAACTTTAAAGAATTAAAACTTGATGTAAACGGTGGCAAAGCCGTGCCGCTTGAAGTTGATGTGAGTAAATTGAAAGGCAAAATTGGTGGCTTACTGGCATTTCGTGACGATATTTTAGTGCCAGCGCAAAACCAACTTGGTCAAATGGGCTTAGCATTAGCCGATGCCTTTAACCAACAAAATAGCTTAGGTATGGACGCTAATGGTGAAATTGGCGGCGATATTTTTGCTATTCCAACGGTAGATGCGTTTGGTTATCAAGCCAATACGGGCACATCAACAATGACGGCAACCCTTGAACCTGGTAAAGGCAGCGAATTGCCAGCAAGTGACTTTATCGTTACTTATACCAGTGCCACCACTGTTGAGATTCAGGCAATCGATAATAAAGGTGAACCCATTGGCACCGCATCTACAGCAAATGTGACTGCCGGTGTGATTGACTCATCAACTATTACAGGTGGTGAAGCGTTTGGTTTACAACTCAACGTATCAGGTGCTGCAAATACTGGTGACCAATTTATGGTTAAGTTGAACTCTCAGGCTGCAACTAGCTTAGAGCTTGCAACTGAACGTCCTGAAGATTTAGCGTTAGCATCACCTATTCGAACTGCGAACGATATCAATAATACCAGTGATGCAAGTATTTCTGCTGGCACAGTGTCCGATATTGACAACTCAACGGGTATTACCGTGGGTCCTCCACCGAGTTTGGCGAATGGCGATATCACACTCGTGAAAACGGCGAATGCTAACGAGTATCAAATTACAGATGGTAACGGTACATCGACGTTTACCATAACACCGCCTGCTGAGAATATTCTTGCTCAAGCAGGGGCGCCTTACGATACCTACGGTTTTGACTTTAATATTGAAGGATCACCTGCAACAGGTGACACCTTCACAGTAGAGTTTAACACTGGTGGTTTTGATGATAACCGTAATGGTTTGCTATTGGCCGATTTACAAAATGGTGAGCTAGTACGTCAAAATGTTGAAGCAAGTAGTACAGCCGATAATCATAAAACGTTTAATCAGGCCTATTCAGGCATTGTCACTGATATTGGTGTAGTGACTAGTCAAGCCCAAACGAATGGTGCGGCCTTTACAGCACTAGCTGATCAGTCAGAAGCTTGGTATGAATCACTATCAGGTGTAAACCTTGATGAAGAAGCGGCAAACTTACTGCGCTTTCAACAATCATATGCTGCATCGGCACAGGTACTTTCAACAGCACGTACTATTTTTGACACCTTATTAAGTGCGGCGAGGTAATTATGCGTATTTCAAATAACATGATGTATAAGAATAACCTTAACTCTATTCTTAACTCACAACAAAATGTAAACAAAGCGCAAGAGCAGGTTAATACTCAAAAGCGTGTATTGACTGCTGCTGACGATCCTTCCGCAACGGCTCGCGCGTTACTTTATACAGATCGCATTCAGGGTAATGAGCAGTTCACAAAAAACATTACTATGCTGAATAGCCGCCTAACAACAGAAGAAAGTGTGCTGCAAAATATTAAAGGCGCACTTGAGTCCGCGTATACGTTATCGATTCAAGCTGGTAACGGTGCCTATAGTGATATCGACCGTGAAGGTATTGCTGAAGAAGTTAAAGCATTGCAAAGTACGGTACTTGATTTGATGAATGCAAAGACCGAAGACGGTAAATTTATCTTTTCGGGTTACCAAGATAATACCCCATCTTATAGTTACAATAGTACTTCTGGACGCTATGAATATGGTGGCGATCAGGGGCAACACAAGATCAAAGTAGCTGAAGGTGTAGAAATCAAATCAAGTGACAATGGTTTTGATACATTCGAAAAAGTAAATGCACGCCTAAATGTAGCTTCAAACGATGGCACAGTTTCGGGCGGTATTACAAGCTCAAAAATTTATGTTACTGAGCAAGCTGATTTCGATAAATTCCATCAGGCAAATTACAACGCTGATCCTGCTGCAGCGGCAAATGCCAATACACTAAGCTTTATTACCACCACAGGCACACCTAATACATTTGTTGTGCAGCAAGCAGGTGTAACAATTGACAGCGGCAGCTTTGAAAACGGTAAAATCGAATATCAAGGTATGGAAATTTCTGTTTCGCCTGTTGCAAACGGCCAAATCGACGTAGACCTTGAAGCGCCACAAAAAGAAAATGCGTTAAATACCTTGGACGATCTGATAGCAGGACTAACCAATCCTGATTTAACCCAAGAAGAGTTTGATCAAGTTTTAGCTGATGCCATCGTACAACTCGATAATGCCAAAAATCAGGTTTCACTTGTTCAGGCCGGTTTGGGTGGTCGGTTAAATACGGCCAAAAAAATCGAACAATCTAATAGTGACTTAGATACTAGCAATAAAGCTGCTAAAGCTGAGCTTGTTGAGCTTGATATGGCTGAAGCGATTACTGAACTCACCAAACAAGAAACATCACTGCAAGCTGCACAGGCAACATTTGGCCGTTTGGCTAACCTCTCATTATTTGATTACTTATAATTTATGTAGGTTAAGCTTATTTAATAAGCTTAACCTATAAAACCTTCCTTAAGCTTTCCATTTAAACAGCGGTTTTAACGCACTCTTTGTCGCGTTTTGATCTTCAGTAATATTCACAGAAACGATTTTAAAGACAACCAGGCGCCATCTTTAGCTAAAGTTTTAAAATATTTTTCCTTTAAATACATCGTGTTAAATAAAAAATGAAAAATTGTTTAAAAATTCACTAAAGGATTTTTTGAGCGGACCGATAACTTAATTAACCAAGCAGAGTAACAAATAACAGTTACCGCTTAATTAGAGTAAGTTTGAGAGTAAATGATAAGTTTACTTCGGGAGAAATATCATGGCACTTTATGTAAATACAAATGTTAGTTCATTAAACGCTCAAAGACAATTAATGAATTCTGGTAACTCACTTGATACATCATTCAAGCGTTTATCATCAGGTCTTCGTATCAACAGCGCAGCTGACGATGCGGCTGGTCTACAAATTTCTGACCGTTTAACATCGCAAATCAACGGTCTTAATCAAGGTAACCGTAACGCGAATGACGGTATCTCTTTAGCGCAAACAGCTGAAGGTTCACTAGACGAAGTAACATCAATGTTCCAACGTATTCGTACTCTTGCACAACAAGCTGCGAATGGTTCAAACACAGATGAAGACCGCTTAGCGATTCAAGAAGAGATTCGTTCATTATCAGCAGAGGTTAACCGTGTAGCTGAAGATACAACATTCGGTGGCCAAAACCTTCTTGATGGTTCATACGATGCTAAATTCCAAGTTGGCGCAGATGCTATCCAAACGATTGGTTTCAGTATGAAGGATGTAGGCGCAACGACGAATGGTGCTAATGGTATGTCTGCAAACGGTGGCTTTACTATGTCAGGTATTGCTCAAGTTGCAACTGCTGTAACAGGTAAGGCGATGTCTAGCCTTGCTGCCGGTATTAGTGGTGTCGATTCTGGTTTAGCACAAGCAAGTGTTGGCTTCTCAAGCTTCGGTGCAACGACTATCAGTGTGTCTTCACAAGGTAACGCTCAACTTATCATGGCAGGTATGGACTCTCTAATCGCTGTTGTTGATAAAAAGCGTGCGGAGTTAGGTGCGGTTCAAAATCGTTTCCAATCAACGATTCGTAACCAATCGAATATCTCTGAAAACTTAAGTGCAGCGAAATCACGTATTAAAGACACCGACTTTGCTCAAGAAACAGCTAACTTAACTAAGATGCAAATCTTACAACAAGCTAGCCAAACAATTTTGAGTCAAGCTAACCAACGCCCTCAAGCGGCACTAAGTTTATTAGGTTAATAGTTGGGATTTGAGTTAAAGTGAAGTCAAAACTTTGACTTAAAGAAAAGCGCCTTTGTCTAATGGGGTATTAACAAAGGCGCTAAGATAGGATTATAAAGCGGAGGCGCTCAAAATCCTGACAGTAGTGTTCTAACATTTGTAAGAACATAAAATATAAAGCACAGATTATGCCATAATTTGTGTGATTGAACCCACTCTTAAACTTATCTCTCTTAAGGCTCCTAAATGGAGCCTTTTTTCATTCCTTTTTAATTTCAATTAATAGTTGGCCTATTAATTGCTCTATTTATTTCAAGTTAATTAACTAACAAGCAAAGTGGCAGTTTTTTGCCCCAGGCGACTTAGATTTGCCGCTGTAAGGGTCACTTTGTCAAATTCACTTTTTGAAAGTGACTTTACTTTGACAGATAAGAAGAGAGTTTATTATGGCTTTATATGTAAATACTAATGTTAGTGCATTAAACGCACAAAGGCAGCTAGATAGAACAGGTACAGATTTAGATACTTCGTTTAAACGCCTTTCATCAGGCTTGCGTATCAACAGTGCAGCAGATGATGCGGCTGGTTTACAAATATCTGACCGTCTACAATCACAAATTTTGGGTTTGAATCAAGGTAACCGAAATGCGAATGATGGTATTTCACTTGCGCAAACAGCTGAAGGTGCGTTAGATGAAATTACTTCAACATTCCAACGAATTCGTACTCTTTCTCAGCAAGCTGCAAATGGTTCAAACACCGATGAAGATAGACTCGCAATTCAAGAAGAGATCCGTCAATTATCAGATGAGGTTAACCGTATTGCAGCTGATACCACATTTGGCGGTCAAAACTTACTCGATGGTAGTTATGAAGCTAGCTTTCAAGTAGGTGCTGATGCTGTTCAAACAATTGGCTTTAGTATGAAAAGTGTGGGTGCGACTACGAATGGTCAGGTTTCTATGACGAATAATGGTGGTTTTACCATGTCAGGAATTGCAGCAATCGCTTCTGCCGTTGGTGGTAAAGGAATGTCTTCGCTTGCGGCTGGTATAAGTAGTGTTTCGTCAGCGCTAACAGAAGCAACGGTTAGTTTCAGCAGTATTACTGCTGGTGATATCAGTGTTTCAAGCCAAGTGAATGCTCAGCAAGTATTTGCTGCAATGGATGCAATGATCGCTGTAGTAGATAAAAAGCGTGCTGAATTGGGTGCTGTGCAAAACCGTTTTCAATCAACAATTCGTAACCAAGCGAACATATCAGAAAACTTATCTGCAGCAAAATCACGTATCAAAGATGCTGATTTCGCAGCTGAAACGGCTAATTTAACTAAAAACCAAATTTTACAGCAAGCAAGCCAAACAATTTTAGGTCAAGCAAATCAACGACCTCAAGCGGCGTTAAGCTTGTTACAAGGTTAAAATTTAAAAAATAGTTAAAAAATTTACAAATAAAGCTAAAGCTTTCGCTTTATCAGACGATAAACGTGTTAGAGAACTATCAATCTAGGACTCTATGTCGGTTAAATAGCAGGGTAGGGGTATCCCGCTGTTTAGCTATAAAATGATAAAGCGGAGGCTAATATGGCTTTATATGTAAACACTAATGTGAGTTCTTTGAACGCACAGCGCCAGCTAATGAAATCTGGTAACTCATTAGATACTTCTTTCCAACGCCTTTCATCAGGCTTACGCATTAACAGCGCAAAAGACGATGCTGCAGGTATGCAGATTGCTAACCGTCTTACAAGCCAAGTTAATGGTTTAACGCAAGGTAACCGAAATGCGAACGATGGTATCTCTTTAGCGCAAACAGCTGAGGGGGCACTAGACGAAGTAACATCAATGTTCCAACGTATTCGTACGCTTGCACAACAAGCGTCGAATGGTTCGAATACTGATGAAGACCGTTTAGCACTTCAAGAAGAAATTCGCTCTCTTTCTGAAGAAGTGAATCGTGTCGCCGAAGATACTACTTTCGGTGGTCAAAACCTACTAGATGGTTCATACGATGCTAAATTCCAAGTTGGCGCAGATGCTATCCAAACGATTGGTTTCAGTATGAAAGATGTAGGCGCAACGACGAATGGTGCTAATGGTATGTCTGCAAACGGTGGCTTTACTATGTCAGGTATTGCTCAAGTTGCAACTGCTGTAACAGGTAAGGCGATGTCTAGCCTTGCTGCCGGTATTAGTGGTGTCGATTCTGGTTTAGCACAAGCAAGTGTTGGCTTCTCAAGCTTCGGTGCAACGACTATTAGCGTTTCAACACAAGGTAATGCACAACTCATTATGGCTGGAATGGATTCTCTAATCGCTGTTGTTGATAAAAAGCGTGCGGAGTTAGGTGCGGTCCAAAATCGATTCCAATCAACAATCCGTAACCAATCTAATATCTCTGAAAACTTAAGTGCTGCGAAATCACGTATCCAAGATACAGACTTTGCGACTGAAACAGCTAACTTAACCAAGATGCAAATCTTACAACAAGCTAGCCAATCAATCTTAAGCCAAGCAAATCAACGCCCTCAAGTAGCACTTTCACTACTAGGCTAATATTTGTTTTATAAGTCACTTCAGACTCAGGAAATTTGCTTTGAAGTGGCTTATACTTAACGAGTAAGATATTAAGAGGTGTTACTATGATAGATCTTAATTCAACACAAAGGTCTAACGATAACCTTGCTACCAGTGGAAATTCTGCAAATTTAAAAGCTGAAATCGATGATATTAAAGCAAATAAAGGCACAGAACTTGCTGGAAGAGAGGCGGTGGATATTGAGCTGGTTTCTAAACAAAATGAGCAAAAAGACAAAAAAGATCTAATTGCCGAAGTAAAACAAAACTTAGAAAAGCTTAATAGTTATATCCCAGTTACATCAACAAATTTAATTTTTGAATTTGATGAAAAAGGGGATCCACCCATTATCAAAGTTCTTGATAAAGAAAATGATGAAGTAATTCGAGAGATTCCAACAGAAGAATTTCGCGAAGTAGCTAAAGCTTTAGAAGAATTTGCCGATAAATTAAGCAATAAAGGTTTGTTGTTCGATAGAACAGCGTAGCAATACAGTTTTTTAGGAGTATTACAATGGCATTAATTACATCTGCTGGGGTTGGTTCTGGACTTGATCTAGAAAGCATCATCAGTGCGACACTATCAGCTGAAAATACACCTAAATTACAAGCTTTTGCGGAGAAAGAAGAGACTTTACAGGTAGAGCTTTCGTCTTTAGGTGAAGTTAAGTCTGCAATGTCAAAGCTTCAGGACACTATTGAAAAGTTAGCTGATATAGATAACTTTAACAAGCGTGTTGCTAACATAAAGCAACCGACTAGTGATGATGGTGACCTCATATCTGTAACACCAACTTCAGATATTACCCCAGGGGATTTCAATATTGAAGTGATTGAGCTTGCTCAGGGTAGTCGTGCTACCTCAAATGCTGGTCTATTTACTTCAACAGACGATGTTGTTACAGCTTCTGGCGGTACTTTATCTTTTGCTGCTGGTGATAAGAGCTTTGATTTAACGCTTGATGCAGGTGCGACCTTAGCGGATTTACGTGATGCTATTAATGATTCAGATGAGAACTTCGGTGTCACTGCAAACATCATTAATACGGGCACGGAGTCTAAACTTGTTCTCACATCAAATGTATCAGGTGCAGGTAATGATTTAGTTATTACCAACGATACTGCCGAACTTGATAATGTTTCGACACTCGCTAATGATGGTGTTACTGCAGGTGGAATTGCAATTGCTTCAGGTGATGAAGCTAAAAGTGCAGAAATCAAAGTTGATGGTATTTCAATTGTTAATGATACCAATACTTTTAAAGATGCTGTGCAAGACATGACTATAGTTGCAAAGCGACAAAGTGTTGACGGTGAAACTGCAAAGTTATCTGTTGAAGTAGATAGAGAGAGCGTCACAGCTTTAGTCGATGAATTTATCACAAATTATAATAATCTAATCGGTCAAATAGGCCTACAAACGCGTATTGGCAAACCTTTAAACGCAGATTCAACAATTCGTTCATTCGATTCCCAGCTTGTTAATGCCCTTTCAACTCCAATTTCTGATGCTGGTCCATTTTCAAGTATCTTTGATATTGGTTTAGGTGTTGATAAAGAAGGTTACCTTGAAAAGTCGAGCTTAGTTCGTAGTTTAAACGAAGCTATGGATGAAAATTACGATAATATTGGCAAGGCTTTTGCAGGTGATGATGGGATAGCAAAGCAATTAGAGTCTCTTTTTGACAATTATTTAGACTCTAAAGGAATCATGAATCAACGAGAAACTAGTTTAAATTCTCAACTAGACGATCTTGAAGATGATGTTCTTAACCATGAATATAGAATGGAAGAGTTAGAAGCAAGGCTTCGTCAGCAATATGCAGGCTTAGATGTGTTGTTAGCGCAAATGCAGTCAACTCAAACGTACTTAAGTGCACAACTTTCTAGTCTTCCAGGCTTTACTAAATCTTCTTAATTATAGCTAGTTTCTTTATCGTTTACGTATAAGGTGAACCATGTACAACGCAAAAGTAAAAAATTACCAAAAGGAAGCACTTAAAACTCGCCTTGCAGGTGCTGACCGCTACGAAATTATTCAAATGTTGATGGCAGGCGCTGTTGAGAAGATGGTACTTGCAAAAGTAGCCATCGAAAAAAAACACCTTGAAGCCAAGAGTGAACACCTATCAAAAGCATCAGCGATAATTGAAGCACTTAGAGGGTGTTTAGATTTTGATGCTGGTGGTGAAGTAACTGAAAACCTTTATGCATTGTATTCGTACATGATTGATAGATTGTTAGATGCAAGTATCAAGAATGATCCAACCATTATTGACGAAGTAAGTGGCTTACTAAAAGAAATTAAGTCTGCATGGGACGCAATTCCTCATGAAGTAAGAGAACAAACTTTAAGAGATAATGGCGCTGACGCAAATGTCGGATAGTCAATTTTCCCAACTTGAAAATCAAATTGAGATACTTAACGCTCATTTAGACAAAAACAACCTTGATGCCTTCAACGCAAGCTTTATAGAGTTTGACCAAAAAGTAAGGTCACTATTTGGTAATATCAATAACTTATCACCTGAAAATGTTAGGCGTTGTGAAGAAATTTTTAGTAAATTTGGCGCGTTGCTGCAACGCGCTGAAGGTCAAAAAAAGAATTTAGCAAAGCAAATAGGTGTTCATTTAAGTAATCAAAAAAAGCTTAACATATATAAAAGCATCAAGTAGGTAAAGAATAATGACAACACAAAAATCTGTTGAAGCTCAATTAGAATCACTTTCAGAGCAGCTTGAAGCGAAGTTAGAAAAACAGCAGAAAGAACAAATATTTGCAGAAAAAGCTAATCTAATGTTTGAGCGTAACCTATTGGCATTCAAACAGTTTTTTCCTGAAATTTACGATAGGTTTTTACACTATAATCCAGGCGAAAAATTTCAGCTACTCCTCAATGAAAATGGCACCGCTAATATAATAGATTATGAAACCGGCGTGCCAATGTACTCGGAAGATCCAATAAGTCAGGCAAAAGAACAGGCTGAAAAAAATATAAATGCCCCAATTCTTGGGCGTACAGACCATTCAAAAGTTTCATTAATTGAAAATCCCCTTGATTTTTGCCATATCAAATTAATGAAAAATATGGGCTCGGTTTATTTGGAAGCAAAACAAGAACTCGAATTAAACAATACGCTTGATGAAGTTATGCCTAGCTTGATTGTCTTTGGCATAGGTTTGGGATATCACTTACCGTACCTGCTTGATAGTAAGAAAATTAGCTTTATAAATATTTTGGAGCCAAACGAAGACTATTTTTTTGCAAGTCTATTCGTTACTGATTGGCAGGAAATTTTAGAACATGTCAATCAAAGTGGTAGTTATCTTTATTTAGGCATTGGCAAAACAGAAGTCGAAATTTTTCAAGATATTTATGAGCGCTCAAGAAATGTTGGTGTTGCATCAGTTAGTTTTACTTGGTTCTATCAGCACTACCCATCTGTAACTGTTAATAACTGGATTAATCAATTTAAAGTTAATTTTCATCAATTTTTTACAGGTTTTGGCTTTTTTGATGATGCACTTATGGGAGTTGCCCACACATTGGGTAATGTCGATAATGGCCTCAACCTTATGGTTAATCATTTAAGTCAAGTTAGCGTCCCAAAATATGATAATTTTCCAATTGTTATAATTGCTAATGGCCCATCTTTAGATAAAGAAATTGAAGCTCTTCAAAGTATTAAAGATAAAGTCGTTATCTTTTCATGTAATTCAGCTTCTACAGCGTTGATCCAATATGGAATTATTCCCGACTTTCATGTTGCATTAGAGCGTACAGAACAGACATATCATTTTCTCAAGGATTACCTCCCAGAATCTGCTCGAAGCAAGATTAACTTTTTGACAACTAATGTGATGCATCCTAGCGTATCAAGTCTTTTCCCTTGGACTGGCTTTGGATTAAAAGGTAATGAGTCTGCTACGCAATTAATTCAATTATCACAGGTATTAGGCAAGCATGAATTTACGGGAAGTCTTTCATATTGTAACCCGCTAGTTGGCAACACAGCACTTAGTTTTGCATGTCATTTGAATTTCAAAAATATTTATTTATTTGGTGTTGATAATGGTTATATAGATGAAACCCATCACCACTCTAAATCAAGTTTTTACTACAATGACAAAGGCGAAACAGTCCATCAACCTTTAAAGATGGGTAAGCAAATAGTACTGCCTGGAAACTTTGCACCTTCTGTTTTAACTGATGAATTTATGAGTGTTGGTAACAGCCAAATGGAGAAACTCGTCGATTTATTTGTGCCAAAAGGTACACATTTCTTTAATTGTAGTAATGGTGCAAAAATTAAAGGGGCAATACCTTTAAAGTCAGAGGATATTTTCCTAGAGAATACTCAAATTGATAAACATGAGGTTATTGAATTTATCAAATCCACTAAATTCTCAGCTCCATATGATGCAGAGAAAGTTGAGTCATATTTGCAATACAATGAATTTGAAGAGTTTTGTTCTACGTTTGCAAATATACTAAAAGAAGATGTAAGCACTCGAGGTGATGCGTTAGATGCATTACTTAAAAGTATTCGCTATCTCTATTCATTTAAAGATAATGCAAAATATTTAAATATTTTTCTAATGATGGAAGGGGAAACCTTATACACGACAGCTCTTTTGATATCTCTGTTGTACAACTTTGGGGATGAAGAGCAAATAATGCCTTACTATTTAAAAGCACTCCAGCATTGGATTGAGTTTATTGATTCGGCACCTGAGTACTACAAAGCTAATATTCGCTTGTGCAAGTAAAGTCATTTAAACGAGTAGTTGCGAATTCTTTTTTCACTTTTAGCGGATTTATTAATGAATAATAAAAAATTAGAAAAAAGCTTATCTTTACAAAAAAAAGCAAAGTCAATCATCCCTGGCTTAACCCAATTGCTTTCTAAGCGACCAGATATGTTTAGTACCAATATTTGGCCTGGGTATTTTTCTAAATCAAAGGGATGCCAAGTTTGGGATCTTGATGGTAATGAGTACCTCGATATGTCTATTTCGGGTATCGGTGCAAATATTCTAGGTTATGCGGTAGATGAAGTTGATGATGCGGTTATTAACTCTATTCGCAATGGGGTTAGTTCTAGCTTAAATTGCCCTGAGGATGTTGAGCTTGCTGAGAAGTTATTAGAATTACACCCTTGGTCTGAAGAAGTTAGATATGCCCGTTGTGGCGGTGAAGCAATGACTGTCGCAGTGCGTATTGCACGAGCAGCAACAGGTAAAGATAAAATTGCTTTTAGTGGTTATCATGGGTGGCATGATTGGTACTTATCTGCCAATGTTACAAGTAATAGTAATCTTAACGACCATTTAATTCCTGGCCTTTCACCTAAAGGTGTTCCAAAAGCGCTAGCAGGAACAGCACTCCCTTTTCCTTTTAATGATATCGAAGCGCTAGAGCAGTTAGTTGCAGAAAATGGTGATGAGCTTGCTGCTATCGTGATGGAGCCAATGAGAAATTTTGCCCCATCTGAAGAATACTGGCAGCAAGTTGAGGCGATTGCAGCACGATTAAATATCCCATTAATTATTGATGAAATATCTATGGGCTTTAGGATCAACTGTGGCGGATCGCATTTGAAGCTGGGTATTAATCCTGATATTGCAGTTTTTTCTAAGGCAATGGCTAATGGCTATGCTATGGCTGCCGTAATAGGCAAGTCTAAATGGATGGATGCAGCACAAACTAGTTTTATATCTAGCACTATGTGGACTGAACGAGTAGGGCCTACTGCTGCATTAGCAACGATTAACTATTACGAGCAACACCAAGTCCATGAGCATCTAGCTGTAATCGGTGCAAAAATTAAGGATGGCTGGCTAAGTTTAGCGCAAAAGCATGGCCTTGAAATTCATGTTTCTGGTATTGATGCCCTTTGCCACTTTAGTTTAAAGAATGAAAACTTTTTGACGCTTAAATCCTACTTTATTGAGAAAATGTTAGAGCAAGGTGTATTAGCAACTAATATGTTTTACTGCATGTATGCGCACAAAAAGCACCACGTTGAGACTTATTTAAAAGCGGTTGATAATGCGTTTTCTGCCATAGCCGATGCGATTGAAAACCCAGAGTTACTGGCACATGTTATTCCATCAACCTCGGGCTTTAAAAGGCTGAATTAAGATGAACTTACTGACTTCAGATAGGTTTAAACTAAGATACTTAGAAGCAGCGGATGCATCGGCTAAGTATTTAAACTGGTTGAATTCAGGTGTTAGCGAATTCATCCTAAATAAACCAGAGTCTAGCAGTGGCCTTGTTGCATATATTGAAGAGCAGCTGGCCGATAAAGATGTGTATTTTTATGGCATTTTTACTCTTGATAGTGATGAGCATATTGGAAATATTAAGTTTATCATCAAAGGAAAAAGCCGCGATTGTGTTGAAATGGGGATTCTGATTGGTGAAAAAGCGTGGCATGGCAAAGGGGTTGCAAAGGAAGTAATTGAATGTTTTGCACGCCATGCAAAGCAGCAATTAGGTATTACTAAAATGCAGCTTGGTGTTGACTCAGCTAATACTGCTGCCGTTTCGGCTTATTATAAAATAGGTTTTAAAGTTGTAGATGATGGTCGAAATGATGGCGGTCTAACAATGTTATGGGAGTTTTAAGTTGTTGAATAATTATACTGAACAGCTTGTTTCAAAGCTTCTGAACAACGATTTTTATATTGTAATTCAAGCTAGAATGACGTCATCTCGTTTACCTCAAAAGGTAATGCTACCTCTTGGAACAAAGCCAGTATTAGAAGTGATGCTTGAAAGATTAGCTCCTTTTAAAGAGAAGATCATTATCGCGACAACAGATGATGGCACTCAACGACCGATCACTGAGTTGTGTGAACGACTGGGTGTGAAATACGTTGAAGGTGACACTAACAATGTATTAAGTCGCTATTACCTAGCTGCACAGTTTGTAAAGGCAAACTTAGATACTGTGATTGTTCGTTGTACCAGTGATTGTCCTCTCATTGATTTAACTGAAACCGCACGTGTTATAGACCACTTCTATAGTGTGCGCAGTGAGTATGATTATATTTCGGCTGGCCCTCACTGTGGTTTTCCTAATGGTTTTGATACAGAAGTGTTTACTTTTGAGGCGCTTAAATCAGCCTTTGAATGTGCAACAGAAGATTTTGAAAAAGAACATATGACGCAATATATTTGCAGAAATATGAAAGTGGCTGACTATAAGAACGTTGATGATTTCAGTCATTGGCGTTTAACTTTAGATGAGCCAGCTGATTATGAGTTAATTAAAGCCATTTATAGCTTATTCGATTACCGTACTGATTTCACATTTGATGAATTAAAACAAATGCTAAGCTCTCATCCTGATATACTTAAGATCAATGAGCACGTAGAACAAGTTCAAGTTGGGTAATATGTTTAAGAAAGAATTTAAAATAGCTGATACATGGGTAGGGCACGATCACCCTTGTTATATCATCGCTGAAATGTCAGCTAACCATGGTCAATGTTTAAATAAAGCTAAAGAGTTAGTTCATGCCGCTCATGAAGCCGGTGCTGATGCGATTAAGCTACAAACTTACACCGCAGATACTTTAACCATGGATTGTAAACTTCCACACTTTGAAGCGACGGGTCCATGGCAAGGTCAATACTTACATGATTTATACAAGACAGCTTATATGCCTTGGGATTTTCATGCGGAACTGTTTGAACTATCAGCAAAACTTGGACTTACTTGTTTTTCATCACCATTCGATAAATCGGCAGTCGATTTATTAGCACAATTAGATGCTCCAGCCTATAAAATTGCTTCACCGGAATTAATTGACCACCAATTAATTCGTGATGTAGCGGCTACCGGTAAACCCGTTATTATGTCTACAGGTGGTGCGACGTTAGTTGAAATTGCTGAGGCGGTAAAAGTCGCTGAAGATGCGGGTGTTACTGAACTTGCATTGATGAAGTGTACAAGCACTTATCCCGCTCCTGCAGAGACTATTAATTTGCGAACTATCCCTCATATGCAACAGGCTTTTGAATGTCCGGTTGGTTTATCTGATCACACACTGGGAAATGATGTGCCACTGGCTTCAGTTGCCGTCGGTGCATGCATGATAGAAAAGCACTTTGTATTAGACAAAACAGACAATACTGCAGATAGCTTTTTTTCAATGACGCCATCGGAGCTTCAGGCCCTTGTTCATGGTGTGAGACAAATTGAAAAAGCACTGGGCAAAGTTGATTACCCATCCGTTGCTTCAAAAGCACGTCGCTGTGTTTACATTATCAAAGATATTAAAGCTGGAGAGCAGCTGAGCCCTGAGCATTTAAGACAAATGCGTCCTGGGGGCGGCGAAATTATGCCAAAAGAGCTGCCAAGCCTTATTGGGCGAACAGTTAATAAAGAATTACGCTGTGGCACTCAATTGTCTTGGAGTGATCTAAAGTGAGCGATATGAAACAAGACTTAATCCATTCGGTTCAGCAATTTTTATTAGAACGCGGCGTATTTGTTGAAGATGCTGACATTGCTGAATATGACTTTGTAGCTGCAGGGGCGCTAGACTCATTTGAAATACTGAGCCTTATAATGAGCTTAGAAACCGAATATGGTATTGCTGTTCCTCCAGAGTTAATGGTAGACAGTGAAAATGCAAAAGTAGGAAATTTAGCGACTGCGTTAGTGAAGTTAAATGATAGCAATTAGAGTCGATACACTATGTGGCTTGGGCCACTTTATGCGTTGCAAATGGCTCGCGTTAGAGTTGCAATGTTTAGGTGAAGAAGTTGTTTTTTTAGTCGATACACAATTGTCGGATCATTTAACTAAAGAACTCGGGAATATACATTTATTACCCTATGCAAAAACACAGATAGAAGATGCGGCTAACTGTGTTCAGCTTTTCAACGAGCAACAACTCATCATTGATAAATTACTTGTTGATAGCTATCGTTTTGATATTGAATGGGAATCAGAGATGGCTAAATATGTGCCATCGATTATTGCGGTCGATGATCTTGAAAGAGACCATTTAGCAGAGCTGGTTATCGATAGTAAATGGAATGCTGAAAAGACTTCGTCTCGTTATCAAAGTACAGCACTTGAATCACAAAACTTTTTACTTGGTCCTGATTTTTCGATGCTGTCTAGGGCTTATCGAAACTGCGAACAAACAGAGCGCTCAAATAAAGAGCTTATGTTCTCTCTCGGCGGTGGTGGCGATTGGAAACAGCTTACTGAAATCATACGATTAATTCTTGAAACAGCGCCAGAGTATAAAGTTAATCTAATTATAGGCCCTAATGCTACATCCGTTACTCAGCTACATGAGTTAGCTTTAGGTAACTCGCAATTAAATTTAATTGAAGCACCTCGTTGTTTAGCCAAATACTATAAAAGCTGCACCTTGTTTGTTGGCGCTTTAGGCACGTCCTTGTATGAGCTGGCCGCGACTAAAACCCCTGCGTTAACCTTCTCAATCGCAAAGAACCAAGAAAATCAACAAACTGCATTAGATGATCTGGGGCATTATTTCCATATCGCAAACTTAATAGACTATCCGCCAGAAAAGGTTTTAAAGCTCATTTTAGCAATGCTACAAAATATAGAGCGCATCCACCTAATGCGTGAAAATGTTGCTGTAAAAATTGATGGCGAAGGTGCAAGTCGTGTTGCCAAGTTAATTACTTCAGAGCTAGCTTCTAGCCAGGTTACTCAAGGCAATAGCAACTTAATTGAAAGCCAGCACCAGCATTTAACCGACACAATCACGTTAAGGCGAGTGGTTGATCAGGACATAAACCGCTATTTGGCAGCGAGAAACTTACCGAACAATGCTTGGCGAATGACGATCACAAAAGATATCGATCAACTTGATCATTATTGCTGGTGGTTTGCTAATCGTCGCGACTCTTATGTAATGGAAGTTAAAGGTAAGCCGTTACTTTACGTTTGGCATCAATTGTATGAAATAGAGCAGCAAAATTATTTAATTGGTGGTTGGTTTGCTGCAAGTGACGATGTTAATTTTGCTCATGCTCAACTAGTATTAGATTGGCAACTAAAAGAGACTGAGCAAACATACCCAGATGCAATGTGGGTAGCCGTTATTAATAAAGAAAATAAGTTTGTAAATTTGCTTAATCAGCGAGCAGGATTTAAATCTATTGCAGGGGATGCGAAAAAAATGGCAGTGACCCAACATTTATTTCCAAATGCTTCGATTGATGATTTTAATTTTGTAGGAAAAGGGTGAGTAGGTGGATAAAGGTATTTATGAGTTATTTGCTACGCATGTCGCTAACAACCCCACTAAGGTAGCTGTTGTTTTTCAACAGCAAAGCGTAACGTATGATGAATTAAATCAGCAAGTTATTAAGCTTACTAGCCATTTTTTAAAACAAGGTGTTACACAAGGCCAACGTGTCGCAATATTTGCACCTAACGGTATTGAATTTATTGTTTCATTGCTGGCAATCGCTAAATTAGGTTTAGCCGCAGTGCCGTTACCTGTTAGCTTAAAAGGGCTTGCTCTAACCGTTGCTCTTAAGAAAACCCCCGTTGCTAAGGTGATTGCTTGGCCGACCATTAGCAAATCACTTCTTGCAGATAATCTTATTGAAGCTGAAAATTTAATAACATTAGGCCAAAGTGTTGCTAATGAAACAAATTGGCTTTGTGTTCAACAAGCTGAAGCAGAATGCTTTTTTACTGATACAATTGATACGCAAGCACCTTACATCTTAACCATGACTTCTGGTTCTACCGGTCAACCTAAGCCAATAGTGTTGAGCCAAGCATGTAAAGTAAATAGAGCATTTGATGCGACCATAAACTACTACGGATTAACGCCCGATGACGTTATTCTCGTAGCGACTCCTATGTACCACTCGCTAGCTCAGCGTGGTGTGCTCATGCCGTTGATGCTTGGTGCAACAACGGTTGTATTACCAAAGTTTAATTTGAAGCTATGGCTACAAGCAATTGAACAGCACCAAGTGAGTTTTCTATTTGCCGTTTCATCTCAATTAGTAAGCTTAATTCAAAACGGCGTTGAAGGGCATGATTTGAGCTCTTTACGCTGCCTAGTATCCTCTTCGGCGGTATTAGATAAAGAGAGTAAACAAAGCTTACTTTCTTTGCTTAGTTGCCGCTTACACGAGTGTTACGGAGCTTCAGAGGTTGGTGTTGTGACTGATTTCGCGGTATCAGAACACCCTGAATTGAGCGGCAGTGTAGGCAATGCTTTACCATTTGTTACTGTGAAAATTACCGATGAGCATGGCCAAGAATTAGCTGCAACTGAAGTTGGAGAAATTTGTTGTAAAACAACAACCGGGTTTAGCGGGTATCATAAATTACCGGAAAAAACGCGAGAAGCTTATTATCTTGGTGATTTTTTCAAAACCGGAGATTTAGGTTACCTCGATGAGCAAGGCTATTTATATTATGTCGGCCGTAAAAAAGAGTTGATCTCAAGTGGGGGGATCAATGTATACCCTCAAGATATTGAAGCCGTGATAAAAATGCATAAAGACATTGAAGATTGCGTGGCTTTTTCAATTCCAGACTCTCAGTTTGGTGAGGTAATAAAAGTCGTTTATACGACGCTTTCGGCGTCAGTAAATGAAACAGAATTAAAGAAGCTGTGTTTACAGCAATTGACCGATTATCAACAGCCTAGAGTGTTAGAGCAGATTGATAGTTTTGAAAGAAGTAGTTTAGGCAAAATTCTTCGTCAGAATGTAAAAGAAAGATATAGCTAGAGTTGTAATAACTTTAGCTATACCTCAAAGTCTAATACTTAAAGAGGTGTTAATTTTATAAACCTCATTAGACATGGACGCCTTTCTGATATTAATAGAGCTCTATTGTCATCAGTAAAGTGGCGTAGTTCAGGGTAATTAAAGCAACTTCTATCAACCGGTTTCAATGGTTCAATTTTAAAATGTTTTGCTGCATTCATAAGCAGAGTGCGATATTTATTTATAAAATCATCTGCCCAGTTATGTATTTCAATAATGATGGTGCAATTTTTCAGTACAGCTAGGACTTCAGTAGTTAGTAATTCGAACTCAAAACCTTCGATATCTATTAACACTAGCGCGTTTTGAACATCTTCTTCAGATAGTTTTTCAAGACTCTGTAGATTTGCCTCACCGTAGATTGTTAAGCTTCCCAAAGAACCATTATTTATCCAATTTTGATGAATTACTTCCTGGCCCTTTTGGCTTTGCTCAAAGCATATAGCGTTGTTTATTTTTTTCGAATTTAGAATACCGCACGCATAATAGCCATCAGCAGCACCTATATCTATGAAGTTAGAATACTCATCTTGTTTGATATTAGAAATGATATCGAGTATTTCTTTCTCATATAGCCCAAGTAACATTGAGCCAAGATCTAATTTACCCCACCAAGTGTCCTTATTTAACTTGAGCCCTTTAAATGGACCATAAGAAACTTGGCCTTTCAATAGATCGTAACATTCTAAAGAAATCCGTTCCTGTCTCTGCTGGACGGTTTCGTTTCTCCATATAGCTAAATTGTTATCACTAACTTTAGATTGACTATCTAGAATTGGCTTAAAATAGCTTAGTTCAGTTTCAATTAAATTTTTAATATCCATATGTATCCTATGGTTATAGTCATTAAAAAGCTGTTAATATTGAAATACATAAATAGACTAAACTCCTAGCTGAAGGGTAGCAAAGTGAGATTTAATCAAATTTAGTTTGGCAGTCGATCTTTTCAGGAATAGAAAAGTCTTTAATCTCAGCTAATAGCTCTTTTCTTGACTTATCTTCAGAATATGAACTAAAGTCTCTAACCGTACATTCAGAGCAAATACCCGTTTTCTCACTGAAGTCATATAGTGACCGTCTCATCTGGTTTAATTTTTTCGAAGTATATAGGTCAAATAGATTTTGATCAGAAATATTACCAACATTCTCCAAGTTAAATTTGTTATCGTGAAATGATTCACAACATGGCTGAACATTACCGTCATAAAAAATTGTAAACTCACGAAACGGCCTAGCGCAAGGAGAGACTCTTTTGTTTACTTCAGCACTGTTATTCTCAAGTGTGCCGCCCCTATTTGTACCGTCCTTTCTCCAGTCTGGCCATTGAATCAATATTCTGACACCTTCTACATAGCATGAGAAAGAGTTGTTTAATTCAATGAAAGAAATATCTAATTCATCATCAATGAAATTATATTCAAGCCTTTTCAGTATCTTAAGTAATCTACGCTGAATTATTGTATTATCTTGATTGACATTAGGTAACGGGTGTAATGTAACGCAAATATGATTTAACCCACTATTAGAAAGGTCCTTTAGTAAAGGTAATCGCAAAAAATCACCATTTGAGTTAAACCCAATGTGTGCAGCTGGTAGGTATTTGCGAATAGTACAAATTTTATCAGCTAGTTTCTTATCTAAAAGCGGTTCATTATAAAGGTTTAGTGATATTTTGTTATCGTATCGGATCTCTGATAATTCTTTGCAGACTTTTTCTATCAGGTTCTCTTTCATATAAGACTGAGAGTTTTGTCTATCAGAAAAACTGACAGGGCAATAATCACACTTTCGGTTACACTCGTAAGATAACTCAAGGTTAATGACTTCAACATGTCTTTTAAATAACACTCTTTTATCAATTTCTTTTAAGTTACCTGTACTGGTATCCCCCATAAGCAATTTTAAGTTTTTCTTGCCATTGAACCCTACCATTTGAAAATAGTGCATACATTTTCCTTCAATAACTTTTCTGAAATATTTTTATTGTGTAGAAGAGACATCAATAAACTTTGACCCACGCTTTCTCTTTTACAGAGCTATTTGCTGCAGAAAATAAATTCAAGCCGTCTTTTGCTTGCTCTAAGCCAAATACATAGTCACTTTTTTTATCTGTACCAGCTAAGTAACAGCAAAGTTCTTCGTAAATATCTGTATATAAATTAGAAAAAGCTTCAACAAATCCTGTTGGGTGACCTGGCTTCATTCGGTTATATCTAAATTGGTTAGCATACTCACACTGTCCGGCTCTATCTAAGATTTCTCTGCGCCCGTCATTGTAGTTTAACTCTAATTCATCAGGGTTTAGTTGGAACCAACGCGCGCTTCCTTTGTCACCGTATATTCTGATTTGAAGTCCATTGCGGTGACCTATCGCCGTTTTTGACATCCACATACTACCCTTTATGTTATTTGGGTAGTTCAGCAACATATTTACATCATCAATTAAATTTGGGTATTGAGAATGGTTAGTAAATTGTGCGATTGTTTCCGTTGGCTCCATTTCAAGTAAGTATGTTGATAAGTGGTGTAAATGCACTCCTAAATCCAAGCAAATAGTTGGCACTTCAAAATCTTTTAAACGCCATGCTTGTGGCATCGATGGTTTACCTGCAATATCTGGCGGCCTTCTGAATCCTTCTTGTGGCATTTCAAGGTGAATTTTTTGGATAGTGCCAAGTGCACCTTGCTTTACTAGGTGTTTCAACTCTCTGACCATCGCATAGCCACTGTAGTTGTATGTAACAGCTAGAAAGTGTTTATTTTTATCGTAGCAGGCTTCAATTTCAGCGACTTCTGCAGGGCCGGTAACAAGTGCTTTTTCGCAAATAATCGGTAAATTCGCCTTTAGAAGCGTGGTTATTACCTCAATATGATGGGGTGTTGGTGTCAGTATAACAAATGCATCAACATGGTTTTTCTCTTGCTCTACAAGCTCTTGCCAATCGTTGTATAAGTGCTTTTCTGAAACTCCCCATCTCTGCGCTGTTGCACTATTTTCATCGGGATTTCTTGAAAAGGCACCTGCAACTACTGCAAACTTGTTATCGAGTTGACTTGCGGCGAAGTGAACATAGCCTACAGCTGAGTTATTACCACCGCCAATAAAGGCAAGTTTTAATTGTTTATTGTTGTCATTCATATATATCTGCCTTTTTTGATCATAGCCATTTATCGGCAATCAATCATTTTTCTAAACTATTTATAGTTGCCAATTTGCTGGATTGGTGAGTCTTGGATCATTTACAGTCATTTCATTGAGCACGTCGTGAGAGATTTTGATGCTGCTTTGATAGGCCTCTAAAATTTGCTCTAACTCAGACTCTGAGTTCACACCGACAACTATTTTATCTATTTCATCTTCTTTTAAAGCATATGCAAGGCTGAGTGTTAGTGCCGATACACCAAGATGCTGCGCTAACTGATGAAATGATTCTAAATTTTGCTTCCAAGGTTTAAAGTAACTAGCTAACTCATTGATGGGCATTAATAACAAGCCTTGTAAAAAACAAGATCTAGCGTGCACTTGAGTATTGTTTTTACTTAGTAATGAAAGAGCGCCAGTGTCTTTAAAGTAGGTATCAAATGCATTATAAGGTATTTGCACAAGGTTTATTTCGCTCAACTGTGTGAAGCTATCCATCTCAGCACCTGAATACAAAGAAACTCCTTTACTCGCTAATTGATTTTCTAATTGTCGTTGTTTTAAACACGCTAAAACGGGCGCTACACCTTGTTTCTCAATGTCGCTTGCTTCGTGAAATAGGATTGCGTTTAGTTTTTGAGTTTTAAAATCTGAAAAACATTGCTCAATTAATGCAATGTAATTATCTGCATCCTGATTAGAAAATTGCTCTTTTTGTAGAGGAGGTAACTTAGTAACTATGTTAAAGCTGTCATTAATCGAAGGATAGGATGCCAACACTTTGTGACTTTCGCCGTAACCAAGCGCGGTATCTAATGTTGTAATGCCTGCGTCTTTTGCAATATCTAAAATGGCATGAGCCTTGGCAATGCTTGGTTGACCACGCTTATTACTGACACCGTAATTTAAGCCAAATTGCACTGTACCTAGAGCAAGCTTCATACTAAACCAATCAATGTATCGATAACTAATTGCTGCTCATCTTCTGTCATAGTTGGGTGCAGAGGAATAGTAACAGCCTGTTTGTAGTAAGTTTCTGCATTTGGATAATCACCTTCCGAAAAGCCTAAAGCTTGATAATAAGGCTGTAAATGGATCGGTATATAATGCAAGTGAGCAATAACTCCTTGCTCGCGCATACCTGTAATGACTGACTTGTGTTTTTCTACGTTACATTGGGTTAAACGAACAATATATAAATGGTAGCTAGAGTAACAATCATCCGATTGTGTTAAATGAGCTAGCGTTGAATTTGCAAACGCATGGTTATATGTTGTTGCAATGTCGTTTCTCACTGATACAAAGTTGTCTAGCTGCTTTAACTGACTCAGTCCTAAAGCGGCTTGCATATCAGTCATTCTATAATTAAAACCAAGCTCTAACTGTTGATAATACCAAGGGCCGTGACTTGGCTCGGTCATTTCTTCAGGAATATTAGTAATACCATGGCTTCGCAAGCGGCTCATTTTTTTGTTGAGCTCAGCACAGTTGGTAACCGCCATCCCCCCTTCAGCAGATGTAATTATCTTGACTGGATGAAAGCTAAACACAGTAATATCTGAATAAATACAGCTGCCAACAGGCTTATCTTTGTACTTCGCGCCAATAGCATGCGAGGCATCTTCAATAACCTTAAAACCATACTCTTTGGCAAGTGCTTTGATTGCTGCCATATCGCATGACTGACCAGCTAAATGAACAGGGATCACGACTTTAGGAAGTTGCTGGCTTTGTTTGGCTAACGTTAGCTTTTCTTGAAGCGCTGCAACAGACATATTGCCTGTTTCAAGGTCGATATCAACAAAATCGATGTCTGCGCCACAATACAGGGCGCAGTTACTCGATGCGACAAAGGAGATTGGCGACGTCCATACAATGTCACCTTTACCTACGCCTAAAGCAAGGCAAGCAATATGTAACGCTGAAGTCGCACTGTTAGTGGCACAGGCATAGTGAGCATCACAATATTCTGCAATGGCACTTTCAAATGCTGGAACAGCAGGGCCCTGTGTTAACCAGTCAGACTTTAATACATCAATTACGGCATTGATGTCTTCTTGCGAAATACTTTGTTTGCCGTAAGGAATTACCTTATTCGTCATAATAAATTTTACAATAATGCTTGAACATTGAAGTTTTTAATTTCTTCAATACTCATATATTCAGGGTTATCAAGCGAGTTATACTCGAAACCTTGGGTAACTTTTTTGCCTTTTTCACCAATAGCATTCACAGTAAAATCATTGCTACGACTACTGAATTTTATACCCGGAGCGATAACAAAGTGGTCGCTATATTCGTACGTTTCAAAGCATAAGTCGGCCGGGCACATGACCTCATGTAACTTTTCACCTGGTCGAATACCTATAACCTTAATTGGTAATTCAGGTGCCATTGCTTTGGCAAGATCAGTAATACGAATTGAAGGGATCTTCGGAACGAAAATTTCGCCACCTAACATACGCTCAAAGTTAGTTAAAACAAAATCAACACCTTGTTGCAGGCTAATCCAAAAGCGAGTCATTTCTTCATGAGTAATTGGTATATGGTCGCGGCCTTGGTCGATAAACTTTTGGAAAATAGGCACAACAGAGCCACGCGAACACACTACGTTACCGTATCTTACTACTGAAAAAGTTGTTTTATGGCCGCCAGCAATATTATTAGCAGCAACAAATAACTTGTCTGATGCAAGTTTTGTCGCACCATATAAGTTGATTGGATTCGCGGCTTTATCAGTCGACAGTGCAATGACTTTTTCTACGTTATTATCAAGGGCGGCGTCAATTACATTCTCTGCGCCATTGATATTAGTTTTGATGCACTCCATTGGGTTGTATTCAGCGGCTGGAACTTGTTTTAATGCTGCTGCGTGAATCACATAGTTCACGCCGCGCATAGCACGGCGAAGCCTTTCTTTATCGCGTACATCACCAATAAAATACCGCATACACGGTTGGTCAAACTCTTGCTGCATTTCAAACTGTTTGAGTTCGTCCCGTGAGAAGATAATAATCTTCTTGGGTTTATAACGTTCTAGAAGCGTTTTGACGTATTTTTTACCGAATGAACCGGTACCACCGGTAATTAAAATTGTTTTATTGTCGAACATAGTGTTACCCGAGTTATTTTTCATTGGCGTTTGATACGCAAAGTGAGAATTTTGACACAATTCTCAGTAATTTAACTATTAACTAATACACTAGCAAGTCAGATGCCAAGTTAATTTATCTAAACCATGGTACAAAGTACAAAATTTGGCAAATTAAGCTATAATTTAAGCAATCGGTTTGTCGGAGGCCGCCATGAAAATTCAATCACCCAATACCGGGTTTTTAAACCAAACTCAGCAAACGGGTAATAAGCTTACTGAGCAACTAGCATCAGGTAAAAAAGTAAACTCAGCGGCAGATGATGCCGCTGCACTGCAAATTATTGATCGATTAACATCGCAGCAAGATGGCTACAGTCAAGCAATTAACAATGCTTACGACGGCATTTCTTACTCACAAGTGACAGAGTCAAATCTATCTGGTGTAAATGATGCCGTTTCTCGCATTCGAGAGCTGTCTATTCAAGCGGGTAATGGTGCGCTCACAGACAGTGATAGGGCTGCACTTCAAGAAGAAGTGTCGCAATTACAAACGCAAATATCAGAAACATTCGAAAATGCCACATTCGGTGGTAAACCTCTATTTGATGGTGAGCAAGTGTCGTTTCAAGTTGGTCCTGATGCCAACACCACACAATCAGTGACGCCATCTGATGGCAGTATTGCTTCAGTTATTGCAGGAATCGATATTTCAACCCAAGCAGGAGCTCAAGCTGCGATTGATATTAGCGACCAAGCAGCTGAGGAAATTAACACCCAAAGAGCTGAGCTAGGCGCTTTTCAAAACACCTTGGCGAGTACGATAAAAGGTTTAGGCAACCAGCGAGAGAACATTGCTGCGAGCCAAAGCCGAATAGAAGATACTGACTATGCAAAAGCTGTGTCTGATCAAGTAGCTAATGATATTTTATCGCAAGCATCGATTGCCTTACGTGGTCAGGCAAATCGTTCAGCCGAATCTATATTAGGTTTACTTTAATTCTTTAGTATTAAATTTTAGTGCTAAGTGACTATTTTTTGGCGTTGATGTCAATAAATTGCCGCTTAGCGCTTGCATCCCTCCTAAACTCGCTTACAATTTAGAAATTAACTAACCTCGTGGTAACTGTGGTTCGCCAATAATGATCTTAATTTTAGACAATAATAATAATCGTGCGATAGGTTTACATGCAGCACTTACCTTCATTGGTGAAACTGCACAATTAGTTGATGAGACTACATTACAGTCTTTTTGTGAAAAACATCAACAGCAAGAATGTATGGTCATTCTTGGTGCTTTACAGCAGCTAAATCACGAGGCTGTGATCAAACAGTTTCCTGCCATTCCGTTTTTATTAATTGGTGAAACACTCAAACCGTTACTAAGCATTGCTAATGTAGTTGGTTTAATTTGTGAGCCGTTTAACCATGATGTTACTACTCAGCTATTGCATGATTGTCAGCAATATCAGCGCATGCTACCGGGTGACCATAAACAAGCTAAATCTAACAAATCATTTGATGGTTTAGTCGGTGAAACCGAAGCCGTAAAAGATGTGCGCTTTTTAATTGAACAAGTAGCTAAAACCGATGCCAATGTGCTGATCTTAGGTGAGTCAGGCACAGGTAAAGAAGTTGTTGCACGTAACGTTCATTTACTCTCTAAACGAAATACCGGGCCATTTGTGCCGGTAAACTGTGGTGCTATCCCAGGCGAGCTTCTTGAAAGTGAGCTATTTGGCCACGAAAAAGGTGCTTTTACGGGCGCTATTTCTGCACGAAAAGGGCGTTTTGAATTAGCGCAAGGCGGTACGCTGTTTCTAGATGAAATTGGTGATATGCCTTTGCAAATGCAGGTTAAACTACTACGTGTGTTGCAAGAGCGTAGCTATGAGCGAGTAGGGGGTACTAAGCCTATTCAAGCTGATGTACGAATTATTGCTGCAACCCATCGCAATCTTGAAGAAATGATTGAACAGGGCGACTTCCGTGAAGACCTTTTCTATCGTTTAAACGTATTTCCAATTGAAAACCCTTCGCTTAGTGAGCGTGCCGACGACATTCCTCTACTTTTAAAAGAGCTAATGCGTCGTGTGAACGAGCAAAGTGGCACAACGGCCAAATTTACTGAGCGTGCGATTCAAAGCTTAAAAGAGCATGCGTGGCCGGGGAATATTCGTGAGCTTGCTAACTTAGTTGAGCGCATGGTAATCATGTTCCCTGATAAAGTAGTTGATGTGCCAGACCTTCCAGCTAAATATCGTTATATTGAAGTTGAGGCTTATGAGCCTGAGTACCCAGAAGAGTTGATGGAGCGAGATGCTTTCAACGATATTTTCAGTACTGGCTTTAGTGATTATGATGATGAAGAACCTGATGTACCAGCAACAACGGTTGACTCAGGTTTACTACCAGATGAAGGAATTGAGCTGAAAGAGTATCTTGCTGAGCTAGAAATTAGCTTAATCAGCCAAGCATTAGAGCGCTATGATTACGTTGTTGCACGTGCTGCCGAAATTTTAGGTGTTAGGCGCACCACACTGGTCGAAAAAATGAAGAAATACAACCTAACGCGTGACTAAGCTGCGTTAGGTGTCTTCCTCGGTTTTATCTTTTTAATATTCACTAATTATCTCAGCTTTTCTAAAGCAATCATTGCTATGGTCATTTACCATGCCACAGGCCTGCATGTGGGCATACACCGTCGTCGGGCCTAAAAACTTAAAGCCGCGCTTTTTTAAATCTTTGGCGAATGCTGTTGAGGCTTCAGTAATAGCAGGGTAATCCTCTAATTTATCAAGGTTGTTTACCAATGGCTTGCCACCAACAAACTGCCATTGGTAATTTGAGAAACTACCAAACTCTTTTTGAATCTCAATAAAACGTTGCGCATTATTGATAGTGGCTGCGATTTTAGCGCGATTACGAATAATACCTTCAAACTGCATTAACCTTTCGACGTCGTCTTCGGTCATTTTGGCAACCTCTTCGACAACAAAGTTTTTAAAGGCACTGCGATAGCCATCACGCTTTTTAAGTATGGTATACCAACTCAGTCCCGCTTGTGCTGACTCTAAGGTTATAAATTCAAATAAGCGGTGATCATCATACAATGGCACCCCCCATTCTTGGTCGTGATAGGCCACATAATCTTCTTTGCTGGTATCGAGCCATGGGCAACGGCAATGGTGTTCTTTTTGCATTATTCCCTCGCGATTGTCATTTTTTTGTCAGTGTTATTTGGTCTTTAATTTATTGAAATAAAACAAAAATAAATTTGGTACGGATTGTGCATTTAGCTTGGTAGACACGATTTTTTGAGTATCGATTATGGCCTTAGCAAATGTCCTAAAACCACAATTTATCACAGCCAAACAATATAACCCATGCTTACAACAAGAAGAGTATGTTGGTGAATTGAGTGAGCTGCGCCTACAAGCCAGTTGGTTAGGTCATTTGGTTGATACCATGCCTGCGGGTGTGGTGGTTTTAGATGGCCGAGGCATGATCGCAAAAGCCAATCAAATTGCCATTGATATGCTAGGTGAACCCCTCGAAGGTGAAAAGTGGTTTAGCGTAATTCAACGCTCATTTCGACCACAGCAAGACGATGGACATGAAGTATCACTTAAGGATGGCCGTTTAATTAAGCTTGATATTACTGCGCTTGCTCCAGAGCCAGGACAGTTAATTTTAATGACAGATTTAACTGAAACCAGACGCTTACAAAAGCGAGTTGCACATATGCAGCGCTTAAGTGCGCTTGGCAAAATGGTTGCTTCGCTTGCTCATCAGGTCAGAACACCGTTATCAGCGGCCATGCTGTATGCCGCAAATTTAGGCTCAAAGCGATTGCCTGAAAGCTCGCGTGGCAACTTTCATACGAAGCTAATGTCGCGTTTAAAAGACTTAGAAACCCAAGTGAACGATATGCTGTTATTTGCCAAAAGTGGTGAGCAACAAGTTGTCGAAAGCGTTTCAATGCAACAGTTACTTAATGAAGTAAAAGCCGGTGCTGATGCTATGGTTGCACAAAATAACAGTGAACTTAGCGTGAACTTGCCTGAGCCAGATATTGAAATTATGGGTAATAAAACTGCTCTGGCGAGTGCTATTCAAAACCTGATCCACAATAGTATTCAAATTATTGGCTCTGAGGCTGTGGTAACCCTGAGTGCCGAACGTGACGAAACTAGCGAAAACTGTGTTCGTATAAGTGTCAGTGATAATGGCCCAGGTGTTGATTTACGTCATGCCAACAAATTATTCGAACCTTTTTACACTACCAAAAGCCAAGGCACGGGGCTTGGACTTGCAGTTGTAAGTTCAGTCGCCAATGCGCACCAAGGACGGGTTGAAGTGACTAATAATGCTCATGGGGGAGCATGTTTTAGTTTGATCTTGCCAATTAGTGCAGAACCAATGTCAGCGGAGGCAAAATGAATACTAACTCTATTTTAGTCGTTGAAGACGACGCAGGCTTACGAGAAGCACTGATCGATACCCTTGAAATGTCGGGTATTGATTGCGTTGCTGCAGATAGCGCCGAACAAGCGATGATCTTGCTTAAGCAAAATAGCTATTCATTGGTTGTTAGTGATGTGCAAATGGGCGCTATGAGCGGCCTTGACCTACTACGTAGCATTAAACTTAATTATCCTGAGCTGCCGGTCTTAATGATGACGGCCTATGCCACTATTGATGATGCTGTAGAAGCAATGCGTTTAGGCGCGATTGATTACATGGCAAAGCCGTTTGCTCCAGAAGTGCTCCTTAATATGGTGAGTCGTTATTTGCCTGAAAAGGAAAAAGAAACCGATGGCCCAATTGTTGCCGATCCGTCAAGTATTAAGCTATTAGAGCTCGCGAGCAAAGTTGCCCGCTCAGATGCCAGTGTAATGGTACTCGGCCCAAGTGGCTCGGGTAAAGAAGTCTTGGCTCGTTTTATCCACGATAAATCAAATCGTAGCGATGCCCCCTTTGTGGCTATTAACTGCGCTGCTATTCCTGAAAACATGCTTGAAGCAACCTTATTCGGTTACGAAAAAGGGGCGTTTACCGGCGCTATTCAAGCCTGTCCGGGTAAATTTGAGCAAGCTCAAGGTGGTACCATCTTACTTGATGAAATCACTGAGATGGATTTAGGCTTGCAAGCTAAATTACTGCGTGTACTTCAAGAGCGCGAAGTAGAGCGCTTAGGCGGTCGTAAAACCATAGAGCTTGATGTTCGCGTACTTGCTACAAGTAACCGAGATTTGAAAGAAGCGGTGAGCGAAAACCTATTTAGAGAAGATTTATATTATCGCTTAAATGTATTCCCGCTAATGTGGAAACCATTAGCAGAGCGTCCTGGCGACATTATTGTATTGGCTGAGCATTTAATTGAGCGTCATTGTCTGAAAAGTAAAGAGCCTATCGCTCAACTAAGTGAGGGTGCGAAACAAAAGCTGCTATCGCATGCTTGGCCAGGTAATGTACGAGAGCTTGATAACGTTATTCAACGGGCGTTGATATTATGCGATGGGAATAGTATTCATCAAGATGATGTCTTTATTGAAGAGTTGCTTACGGTTGATATCAAGCCAGTCGCTACGCCGCCACACAACGCACCGGCATATCAAGAACAGCCTGTTGAAGTTAATTTAGATACCGTGCCACAAGTGAGTGAGCAAGGTAATTACAAAGACGAGCTGAAAGACAAAGAGCATCGTATTATTTTAGAAACCTTAGCGCGCTGTAATGGTAAACGCAAAGAGGTTGCAGAAACCTTAGGTATTAGTCCGCGCACGTTACGTTATAAACTGGCGCAAATGCGAGACTTGGGTATAGCCTTACCTGCATAAACTCCTTCCAAAAAGTTGCTCAAACAAGCTCACATTTTTGTGAGCTTGTTTGCTGTCAAAACTCTGACATGCAAAATTAATGATTCAAGCCATTGAATTTAAATGGTTTATTTTGTGGCACGGTTTGTGCTTTATCAGTGTATAAGTAAACTGCATTGTCAGAGAGTATTATGAAAGTTCAAAACAGCGCATTATTTCAAGAAATGCAAGCTATGGCTTCAGAAGTAGGCCGTAGTAACTCAATTAATAATTTACCAACACAAACTCAGCCAACATCGTCGGCACAGTTTGGTGATTTACTTACCAATGCACTTGATACAGTGAATGGCTTACAACAAGATGCTAAGCAAAAAGTAACAGCAATGGAAATGGGCGATCGCAGTGTTTCTTTAGCTGACGTAATGATTGCTTCGCAAAAATCATCAGTCGCGTTTGAAGCTACGGTGCAAGTTCGAAATAAACTTGTTGAAGCTTATAAAGAAATCATGAACATGCCTGTGTAACTAGGTAGTGGAGAATTATTGTGGCGCAATCTAATCAATCAACTGATCTAGCCTTAGCAGGCGGCGGTATCGACTCAACCGATACTGATGATCAACAAGAGCAAAAGTCAGGCTACCTAAGTGCCTTAAACGGTGTAGATGTTTTACGCCAGGTTACTTTAGTGATCGCTTTGGCAATCTGTTTGGCTATCGCAATTTTTATTATTATTTGGGCTCGTCAACCAGATATGCGTCCGCTTGGCAAAATGCCAACGGAAGAGCTTATTCAAACGCTGGACTTTTTAGACGCTCAAAAGATTGATTATGAACTTGATGGTAACGTCATCTCTGTTGAAGAAGGTGAATACCAAAACATTAAATTATTGATGGCTCGTGAAGGTCTAGAGCAAGCGCCAAGCTCAGGTACTGACATCATCATGCAAGACATGGGGTTTGGTGTTAGCCAACGCCTTGAACGTGAACGTTTAAAACATGGTCGTGAGCAACAGCTTGCACGTACCATCGAAGAGCTAAAAAATGTTACTCGCGCCAAAGTACTTTTAGCTATTCCAAAAGAAAACGTATTTGCTCGTCGTGAAAAACAACCTTCAGCGACGGTAGTGCTTACTTTAAAACGCGGTCGTACACTTGACGGTGAAGAAGTTGACTCAGTAGTTGATATTGTTGCCTCAGCAGTCCAAGGTTTATCGCCAGAGCGTGTTACTGTTACCGATCAAAATGGTCGCTTACTTAATTCAGGTTCACAAAACTCACTTGCTGCTCGCTCTCGTAAAGAGTATGAAATTGAACGTAAGCGTGAAGAAGAGTACTTAAATAAAATCGATAGCATCCTTATTCCAGTTGTAGGCTTAGGTAACTATACCGCGCAAGTCGATTTAAATATGGACTTTAGTGCAGTCGAAGAAACACAAAAACGTTATAACCCAGACTTACCAGCAGTGCGCAGTGAAACCACGTTCGAAGAAAACAACATCGGTGGTCTTGCAGTGGGCATTCCTGGTGCGCTAACGAATCAGCCGCCAGTTAACTCTAATATTCCAGAAATTGCAGGCCAAGGTGGAGCAGGCTCAGCAACGAACCCAAGTCGTTCGCATAAAGAAGCAACACGTAACTATGAGCTTGATACAACTATTTCGCATAAGCGTCAGCAAACCGGTGTTATCCGTCGCATCAGTGTTTCAGTTGCCGTTGATTATGTACCGCAGGTGGGTGAAAATGGTGAAACAACCATGGTTCCTCGCTCTGTAGAAGCATTGTCAAATATTCGTCGTTTATTACAAGGCGGTGTTGGTTTTGATATGCAGCGTGGTGATGCACTTGAGGTTGTCACAGTGCCATTTGTTCGTGAAGATGCTGGTGAAGCGATTGAAGTTCCACTTTGGGAGCAAGATTGGTTCATGAAGATGCTACGCTTAGCATTAGGTGCACTGGTTATCATCGTACTGATTGTCTTTGTAGTAAGACCTATGCTGAAACGTCTAATTTACCCAGACGATACACTAGAAGAATATGATGAAGATGCATTAAGTGCAGGTGTAGATATTGGTGATAGCACGCTAGATATGCTAAATAAAGACTTTGACTCTGCTGCTGTAGGATTCTCAAGTGATGGTACACTACAGCTGCCAGACTTACATGGCGATGAAGATTTACTCAAAGCAGTTCGTGCATTGGTTGCAAATGAACCAGAACTGTCTTCTCAAGTAGTGAAAGCGTGGTTAACAGAAGATGACTGATCAAGAACAAAAACAACTACCACCGGCGTTTGATGTTGATAAATTAGACGGTGTGGATAAGGCGGCAATTTTATTGCTGAGCTTATCAGAAGAAGATGCTGCGCAAATCCTTAAGCACTTAGAGCCAAAGCAAGTGCAAAAAGTGGGTATGGCAATGGCTGCGCTAGATGATTTATCGCAAGCGAAAATTAGCGCAGTCCATAATTTGTTTATTGAGCAAATTCAGAGCTTCAGTACCATTGGCTTCCAGTCTGAAGACTTTATCAAAAAAGCCCTTACAGCAGCGCTTGGTGAAGACAAGGCAGCCAGCCTTATTGACCAAATTGTTATGGGCTCAGGGGCGAAAGGTCTTGATTCATTGAAGTGGATGGATTCAAAGCAAGTGGCGAATATTATTCGCAACGAGCACCCGCAAATTCAAACCATTGTTTTATCGTATTTAGAGCCAGAGCAATCAGCGGAAATCTTGTCGCAATTCCCAGAAAAAGTGCGCTTAGATTTAACTATGCGTATTGCAAACCTTGAAGAAGTTCAACCAGCAGCATTGCAAGAGTTGAATGAAATCATGGAGAAACAGTTCGCAGGTCAAGCTGGTGCGCAAGCTGCGAAAATGGGTGGCTTGAAAGCGGCTGCTGATATCATGAACTACCTAGATACCAATGTTGAAGGTCAGTTAATGGATTCAATCCGTGAACACGATGAAGAGATGTCACAGCAAATCCAAGACCTTATGTTTGTCTTTGAGAACTTAATGGATGTTGAAGACCGTGGTATTCAAGCGATCCTTCGTGAAGTACAGCAAGATGTATTAATGAAAGCAATTAAAGGTACTGACGAAGCATTAAAAGAGAAGATTTTGGGTAATATGTCAAAACGTGCTGCTGAATTACTCGCTGATGATCTTGAGGCAATGGGCCCTGTTCGTATTAGTGAAGTAGAAGCGGCACAGAAAGAAATTCTTTCTACGGCACGTCGTTTAGCTGACTCAGGCGAAATTATGCTTGGTGGCGGTGGTGGTGAGGAGTTCCTGTAAGCCATGAGTAAGTCTTCATTTCATACAGGACGCCCAGTGCATGCCAGTGAGGCTGCCGATGAATTATTGGAAAACTGGCCAATTCCTGAAGTGACGCAAGATACAACAAAACTCGCCGGACGTTCAACGGCATATGGCACGCCTTTAGCTGACTTATATCGTAAAGAGCAGCAAAAGCAGCAGGCCGAAGAGCAGCCAGAAGAGCCTGAAATTCCGTCGCTAACAATGGCTGAGCTTGAAAAAATCCGTCAAGATGCCTACGAAGAAGGATTAAAGCAAGGCCATGAGCAAGGCTATATAGATGGTTTTGAAAAAGGCGCACATGAGGGAAAAGAAGCTGGCTTTAAAGAAGGTGTTGAGCTTGGTAAGGAGCAAGGCCAAGAAGAAATAAAGCCAATTTTAGAAGAGCAGCTGACCAACTTAAGAAGCTTACTTGATAGCCTTTCTCAACCATTATGTAAAGTCGATGAAAGTGCCGAAAAGCAGTTAGTGCAGTTAGCTGTAATGTTAACTGAAGTTTTAGTTTACCAAGAAATTAAAACCTCACCAGAAGTCATTTTACATGCTTTGAAGCAAGCTATTGATGCGTTAGGTGAAGAACAAGCGAAAGTACGTATTCACTTACATCCTGATGATATTGCTTTAATTACCGAAAGTTATGGCGAACAAACTATCGCAGATAACCACTGGCAGTTAGTTGCAGAGCCGACTTTAGAACGTGGTGGCTGCGAAATTAAAACCCCGCAATCATCCCTCGACATGACAATAAAAACCCGCGTCAAAGAAACGTTGGAAAACTTTTTGCATAGCAGTGGTATCTAATACTTTTTAGGCTCATTATGAGTGTTCAATCAATGACTCTAAGCGAACGCTTACAGCGCTATGAAAAAAATATCAAGGCCCCAAAACCAGCTGTTGCCGGTATTCTGACGCGTGTCGTTGGTTTAACGCTAGAAGCAAAAGGGCTTAGAGCACCTGTTGGCAGTCAATGTAAAATTGAAACCATTAACGGCTTTGTTGATGCTGAAGTCGTTGGTTTTAATGACCAAACACTTTACTTGATGCCAAATGATCACATCTCTGGCGTACTGCCTGGTGCACGAGTTATCCCAAAGCTAAATGAAACTGGGTTGCCTGTCGGCATGAGTTTACTTGGCCGTGTAGTGGATGGCCTTGGTCGGCCACTTGATGGCTTAGGTGCCATTAATGCTGAGCATCACTTAAAGTTTGCGCAAAACTCAATTAACCCTCTTGCAAGACGACCAATTAGTCAGCCTATGGATGTAGGTGTTCGAGCCATCAACTCCGTTATTACCGTAGGTCAAGGCCAGCGTATGGGTCTGTTTGCAGGCTCTGGTGTCGGTAAATCAGTGTTACTGGGTATGATGACTCGCGGCTCTGAAGCAGATGTAATTGTGGTAGGTCTTGTGGGTGAACGTGGTCGTGAGGTAAAAGAGTTCATTGAAGAAATTTTAGGTGTTGAAGGGCGTAAGCGCTCAGTGGTGGTTGCAGCTCCTGCGGATGCTTCACCATTAATGCGTTTAAAAGGCTGTGAAAGTGCAGTGACCATTGCGGAATACTTTCGCGATCAAGGTCTTAACGTATTGTTATTACTTGACTCCGTTACCCGTTATGCCATGGCGCAACGTGAAATTGCCCTAGCAGTTGGCGAGCCTCCTGCGACTAAGGGGTATCCGCCTTCAGTATTTGCTAAACTGCCTGCGCTGGTGGAACGTGCCGGTAATGGTGGTGAAGGGCAAGGTTCAATCACCGCGTTTTTCACTGTGCTTAGTGAAGGGGATGATATGCAAGATCCAATTGCTGACTCTGCTCGCGCTATATTAGATGGCCACATTGTTTTATCTCGAGATTTAGCTGACAGTGGTCATTATCCGGCTATTGATATCGAAAAATCGATTTCTCGTGTTATGCCACAAGTTGTATCTGAAGCGCATATGCAACAAGCTCGAGTGCTAAAACAAGTGTATTCAATGTACCAACAGAACAAAGATATGATCACACTAGGTGCGTACCAAAAAGGCACCGACCCTATGCTTGACCAAGCAATTAATATGATGCCACGTGTGAATCAATTCCTTCAGCAAGGCATGAAAGATGTGATCAGTTATGATGATGGTCTGCAAGGTCTTGCGCAGTTATTAGGACAAGGTTAATGGCTCAAAGTAAACTTGATTTATTGTTAAAGCTTGAGAGTGATAAAGAAGAATCTTTACGCATGGATTATTTAAAAGCCCAGCAGCACTTACAAAGCAATCAACAAAAACTGCAAGGGCTGAATAACTTTCGCATGGAGTATTCTCAGCAGCTGCATTTGAAAGGTCGCTCTGGTTTGTCTAGTGCTGGGTTTAGTCAATATCATGCCTTTATCGCAAAAATTGAAGAAGCAATACGCCAGCAAGCCAGCACAGTAAATACTGCAAAACAAGTTGTTACGCAGCGCAAAGCATTGTGGTTAAAACAACAAGTGAAAGCAAAAGCAGTAGCGAAATTAATCGAAAAGCAAGCTGAAAAACAAGCAATGCAAGTGGCTAAAGCGGAGCAAAAAATGCTGGATGAATTCGCTTCAAATCAGTTTTATCAACGTCAACTTAAAAACGCACTTCTCTAAAATACTATCTTTTTTAGGCATGTTAATTGCATTTACCTAACCAGTAGCATTAATTTTGGCACTTGCGGCGGCAAATTGCCTCTTTAGTTTTAGGTGAATTATGGCGATCAGTGATATCAATTTGCAGGTTAAAACTGAGCAAGGTACTGGTTTTTCAGGCAAAGACTCAGAGTCTAGCGACAAAGCATCGGGCTTAAGTTTTTTAACTTCACTTACAGAAGCAAGTGAAGCGGCAAACGCGCAAGCAAATACCACCCCTCAAACAAAAAGTGATGCAGATACTCATTCTGTTGATGAAACTAAAGCTGTCAGTATTTCTGAAGAGTCTAAATCAGATGCCAAATTAGGCGACGAAAACACAACTGCTGATGCTAAAGTTGCAACTGCTACCACGTCTACACAGCAGCAATCTAAAACAAGTCCAGATATTCGTAATGAAGCTGTAACTAAAGAGCAAAGCGATGAACTTGCTCTTGTAGAAGATGAAGAAAACTCACTGCTTTCGCAAATTAATGCGGCTCAAGCTATGAGTACGCGTGTTAATAAATTGATTGAAAATAATGATTTTAGTCCTGTAGTTGTTGATAAAAAACCAACCCCAATCGATACCATTACACCTGTTATACCTTCACCGATGACAGACGTTGCACAAACCGATGATTCAAAAGCCGACGCTGAAGGCGACAATTCAATAGCAAGCTTATTACATAAGTCTAAAGTTGCGACAGCGGTAGATAGCCAGCTAAAAGCGATTGGCGATTTACCACCAAAAGATAGCGTGACTCCGATTGTTGATGGTCCATTAACAGACAAAGAAAAGCAGGGTGTTTCAGCTGTTAATACGCCGGATACAAAACCTCAGGTAGCTAACTTTGCCAGTGCAACACAAACAACTGACAGTAAAGAGACCACCGTTGATGTAGACGCTCTGTTAAATAGCGCTCAGAAACAGGCTGTGAATTCAGGCGCTACAAAAACATCTGATGGCAAAGAACTTGGCGTAAATGAGGCAAGTAAAACTGTTTTAAATAAGGTGGTTGCAGATTTAAATAGCGATGCTCAAGTAGATACAAAAACAGCTGAAGTTAATTCAAAACAAACACAAAGCTACACTGACAAAACAGCAGCAAATTTCAGTGCTGAGCAAAGCATTGCTAAAAACATTGAAGCTGGCACGGCAAAAGTGGCAGATAAACCAGCTGACGCAGCTGCCAAAATTGATCAAGCCGTAACAGAAAAACCAGTTTTAGATAAACCAGTAACAGATAAGTCAATCGTTAGCTTGCTGGCCAAAGTACAAAGTGGCGATGGACAGGCTGTAAGTGAGTTCGCTAAAGGTGTATCGCTAACCTCTGATCAACAAAAGCAACTTGAGCAACAAATAAATCAACTTAAAGCTGATAATAAGCTCGGTGCTGATGAGGTGGCAACAATCAAGTCGCTATTGACTGATGTGAACAGTAGTAAGCCTACAACGCAAACTGCACAGAGTCCTGTATCACAACTTGCTGTAGAGCAAGACATTGCTGAAGAAAGCCAGGCAAAACAAGATGCTAAATTAGCTGACAATAAGGCTCTCGATAACAAATTACCTACAGGTGTAGAAAAGCAAATCACGGCGCTGACTAAGGATGAGCAGCAAGCATTGTTAAACAAAGTGAACACTCAGCTGCAAACGTTAACGCCGGGCACTGCTCAGTACGAAAAATTAGCTGCAGCTCAAACTGTGCTGACAGAGGCTATAAATGCCCCTGCAACAGCCAGTACTGCGATGCCAGTAACCGCAGCAACAGTTAATGTTGAAAATAATAAAGCGAAACAAAATAATACCGCGCAAATTACAGCCGATGTGACAAAAGTAGTTGCTAGTGAAGAAGTAACCACAGAGCTTGATACAAAAATTAATACAGAACGTACACAGGAAACTGTTACTGTGCGTGTAGCTCAATTATTTACCCAGCTAACGACTCAAGCAAATGCAACAACACAACCAGGTGCCTATGAGATGGCTCATCAGCAATATGAGCAAGCACTAGAAGTACAAACAATGCATACACAAACAACTGCTCAAACTCAGACTCAATCTAAATCGGTGAATGTTGACCCTGGTGTAATGCAAGCGATTAATATCATAAAAAGTGATGCTGCAAAGATGCTTCAAGAGCGAGTTAGCGCGTTACTAAATATTAATAATAAAGAAGCTGAAATTCGCTTAGATCCGCCAGAAATGGGCAGTATGCAAATTCGTATACGTAGCGATGCGGAGCAAGCTCAAATTAATTTTGTTGTTCAAAATCAGCAGGCTAAAGAAGCTTTAGAGCAATCAATGCCACGCTTACGAGAAATGCTTGCACAGCAGGGTATTGAGCTTGGTGAAAGTAGTATTCAGCAGGGTAACCCTGAGCAACAACAAGAGCAGTCTGGGCAAGGGCAGCTTGCTGGAAATCAACAAGCTGAGGAGCAGCAGCAAGAAGTAACAGCACAAAGCACAGAAACTTCTCGACAACAATCTTCATCATCAATAGATTACTATGCATAAGTCCTGCTATTATAAGAAATAAAATAGTTACAGCGCGATAAACAGCTTGCTGTAACTTTGAGGGAAGTGACAATGGCCGAAGAAGCAAATTTAGAAATAGAAGATACGGGTAAAGGCAAAAAGAAGCTGATTATCATCATTGCTGCTGTAGTGTTGATTGCTGGTGCTGCTGCGGGTTACTTTTTATTTATGGGCGATGATGCCCCTGAAGAAAGCCTAGCAGATGAAACCACAGTGACAGAGGCGGCTGCACCATCTAGCTCTGCACAGATTGGTTCGGCACTGTATGTCGCAATGCCACGCCCATTTGTATTTAATGTACCCGGTGCTAGTCGCGACCGTATTGTACAAATAAAAGTTCAGCTACTTGTTCGCGGTGAAGTGAACGAAGAAACTGCCAAAAAGCATATTCCACTTATCGAAAGTACCTTACTTGGCGTTCTTTCAACAACGACCGCAGATGAATTAGGTACCAGTGAAGGTAAAGAGTCAGTACGTGTTGCTGCACTTGAAAAAGTACAATCAGCATTAAGTGATGTTGAAGGTAGCAAAGTGATAGAGCGGGTATTATTTACCGGCTTTGTGATGCAATAAGGGGTCAGCGTGAGCGATTTATTATCTCAAGACGAAATTGATGCGCTCTTACATGGCGTTGATGAAGTCGAAGAGGAAGATATTCACGAAGGTGATGACTTAGACAGTAATACCTTACAGTATGACTTTTCATCACAAGATCGTATTGTTCGGGGTCGTATGCCGACCTTGGAGATCGTGAATGAACGTTTTGCCCGTCATATGCGAATTAGCCTATTTAACATGATGCGCCGCACCGCTGAGGTGTCGATTAACGGCGTACAAATGATTAAATTTGGCGAATATATTCATACCTTATTCGTGCCAACTAGTTTGAACATGGTACGTTTTCGTCCGTTGAAGGGCACCGGCCTAATTACCATGGAAGCCCGATTAGTATTCATTTTAGTGGATAACTTTTTTGGTGGTGATGGCCGCTATCATGCAAAAATAGAAGGCCGTGAATTTACCCCAACAGAACGCCGTATTGTTCAAATGCTGCTTAAAATCATCTTCGAAGATTATAAAGAAGCATGGGCGCCGGTAATGGATGTGTCTTTTGAGTACCTTGACTCAGAAGTTAACCCAGCGATGGCTAACATCGTAAGTCCAACTGAAGTGGTTGTTATTAGCTCTTTCCATATTGAGCTAGATGGTGGTGGCGGTGATTTCCATATTGCATTACCTTATTCGATGCTTGAGCCAATCCGTGAATTACTCGATGCCGGTGTGCAATCAGACACCGAAGACACTGACTTACGTTGGAGTAAAGCATTACGTGATGAGATCATGGATGTTGAGGTCGATTTATCGACTCAATTGCTTGAGGTTGATCTAACGCTACAACAGATTATGGAGCTTAAAGCTGGCGATATTATCCCTGTTGAAATGCCAGAACATATCACCGTATTTGTAGAAGAATTGCCGACCTTCAGAGCGAAAATGGGCCGCTCTCGTGACAATGTGGCACTACAAATTAGCGAAAAAATTAAACGCCCTGAATCAGTTAAGTCAGAACTACATGTGTTCACAAAAGGTGGCAAAAAACTGGATTCAGATGCAGAATTAGCAGAACTAGAAGAAGATCTACATCTATCTGAAGGTGTAGATTTAGACTGGTAGTCGATTTATAAGGTTAAACATAATGAGTGATGATCAAGATACAATGGACGAATGGGCTGCGGCACTAGCCGAAGCTGAAGAAGCTGAGGGTGGCTCAGGCGATGCTGCTGTAGCGGAGCTTGATGAGTTAAAAGATGAAAGACATGAGCTGTCTGGCGACGAAAAACGTAAACTTGATACCATCTTGGACATTCCAGTTACTATTTCGATGGAAGTGGGTCGTTCAAAAATCAACATTCGTAACTTATTACAGCTTAACCAAGGTTCAGTGGTAGAACTAGACCGAGTCGCTGGTGAGCCACTTGATGTATTGGTTAATGGCACCCTGATTGCGCATGGTGAGGTGGTTGTCGTAAACGATAAGTTCGGTATTCGTTTAACTGACGTTATCAGCCAAGTTGAGCGTATTAAAAAGTTACGATGAATGCTTTAGTTGCTTTAACAAGTGCGTCGAGCACTGCATTTCCTTCGGCATCACCGACGGCAGATTTACTGTCTATGGTGATGTCTTTGCTTTTAGTGCTGGTGGTTATTATTGCTTTGGCTTTTTTGGTTAAAAAACTAAATCCAAATCTTGCTAATAGTGATGAATTTAAAGTAGTGCGCAGTTTGCCTTTGGGCTCTCGTGAGCGCTTGATGGTCATTGAAATCGATAACGCTCAGCACTTAATTGGTGTGACCCCGCATAGTATTAACTACCTGCATAAACTAGAAACACCATTACAAGAAAAAGAACTGCCAGAACTTGCCAAAAAATTTGGTAAGTTGCTGAACCCACAATCACCTTCAAATAAAAAGAATTAACGCTATGATCAAGTGGATACTTATTTTAGCAAGTGTGTTGTTTTTGCCGTCGGTTAACGCTGAAGGCATAGAAGCACTGACCATTACCACCAACCCTGATGGCTCTCAAGATTACTCCGTGACGCTACAAGTGTTAGCGATTATGACGGCGCTGAGTTTTATTCCAGCAGCGGTCATTATGATGACTTCATTTACACGGATTATTGTGGTTCTGGCGATATTACGCCAAGCAATAGGCTTACAACAAACGCCATCGAATCAAATTTTGTTAGGTATGTCGCTGTTTTTAAGTATTTTTATTATGGCGCCAATTTATCAGCAAGTGAATGAGCGCGCTATTGAGCCATACTTGAATGAACAAGTTACCTCAGTGCAAGCATTAGAACTTGCCAAAGAGCCAATGAAAGCGTTTATGCTCTCGCAAGTTCGTATAAAAGATTTAGAGACCTTTGCGAAAATAGCGGGTTATGAGCAATTAGACTCGCCAGAAGACACGCCATTGATTGTATTGATCCCCGCATTTGTTACCAGCGAATTGCAAACGGCCTTTATTATTGGTTTTATGTTTTTCATTCCCTTTTTGATAGTTGATTTAGTAGTGGCCTCCGTATTAATGGCCATGGGTATGATGATGCTTTCGCCGATGATTGTATCTTTGCCGTTTAAGATTATGCTGTTTGTATTAGTAGATGGTTGGAGCCTTGTGATGGGCACGCTGGCGAAGAGCTTTGGGCTCGGGGTGTAACAATGCAATTCAAGACACATAATTAGGTAGGAGAGACAAAATGGAACCAGAAATTTTTGTCGATATACTCAGTGACGCGCTATTTTTAGTTATAAAGTTAGTGTCTGCAATCGTAGTACCTGGCTTATTAGTTGGTCTTGTAGTGGCTGTTTTCCAAGCGGCAACATCAATCAATGAGCAAACCTTAAGCTTTTTACCTCGTTTGCTAATTACCATAAGCGCTCTTATTGTCGGTGGCCATTGGTTCACGCAAGAGCTTATGGACTATTTTACCCGTTTAGTGATGTCTATACCGGAGATAGCAGGCTAAATGGAATTTCCATTTGCGGTCATTATTCAATGGCTCAGCGACTTTTTGCTGCCATTAGTGCGTATTAGCTCAATGATTATGATCATGGCAGGCCTTGGCGCGAGAAACGTACCAACCCGAATCAAGCTAGGTTTAGCGATTGTGGTAACCTTTGTTGCTGTGCCTATGCTGCCCCCTGCGACTTTTAATAACCTATTCTCCTTTGAAATGATTCTCGTGGTCATTCAACAAATGCTTATTGGTGTGGCCATAGGCTTTGCATCAACCTTACTACTCAATACATTTGTCCTTGCAGGGCAAATACTCGCGATGCAAACAGGTCTTGGTTTTGCATCCGTTGTTGACCCGTCAAATGGCTTAAACGTTCCTGCAGTTGGTCAGTTTTATTTGATTCTGGCTACCTTACTATTTTTTGTTTTCAATGGTCATTTAATGATGATTCAAATGGTCATTCATAGCTTTGAAGTGCTACCAATTGATGGCAATTGGTGGGCGGTTGATCATTACTGGGATATCGTTACTTGGGGCGGCTGGATGTTTACTACAGCCTTGGTGCTTGCTTTAGCACCACTGACAGCTATGCTGGTTATTAACATGTCGTTTGGTGTAATGACTCGTGCGGCACCACAGTTAAATATTTTTTCGATTGGTTTTCCGTTTACCTTAGTAGCTGGGCTCGTGATTATTTGGGCAACGCTAGGTAACTTCATGACTCAATTTGAGTTTCAGTGGTTAAAAATGGTTGAGTTAATGTGCAGCCTTGTTGGTTGTACACCTTAGGAGCACGCCATGGCTGAAGATTCTGGTCAAGAAAAAACCGAAGAACCCACCGGGAAGAAAATAGACGACGCCAAGAAAAAAGGCCAGGTTGCCCGTTCTAAAGAGCTAGGCACCATGTTTGTGCTTATCTTCTCGGCAGTGTCACTATTACTTTATGGGCCTGAAATTGGCAAAGGTCTTTATAATGTGATGGGGCGCTTATTAAGCCTTAATCGTAATGAAACCTACGACACCACTAAAATGTTTTCAGTGTGGGGAATTGTTGCGGATGCGTTGTTATTCCCTATGGCTATGTTTGTGTTGATCATCGTGATAGCCGCTTTTGTTGGAAACACTTTACTGGGGGGCTATAACTTTAGTTGGCAAGCGGCAGCACCAAAGGCTAGTAAGATGTCGCCGGCTAAAGGTATTAAGCGTATGCTTGGCCCTCAAGCAGGAGTAGAGTTAGTTAAGTCTATTTTAAAATTTGTAGTGGTTGCAGGTTTTGCGGTGTTCTTAATTAATACTTTCTTTGATGAAATACTGCATCTAAGCATTGAAAGCGCGCCCGGAAATTTTATCCATGCACTCGAAATCCTCTCTTGGATGTTCTTAGGCTTAACCTGTACTTTAATACTCATTGCTGCAATTGATGCCCCTTATCAGAGTCATAAGCACCATAAACAGTTAAAAATGACCCTACAAGAGGTGAAAGACGAATACAAAAACTCTGAGGGTGATCCGCAAATAAAAGCGCGTATTCGCCGTACTCAGCGTGAAATGTCGCAAAGGCGTATGATGCAAGACGTGCCTGATGCCGATGTGATCGTAACCAATCCGACCCATTATGCTGTAGCACTAAAATACGATACAGCTAAAGCGGGTGCGCCTATTGTTCTTGCCAAAGGCGTGGACGAGCTTGCTATGCAAATTCGTAAAGTAGGCAAGGGTAATGACGTGCCAATTGTTGAATCACCAATGCTTACACGTGCGCTGTATCACACCACCGATGTTGGCCATCAAATACCCGATCAGCTATTCACTGCCGTTGCGCAAGTTCTAGCTTATGTTTTCCAGTTAAAACGCTTCCAAAAAGGGCGCGGTAAACGTCCTGTACCACTCAATAAAAAGCTCCCAATACCCGATGCTTACAAATATTAGTAATACCAATCCGCAATAATACTATAATCATTTTGAGGGATTAAACCTGTCGCTATCTGCGTTAAAAATTTCTGATTTAGAACAACTAAATAACGAAATTTTTGCCTTGCTATCAACGAGGTTTTATTGCCTCAAAATTGCTCACTTTATTAAGCGAATTGGTATAAATTTATAACTTGGAATAGTTATTGCAAATTCCATGTAGTGTCAATTTTTTGAAATTGTTGAATTATGGAATTTAAAGCGGTATTACAACAACTTAACAGAGATAAAAAAGAATATGCGAAGGGTATCGGCACGCCGTTAATGGTACTTGCTGCGCTGGGCATGGTGATTTTACCCCTGCCGCCATTTCTTTTAGATATTCTATTTTCGTTTAATATCGCGTTAGCACTGGTGGTGTTACTAGTTACTGTTTACACCATGAAACCACTTGAATTTGGTATGTTCCCTGCGGTTCTACTAATTGCAACCATCATGCGCTTAGCACTGAATGTCGCCAGTACCCGTGTGGTATTGCTAGAAGGTCATAATGGTGGAGATGCAGCCGGTAAAGTTATCGAGGCCTTTGGCTCGGTGGTTATCGGCGGTAACTATGCAGTTGGTTTAGTGGTCTTCCTGATTTTAATCATTATTAACTTTGTGGTTATCACCAAAGGTGCTGGCCGTATTTCTGAAGTATCAGCTCGCTTTACTCTTGACGCAATGCCAGGTAAACAAATGGCGATTGATGCTGACTTAAACGCCGGTTTCATCAGTGCAGAGCAAGCTCGTGAACGTCGTGAAGAAGTCACCCGCGAAGCTGATTTCTATGGTTCAATGGATGGTGCAAGTAAGTTCGTAAAAGGCGATGCGATAGCGGGTATCGTTATTCTCGTGATTAATATCGTTGGTGGTTTATTTGTTGGTATGATCCAACATGATTTATCGTTCAGCCGTGCGATGGAAGTGTACACCTTGCTAACCATTGGTGATGGTCTAGTTGCACAGCTACCTTCACTATTACTGTCTATCGGTACCGCAATCGTTGTTACCCGTCAAAATGAATCGCACAATATGGGCGATCAAGTTAAGACACAGCTAGGTAACGAAAAATCACTTTATATCGCATCAGGTATCTTGATTATCATGGGTATTGTGCCGGGTATGCCGCACATCGCATTTTTAAGCTTAGGTGCATTACTCGGTTACCTTGCTTATTTCACACAGCAACAAAAAGCCAAAGCAGAAGCCGAAAAAGCAGAGCAAGAGGCAAATGGTGGTGCACCAGGTACAGGCGTTGCCAATAAACAAGAACAAAAAGAACTGGGTTGGGATGACGTTCAGCAAGTTGATGTTATTGGCTTAGAAGTGGGGTATCGATTGATTCCACTTGTTGACCAATCTCAAGGTGGTGAACTGTTAAATCGTATCAAAGGTGTGCGTAAGAAATTGTCTCAGGAGCTTGGTTTCTTGGTACCTCCTGTGCATATTCGCGATAACTTAGAGCTCGACCCTAACGCTTACAGAATTACTATGATGGGTGTTTCAAGCGGTGAGGGTGAGCTTAAGCATGGTGATGAGTTAGCGATTAATCCAGGCCAAGTATTTGGTCCAATCAAAGGGGTTGCCACAAAAGACCCTGCATTTGGATTAGATGCGGTTTGGATCAAACCTGATCAAAAAGATGAAGCACAATCACTTGGCTATACCGTCGTTGATTCAGCAACTGTGGTTGCAACTCATATCAGCCAGTTACTTACTAACAGTGCTGCTTTACTACTTGGTCATGAAGAAGTACAAAACTTACTAGATATGTTAGCGAAGAGTCATCCACGTCTTGTTGAGGGACTGGTTCCTGACGTATTACCACTCACTACTATCGTAAAAGTGCTACAAAACTTACTCAATGAAGGGGTGGCAATTCGCGATATGCGCTCGATTGTTCAAACCCTTGTTGAGTATGGCCCACGTAGCCAAGACCCAGATGTACTAACGGCTGCAGTGCGAATTTCACTTCGCAGACTAATCGTTCAAGACGCTGTTGGTATGTCTTCTGAGATCCCTGTCATAACCTTGGCGCCTGAGTTGGAACAGATGTTGCATCAGTCACTTCAGAATGCAGGTGACGAAGGTGCCGGAATAGAGCCAAGCCTTGCAGAGCGACTTCAACAATCATTGAATGAAGCGCATCAAAACCAAGAAATGGCCGGTGAACCTTCGATACTGTTAACGTCAGGAATGTTAAGAACTGTGTTATCTCGCTTCGTTAAGTACACCATCCCAGGTTTAAGGGTGATGTCTTACCAAGAGGTACCAGACGAAAGACAGATTAAGATTGTCAGCTCAGTAGGCCAACAATAGGATAGTAAAGGGGTTGAACCATGAAAATTAAACGTTTTTTTGCTAAAGATATGCGCACAGCACTGAAAGAAGTGAAAGATGAACTAGGTGTTGATGCGGTTATTATGTCGAACAAAAAGCTTGCTAACGGCGTTGAAATCGTTGCAGCTGTTGATTACGACAAAGCAGCCCCGAAAGCCGAAGCTAAACCAGCCGTGGCACAATCAGCACCTGCTCCACAGCATAACTTTGTTAAACCTGAGCCAATGCGTGCTAAACCTGAGCCGCAAGCGAAAGTTGCTGATAGCCTACAAGCGTTACTTGAGCGTCAAGCCCCACGCCCTCGTTCGCCAGAGCTTGCGTCAATGTTTAGTCAATCTGGTATTGATACGAGTGAACACTATCAACCAAAAGAGCCAAGCTTTGAGCAGCAACAGCCTGAATATAAGCAAGCTCCTCGTTATCAACAGCAAGCAGCACCTCGTGTACAAACTCAAGCACATAGCTTAGGTTTTGATGACGACTTAGATTCTGGTTTTGATGATTTAGATTCACCAGCCGAGCACAAAAACTCAGCACCTGCGAATCAATCAGAAATGACGACCATGCGCGAAGAAATGAATGCGATTCGTCAATTACTTGAACACCAAGTATCAGGCCTAATGCAACAAGATATGGCGCGCCGCGATCCGACTCGTGCATGTATGATTGACCGCTTAGCAGGTATGGGCATTGAACGTGATGTTGCTGAGCAAATGGCGTGTTTCATTCCTGACGACGTATCACGTCAACAAGCGTGGCAAGCACTTCTGCAAATGGTTGAAAACCAAATGCATACAACGAATAACGAAATCCTGCGTCAAGGCGGTGTATTCGCATTAGTGGGTCCAACAGGCGTTGGTAAAACAACCACAGTTGCAAAATTAGCTGCACTGGGTGCACAAAAATATGGTGCTGATAAAGTGGCGTTGATCACCACTGATACCTACAGAATTGGTGCCTACGAACAATTGGCTACTTATGGTCGTATTATTGGCTGTGGTGTTAAGCAGGTAAAAGATGCGAATGAATTAGCTGAAGTGTTATACCATTTACGTAATAAGCGTCTAGTATTAATAGACACAGCGGGTATGAGCCAACGTGATTTACGTTTAACTGAGCAGTTAAATACCCTAATGCGTAATCAGCGTGTTGATATTCGTAGTTATTTAGTATTAAGTGCTACAGCACAGATAAATGTGTTGCAAGAAACCGTAAGACACTTTAAAAAGGTTCACCTAAGTGGCTGTATCTTCACTAAATTGGATGAATCTTTAAGTTTAGGTGAGATTATTAGCATAGCGATTCAAAATCGCCTGCCAATAGGGTATCTTACTAACGGTCAGCGCGTTCCTGAGGATATTCGCGTAGCGAATGCTGAAAAACTAGTGAAAAAAGCTGAACAATTGTATTTAAAACGAGCAAAAGCACAACATTCAAGACGTCAAGCAGTAGCGTCGAACACAGTAGGGATGTATGATTAACACAGTATTAGATCAAGCAAGCGGCCTGCGCAAAATGAATCAAAATAATAATAGTGGCGTTAAAGTTATCGCTGTTACTGGCGGTAAAGGTGGAGTGGGTAAAACCAACGTTTCACTCAATACCGCAATCGCATTAGGTCAGCAAGGAAATCGTGTATTAGTATTAGATGCCGATTTAGGTTTGGCAAACTGTGACGTAATGCTTGGCCTTCGTGTTGAACGTAATTTATCTCATGTTTTGTCAGGCGAGTGTGAGCTTGACGAAATTCTTGTTGAAGGCCCTGCGGGCATCAAAATTGTACCAGCAACGTCTGGTTCACAAAGCATGGTTGAATTAACGCCATCTGAGCATGCAGGCCTTATTCGCGCTTTTAGCGAGTTAAATACCGAGTTTGATATTTTAATTGTCGATACCGCCGCAGGTATTTCTGACATGGTATTAAGCTTTTCTCGTGCAGCCCAAGACGTTGTTGTGGTTGTGTGTGATGAACCTACCTCAATTACTGATGCTTACGCACTTATTAAAGTGCTTAGCCGTGAGCATGGCGTATATAAATTTAAAATTGTTGCCAATATGGTGCGCAGTTTGCGTGAAGGGCAAGAATTATTTGCTAAACTTTCAAAAGTAACGGATCGTTTTTTAGATGTTTCAATGGAGTTGGTAGCAACCATTCCTTATGACGAGAACATGCGTAAATCTACGCGACGTCAAAAGGTGATTGTTGAATTATTCCCGAACTCACCAGCAGCGGTGGCGTTTAAAACATTAGCAACAAAAGCAGTTAAGTGGCCGATCCCTAATCAACCGTCTGGCCATTTAGAATTTTTTATTGAAAAACTAGTAAACGGCTAACTATGACAACATCGGTGAATAAAGCGATGGGATATCAATCAGCACAGAACTTAAATGCGATTGTTGAAAAACATGCCTCTTTAGTCAAAAAAGTGGCGTGCCATCTAATTGCTCGTTTACCTGCCAGTGTACAACTCGATGATTTAATTCAATCAGGCATGATAGGCCTAATTGAAGCGTCAAAAAACTTTGATGCTAGCAAAGGTGCTAGTTTCGAAACCTTCGCTGGAATTCGTATTCGTGGTGCGATGTTAGACGAAATTCGTAGAGGTGACTGGGCGCCACGCTCAGTTCACCGAAATGCCCGCCTTGTGGCTGAAACCATTTCCGAATTAGAAAGCACTTTAAATCGTGAGCCCAAAGATACTGAAGTCGCTGAAAAACTTGATATTACGCTAGATGAGTACCATCATATTCTACATGATGTAAATTCGAGTAAAGTATTAGGTATTGAAGATTTAGGTGTAGATGAAGACGTCATCACACCAGTAGGTCAGGATTTAGGACTAGACAAACCGTTTAATAACGTTAAAAATGAGCGGTTTAACCAGTCTCTATTAACGGCTATCCAATCGTTACCAGAAAGAGATGCTCTCGTTTTGTCTTTGTACTACAACGACGAAATGAACTTAAAAGAAATAGGACACATACTCGATGTTAGCGAGTCGCGTGTGAGTCAAATACATGGTCAGGCGATGATTAAGCTCAAAGCAAAAATCAATGACTGGATTAATTAGTAGTAAGTAAATAAAGGTTCAAACCTCACCGGAGGATGTTTTGGATAAAAACATGAAAATTCTTGTTGTTGATGATTTTTCTACAATGAGACGTATCATTAAAAATCTATTAAGGGATTTAGGTTTTACCAATGTGCAGGAAGCTGACGACGGTTCAACAGCATTGCCAATGCTACAAAATCAAGAGTTTGATTTTGTTGTAACGGATTGGAACATGCCTGGTATGCAAGGTATTGATTTGTTACGTGCAATTCGTGCTGATGATAGCCTTAAGCATATTCCTGTATTAATGGTGACAGCTGAAGCGAAAAAAGAACAAATTGTTGCTGCTGCTCAAGCAGGTGTTAATGGCTATATCGTTAAACCATTCACTGCTGCGACACTTAAAACCAAATTGGAAAAAGTGTTTGAACGTTTAGGTTAATCTAAGGGGAGAGGCTTATGTCAGCACTTGCTGCGCCTCAAATAAGTTTAGAGCAAGCTCGTCAACTTGTTGAGTATCTTGAAAATGGTGAACAAGAAAAAGCAGATAAGCTCATTCTTGACGCTGCATCAAAAGAACAATCAGAGTTGTTTGCTGAAGTCGGCAAATTGACGCGTCAGCTTCATGAAGCGTTAAAAAACTTTGACCTAGATACTCGTCTCACTGATTTAACTACCGACGCGATCCCAGACGCTAAGCAGCGCTTAAATTATGTTATGGAAATGACAGAAAGCGCCGCCAATAAAACTATGGATGCGGTTGAAGCAAGTTTACCAATAGCTCAACAACTTGCTGATGAAATTGCCGCAATCAAACCTACGTGGGATCGTTTAATGAACCGAGAAATTGAACTCGGTGAATTTAAATCGTTATGTCATAGCTTAGATAAGTTCATGAATAACTCGCATACCAAAACCGATGAGCTCCAAGGTTTGATGACTAATGTGCTGATGGCGCAGGATTATCAGGATTTAACCGGACAAGTTATTCGCCGTGTTATTGAGTTGGTGCGAGAGGTAGAAGACAGTTTAATTAATCTCTTAACTGTGTTTGGCAGTCAAGAAGATGGTCATCAACAACAAGAAAAACAGGCCATAGAAAAAGCACCTGCAACAAGTGACACACTAGCAGGTCCTGAAGGGCCAATTATTGATAAAGAGTCTCGCGATGATGTTGTCTCAGGACAAGATGAAGTCGATGATCTATTATCAAGTCTGGGCTTCTAAGAGGAGAGTAGCTGCATGAGCTTTGAAGTCGATGAAGATATATTACAGGATTTCCTTGTTGAAGCAGGAGAAATCTTAGAGCTTTTGTCAGAGCAATTAGTCGAGCTTGAAAACAACCCAGAAGACAAAGATCTATTAAACGCCATTTTTAGAGGCTTCCATACTGTTAAAGGTGGTGCAGGCTTCTTAAGTATGACTGAACTTGTAGATGCGTGTCATGGTGCAGAGAATGTTTTCGATTTATTACGCCAAGGTGTACGCAGTGTAACACCAGAACTAATGGACGTAATTTTACAGGCTCTCGACACTATCAACGAAATGTTCGCTACGATTCAAAATCGCGAACAGCCAGAGCCTGCAGACCCAGCCCTATTAGAAGTCCTTCATAAATTAAGTCAGCCACCGACTGCAGAAGAGCTTGCAGGTGAAGATTTATCTGTAGCAGAGGATGTTGCAGTTGCACCTGAAGAACCCGCAGTTGAAGAGCCCGCTGTTGATACGCCTGAAGTCACAGCAGAAACAACAACAGACAATATCGATGAAGATGACCCATTTGCATTCGATATGTTATTTGATGGCGGCGGTCTTGCAGATAGCAGCGCTGAGTCACAAAATATTGACGAAATCACCGAAGACGAATTTGAAAGTCTACTAGATGAACTGCATGGCAAAGGCCAAGGTCCAGCAGCGACTGCTCCTGAAGCAATTAGCAGTGATAGTGACGATATTACCGATGATGAATTTGACAGCTTATTAGACGAACTGCATGGCGTTGGTAACTTTGGTGAAGTAAAACAAGATACTCCTGCTCAGCCTGAAGCTACAAAGCCTGCACAGGCTGCTCCTCAGGCGTCTGCAGCAGAACCTTCAAGCAATGACTCAGACGATGAAATTAGCGATGACGAGTTTGAAGCGCTGCTTGATGAATTACACGGTAAAGGTACTGCTCCTCAGTCTTTAGAAACGGCTGCGCCAGAAAAAGCGCCTGAACCACCAAAAGCAGAACCTGCAAAACCAGCACAGCCTGCAGCACCAAAACCGGCACCTGCGCCTAAATCTGCTGCCGCAGCGCCTAAACCAGCTCCAGCTCCTGCAAAAGCACCAGAAAAATCGCCTGCAGCTTCTGCTGCACCGAAAAAAGCGCCACCACCACAGGCAGAAACAACGGTACGTGTTGATACTAAACGTCTCGATGAAATCATGAACATGGTGGGTGAGCTGGTATTGGTCCGAAACCGCTTAGTGAGCCTTGCTAATAACAGCAATAGCGAGTCAATGGGTAAAGCCATCTCTAACCTAGATGTGGTAACCGCAGACTTGCAAGGCGCGGTAATGAAAACCCGTATGCAGCCAATTAAGAAAGTATTTGGCCGTTTCCCACGGGTTGTTCGTGACTTAGCCCGTAGCTTGAAAAAAGATATTAACCTGCAGCTAGTTGGTGAAGAAACCGATTTAGATAAAAACCTTGTTGAAGCACTTGCTGATCCATTGGTGCACTTAGTGCGTAACTCTGTTGACCATGGTATTGAAATGCCAGACGTGCGTGAAGCCGCAGGTAAACCACGTACAGGTACCGTAACGCTTTCGGCATCACAAGAAGGTGATCACATCCTACTAACCATTCGTGATGATGGTGCAGGTATGGATGCTGAGAAACTGAAAAAAATCGCAATTAGCAAAGGTGTGATCGATCACGACCAAGCAAGTCGCTTGTCGGATACCGAAGCATACAATCTTATCTTTGCACCAGGTTTCTCAACCAAAGAAGAGATCTCTGACATCTCAGGCCGTGGTGTCGGCATGGATGTTGTTAAAACTAAAATCACTCAGTTAAATGGCTCGGTTAATATACAGTCTGAGCTGGGTGTAGGTACTGCACTTGAAATCAAGGTGCCATTAACACTTGCTATCTTACCGACCTTAATGGTTGTTGTGGGTGAGCAAACCTTCGCATTACCACTTGCTGGTGTTAGCGAAATTTTCCACCTTGATTTAACTAAAACTAACGTAGTTGATGGCCAACTGACAATTATTGTACGTGAAAAAGCGATCCCGCTTTTCTATTTACAACATTGGTTAGTAAAAGGTGCCAACCGCCAAGAGCGTAAAGCAGAAGGTCACGTGGTTATTGTACAAATAGGTACTAAGCAAGTGGGCTTTGTAGTTGACTCGTTAATAGGTCAAGAGGAAGTTGTTATTAAACCTTTAGATGCCTTATTACAAGGTACACCAGGTATGGCAGGTGCGACAATTACTTCTGATGGTGGTATTGCACTGATCCTCGATGTACCTAGCATGCTTAAACACTACGTTGGCTAATAATAAATAATAAAGTGCAGCATTTAGCTGCATTTTGAATGATATAAAACAAGAGAGTGCCAATGGCAGTCAAAGTATTAGTTGTTGATGATTCAAGCTTTTTTCGCCGCCGTGTCAGCGAAATTTTAGAGCAAGACAGCAATATTCAAGTGATTGGTTTTGCCGTAAACGGTCGTGAAGCGGTAGATAAAGCCCGTGAACTAAAACCTGATGTAATTACTATGGATGTTGAAATGCCGGTTCTTGATGGCATTAGTGCCGTAAAAGAAATAATGGCAGCAACACCAACTCCTATTTTAATGTTCTCATCACTCACTCGTGATGGTGCAACCGCAACCCTAGATGCACTGGATGCTGGGGCGTTAGACTTTTTACCGAAAAAATTTGAAGACATTGCACGCAACAATGAAGATGCAATCGCGCTTTTACAAAATAAAGTAAAAGAAATTGGTCGACGTCGCCTTTCTCGTTTTTCGCGCCCAGCACCTATTTCGCGACCAACTCCGGCTCCTGCACCAAGGAGCAGTAGTACTACAAATACGAGTAGCGGTATTGTTCAACCTGATCGCAGCTTTAGCCGTCCAGCTCCTGCTAGTTCGCCTGCCGCATCGTCTTCGAGTACGAGTAATATTCGCGCTTCGGGCAAGCAATATCAGTTAGTTGCTATTGGCACATCAACCGGTGGGCCTGTAGCGCTACAAACAATTTTAACTCAGCTGCCAGCTAACTTTCCGCATCCTATTTTACTTATTCAGCATATGCCTGCAGCATTTACACCTGCGTTTGCAGCACGCCTCAATGGCTTATGCAGAATCAATGTGAAAGAAGCGCAAAATGGTGACCGTTTAATGCCTGGTACCGCTTATTTAGCACCTGGTGGTCAACAAATGCTAATAGAAGGACGAGGCGGCTCTCGCACACTGCGTGTGTTTGAAGACGACAGTCCGCGTATTACTTACAAACCGAGCGTTGACGTGACCTTTGCTAGTGCTGCAAAAACCTTTGGTGGTGATGTGCTAGCTGTAGTTTTAACGGGCATGGGCGCAGATGGCCGTGATGGTGCGCGTATGCTTAAGCAAGTCGGTGCTACTATTTGGGCGCAAGATGAAAAAACCAGTGTGGTGTATGGTATGCCACAAGCTGTTGCAAATGCGGGGCTGGCGAGCGAGAGCTTAGCACTCACGGATGTTGCAGCTCGCCTAACGCGTGAGACTGGTTGTGGATAAGCTATCTTTTCTTGGCTTAATTGTCGCGATAAGTGCCATCGCCTTTGGTTATGCATTAGAGGGCGGTGTTGTTTCTGCGCTGTTTAATGGTCCTGCGCTTATCATCGTACTCGGTGGTACGCTTGGGGCTGTGATGCTGCAAACCCCTGCAAGTGTTTTTACTAAAACACTTAAGATCAGTCATTGGGTGTTCTTTCCGCCATACCACGATATTGATGCAGCCATTGAACAAGTTAAGCGTTGGTCACACAAAGCACGCCAAGAAGGTTACTTAGCCCTTGAGTCTGAAGCGCTGTCGCATTCAGACCCGTATGCGGCAAAGGGCTTGAGTCTACTTGTTGATGGGATTGATGAGCAAAAGCTCAGAGATACCCTTGAAATTGATTTAATGCTCGAACGCGAGCGCTTACTCGAGGTAAGCCGAGTTTACGAAGCCATGGGCGGTTATAGCCCTACAATTGGTATTCTAGGTGCAGTACTCGGTTTGATTCAAGCTATGCAATTTATCACCGACCCTGAAAAACTGGGTGCCGGTGTTGCTACTGCGTTTATCGCTACTATTTACGGTGTTGGTTTAGCTAACTTATTATTCTTGCCGATGGCGAATAAACTTAAGCAACAAGTTGAGCAAAAAATGCTGTATCATGAACTACTTGCTGAAGGCATTATTGCTATTTCGCAAGGTGAAAGCCCACTTAATATCGAACTAAAACTTGAGGCGTACCGTGTAGAGCGCCCAAGCTTAGTTGACGAGTAATTTATTATGATGCGCCGTCGTCTGCGTCATAACACGTCAAAAAACCAACATACTGAACGCTGGCTTGTCTCTTATGCCGATTACATGACCATCATGTTTGCTTTTTTTGTGGTCATGTATGCTATCGCAATTAGTAAAAATGAAGACTTTCAGATTCTCTCAGACTCACTGGAGCAGGTGTTCGAAAAATCAGCTCGTCAGCAACAACAGGTTGGCACTGGGGTTAACGGCACAGGCATATTAACTGACAGAGTTAGTCCTGAGAACGACATTCTATACGGTGAGAGCATTCGTAAAAATGAGCAGGGCCCTGAATTACTCGATGGACAAAGCGAAACCAGCAATATTGAGAAAAAACATCTCGGCAAGCCTCTCGACAGCTTACTAACTAAATTACAGTCTGCGCTCATAGATGAAATTCGTGATGGTGAAGCGAGTTTAGAGCTTCACCAAGATTGGCTTATCATCGAATTAAGTTCAGGTATGCTGTTTTCATCGGGCAGTGCTGTTGCACAGCAGCGTGCCAAGCAAGTTGTTGGTTTAGTGAAAGATATTATCGCGCCGGTTGATAACTACATTCGCGTGCGTGGTTATACCGATAACGAAGGTATTCGTAATGAGATGTTTCGCTCAAACTGGGAGCTATCTGTAGCGCGGGCTACATCCGTACTGGTTGAGCTTGAGAGTTTAGGCATTAACCCTGCGCGTATGGCTATTGAAGGTTACGGGCAGTATTCGCCCTTCGCAAGTAATGACACTGAGCAAGGTCGCGCAGAAAACCGCAAAGTGGTTGTTGCATTGTCTAAATATGGTTTACCGCCAAAAGAGCCAGAAAATACTGAACAAGAGTCACAAAACCAACCGCAACAGACGACAGAAATTGAGTTGCCAAGCGATGATAACAGCATTAAAGTGATTCAATTACCACATGGTGGCATTAGGATTACCACGCGCAATGAACAATAATAAGGTGTGATGTGAAAGTTTGGACCGTAGCGAATCAAAAAGGTGGGGTAGGGAAAACAACAACAGCCGTTAGCCTTGCTGGTATTCTCGCTTTACAAGGAAAACGCGTGTTACTTATAGACACCGATCCGCATGCATCATTGACTTATTATTTTGGTATAGATTCAGAAGACTTAGAAGTTAGCGTGTATGATATCTTTGCGCGCGGCAATAACATGGCCAGTGAAGAAATTTTACAGGCCCTATGTCCATCAACACTTGAAAACCTTGATATCTTACCTGCGACGATGGCAATCGCGACGCTTGATAGAAGCATGGGCAATAAAAATGGTATGGGCTTAATACTAAAAAAAGCACTGGCTAAAATTAGCGACCATTATGACTATGCAATTATTGATTGCCCGCCTGTTTTAGGGGTTTTGATGGTCAATGCTCTTGCAGCTAGTGAGCGAATTTTAGTGCCAGTACAAACAGAATTTCTGGCCTTAAAAGGGCTTGATCGTATGATGCGTACGATGGAGTTGATGCAAACATCGCAAGCAAAACAGTACCAATATACAATTATTCCTACAATGTACGATAAACGTACTAAAGCATCACTTGAAGCTTACAAGACTCTGCAGGATAATTACAAAGATAAAGTATGGTCAGGCGTTGTTCCTGTCGATACAAAGTTTAGAGATGCTAGTTTAGCACAACAAGTGCCGATTCAATTTTGCCCGCGTTCGCGTGGGGTATTTGCCTATCGCGCGCTGCTTGATTACTTAGTTGCACAAGGTTAAAGATGAGTAAGCATTTATTTGCCAATGAAAAAGTGATGACCCAATATTTGGGCGCTTTGTTGTGTGAAGATGAGCCTACAGACCAAAATCTTGAGCCAGTCGCAAAGCTGCTGGAGCAGGTTAAAGAGCCTGAAACTAAGACGGAAGAAAAGCTGACAGACGTTCAGCCTACTCCAGAACCTGTTTTACCACCCCCAGAACCGATTAAAGAGCTTGAGAAAACCGAGAACCAAGCTAATATCAAAGATATAGTCGCAGAGCCTAAAGCTGAACTGGTTGCAAAAACCTCGTCTGATCGTCAAGAAGACTATTTTGATGGTGAATTTCAGGCATTATTCTTTGAGGTTGCAGGGTTAACGCTTGCTGTACCGTTAAAAGCATTAGGGGGAATTCATCAGCTGGCTGAGGTTAACCAATTATTTGGTAAACCTAAATGGTTTAAAGGTGTAATGCTAAACCGTGAAGAAAAACTAAATGTTGTTGATACTGCACGTTGGGTTATGCCAGAAAAGTATGATGAAAAATTAGAACAATCATTAGATTATCAGTATTTAATCACCTTAGGTGACAGTCAATGGGGATTATTGGCTGAAAAGCTCGTAAATAATATTACGCTTCGTAAAGAAGATGTAAAATGGCGAGCAAAATCAGGTAAGCGGCCTTGGCTTGCAGGTGTTATCAAAGAGAAAATGTGCGCCTTGATTGACGTTGAAAATTTAAATCAATTGCTAGAGCAGGGCTTAGATAGCCGTGAGCAGTAACTATTTTTACGGAGTAATAGCATGAGTGAAGAAAGACTACTGTCAGCAAATAAAAACGCTGATAGCAACGATGAAGTGTTACAGTGGGTAACCTTTAAACTTGAAGAAGAAACGTACGGCATTAACGTAATGCAAGTACAAGAAGTACTTCGCTATACCGAAATTGCTCCTGTACCAGGTGCGCCTTCTTATGTATTAGGTATTATTAACCTACGTGGTAATGTTGTTACTGTTATCGACACTCGTGCACGTTTTGGCTTAATGGGTGCTGAGGTCACTGATAACTCTCGTATCGTTATCATTGAAGCTGAAAAGCAAGTGATTGGTATTTTAGTCGACAGTGTTGCTGAAGTGGTTTACCTACGTAGCTCTGAAATTGACAGTGCGCCAAATATTGGCACAGAAGAAAGTGCTAAGTTTATCCAAGGTGTATCTAACCGTGATGGTGAGTTACTGATCTTGGTTGATCTTAATAAATTATTAAATGACGATGAGTGGGACGAGCTAAGCGCACTATAAGCGTTTGGAAATTATATGCTGTTATACTCTTTGTTTGGTGCCTCAATCTTACTTGTATTAGTGTGTTTGGGGCTTATTTTTGTCAATAACAATAAGCAAGCGGCGGCGATTCAAGCCAAGCAAAAACAGTTACAAGAAGCTCAACAGCAATTGAGTATTTTACGTAGCGAAGTGGCTGAGATGCGAGCCGGCATGCTGAGTATTGGCAAACGCGTTGTTGCTGTTGAAGAAAAAAGTAAAGAGCTTGAACAGCTACAAGATGCACAAAAATATGATGATCCGAATGCGAAAATTTATTCGCGAGCGGTTAAAATGGTTGAGCTAGGCGCTGATTTAGAAGAAATAATTCGTGAATGCGAATTACCCAGAGCCGAAGCTGAACTACTCATGTCACTTCATAAACAAAAAGGCGCCCAATAAGGCGCTTTTTTATTTGAGTACATTTGAGCACTAGGCTTGAATGTTGAGCTTACCTTGAAAGTCTTGCCAACCCGGTGGAAATTTACCACGCAATACGTACGAAAAAGCAATTAACTCGGCAATGACATAATAGAGCTCTTTCGGGATTTCTTCACCTAACTCAAGATGCGATAAGGTTTGCGCTAAATCAGCATCTTGGTGTATCAAAATACCTTTTTGCTCAGCAAGTTTGACGATTTCTTCAGCCAATTCACCAAAGCCTTTACTGGTTACTCGTGGCGAGCTACCAGCTTCGTAGAGTAAGCCAATTGCTGATTTATGCACCGCTTGTTCACTCATAAGAATTATACCTTAATGTTAATAATCGCATGGGATTTATAAAAAGCTTGGTGGCTTGACGTCCCTTGTTGCAAGTTTAACTCACCTACATTTAAGCCATGGCCTGCTAATTTATGACGAAGTGTTTCTAAATGCGGATGAGCAAGCGCTGTCACTTCTTGTGAAGAAGCGAGCAACTGGCAATCAACTGCTTTATCCATCACCTCTGCGGTAATTTGTAACTTGCCAAGCTGTGCATAATCAAAGTTCAAGCGCACAAACCAGATATTTTTCGCTTCGAGTTTATTTTTACTTGGCTTTTTATACTGTCCTAAGCTGATTTCTGTTTGCCCTGTTTCAGGAGGTAATTTCATCGGCAAGAAAAATTGCGCTAAAGCACTGTTATCTTGTTGCTGATTGATAGGTGTTGTTTGCACCTGAGCCAACGTGTTTTTTAGTTGTGAAGCTTCAGCCGCCATGGCTTGCATCGCTGGCTGCTGTAGCTGCTCGAGTAATTTATTGCCGTTAACGGCTTTAAAGTTGGGCACTAACACTTGCAGTAAGGCATCAAGACCAGTCTGGTTATTAAAACTAAGGTTGGTTGGTGCTTGGTTAATAATTGGCGCGGCAAGTGAAGCCACTGCTAATTGTTCTAACCCTTGGCTAAAGCTCGCTTGCTGAGTCTGGCTGGGTAATGCTGTTGGCCTGAGGATACTTAAAAGCTCTCGTTCAATCGTAGTAGGATGCATGTTTTGACTCGAGATCATGCGATTAAATGCTTGATTTACGAGTCGATTTAAATCTACTGAAGACGATGTGTTTTGCTCACTCAGAGCTACAAGTTTTTCTGTTAATTGCACCGATAGAGGTGTGCTTGCTAAAGGTTTGCTTTCAGGAAGCGGTAATAGCTTAGCAATCAGTGCCGCCTCAATCGCTCTTATCGGCAACAATGGCTGACTCAAGTTGGGTTCTTTCAAAGCTAAGTAGGGGGCGTGTAATTGAGTTTGTTGCTGAGCAACTTTTTGTAACCCTGCTGTTTGCTCAGTTGGCGCTCGAGTCGCTGAGTTATTCTGTTTTATTTGTTCATTAGGCGTTGCCGCTACAAGGTTTTTAGCCACTGTTTTTATTGCTCGCTCAGCTTGTTGTTGCGAAGGAGCAGGTGCCCCTTTTAAATCTGGCTTTGAATTTTGTGCAGTAGGGTTGGGCGCTGAGTTTAATGTCGCTTGTTTAGTTTGTGTAACCTGCTCACTCAGATTTTTAACTACTGAATTAGCAAGGTTATTTTTAGCTTGAGCGAGCTGCTCTGTGGCTGGTCTGTCAGATTTCATGGCAGTAACAGCGCCGCTAACCGCTTTGTTGTCTACAGGTGTTTGTTGTAAAGCCGTATCTTTATTCAAAGCAGGAGTTTGCGCTTTACTATTGATTGCTATTTGAGTGGCAGGGCGCTGCGCGCTAACAAACGGCTCTAAACTGACTTTTATCCGTTGCAGTAACTGTATTAATGGTGGAGCCTTGTTATAACTCACGGGTAAGCTAACTTGCTTTAAAGACTGACTTTCGGTTAATGGCACTGTCTGTTTAGTCGCAGGTAATGGCGTATTTGCTGTAACTGGCCCACTGGTTTTTTGCGATACTTGGGGGGCGGCGTGTTGTGGCGCGCTTTGTTGAATAGCGGCAAACTTTACTATATTGATTTTATTAGCATTAAAGCCCAGTTGGCTAATCGTATTTTTGCTTTCAATCAGCTGATGCGTTGACTGGTAAACAGCCGCTTTGGTGGTAGCAGGGAGCTTTTCAAAATAGCGCACTGCATCACTAATACGCGTTTTTAAATCTGCAAAACTGTCTTTTAGCCAAGAGCTAATGGGGGAATTTGAGCTGCTCGATGGCGCTAAAAACGTACTCTTAGGTTCAATAGCTTGGCTTTTTAATGCTTGATTGAATGTCTCTGACAGCGAGTTCTTTAACAGTATTTGTTGCACAGGCGCTTTATTTATAAGTTCAACAGTATTTTTAACTTGCTGGGGGGTTAGTTTTAATGCATGAGGGTGAAATTGCCACTGCGCTTGAATTTGCTTCGCTTGTTTTGGCGATATTGTAGGTAGCGGTAAAGTTAATTCATTACTTTGCTTGTTTGCAACACTTAACTGTACTTGTTGCCCAGCTAATTTTAAATTCATTTCAGGGGTTAGCTTAGCCACCAACTCGGCTACTTTTTGTTGGCTAACACTTTGCTGATGGAGAGAATCCCCAAAGCGATTAATAATGTTTAAATTAAAGCTATTTTGTTGGTTGGTAGCAGGCAGCAAAATGGCTTTAAGTGGTGCTTCAGCTTTTAAAAGAGCAACCAGGCTATTGTTAAGAGCAAACTCAGCTTTTAATGCCGGTAGTTGTAGCAAAGGTTTACTTGGCGCAATCTGAGCTGGGTGCGGCATATTTGTATTTGCACTCCCTTGTGTTAGCAAGTTCAGTAGTGCTTGTAATTGCTGGCTTTTGCCAAGTGTAATCGTCAGCGGTGCTGGCGTGATAGTCAGCTGTTTTCCATCACTACTTAATTGAATATTGGCTGCTAAAAAGCGCTCAGTTTTGAGGTTTTCTTGCTCTGTTGATAAGCGCAGTGTTTGCCATGAGTTATTGATTAGCACGTCCATTTGCACGCTTTGCTTACCAATCACGATATTACGGGCAGTTAGACTCTGCTCAGCCAGCATTTTTAAGGCATCATTAGGGGATTGCTGTGATGCACTGCTGATTGCTTTTGGGTCTAGATTAAGCTGAGTGCTGAGAGTCAACTGGCTTTGTTTATTCATTATTTTAGATCAAATATAAGTTAATCGTTTTAAAGCAATATTCGTATTACCCTATCATTATGGTAGACTAACGCCTAATTTTGGGTATAGAGAATCGTCATCTTGTTACACATTAAGGCCGTCACCTGCATCAAGCAAGATCGTTGTTTGTTTGCGGATCTTAATTTCAGCTTGAAATCGGGACAAATTATGCAATTAGCTGGTCCGAATGGGGCTGGTAAAACATCATTATTGCGTATTATCGCGGGTTTCGCTATGGCGGATGAAGGCGATGTTTTGTTCCAAGAACGCTCGATTACAAAATACTATGATGAATTTGCACAAGAGTTATTATTCATCGGCCATAAAACAGGGGTAAATACACAGCTTACCGCCCTTGAGAATGTCGCATTTTGGCTAAAAATTAATGGCTACGATAGCAAACAAGACTTGTATCCGATCTTAGCAAAAATAGGCTTAGTAGGTCTTGAGGATGTGCCTGTTCGTATGTTGTCAGCAGGGCAACAGCGCCGTGTCGCTCTAGTAAGACTGTGGTTAAACAGTGCCAAACTATGGATCCTTGATGAGCCATTTACAGCCCTTGATAAAAGCGGTGTGGCATTTTTACAAGAACGCTTTGTTGAGCACCTAAATGCTGGTGGCGCGATTCTTTTAACTACCCACCAAGACTTAACGACACATTTTAGTGACCTACAAACAGTGACTTTGGAGTATCGCCACTGATGGTAAAACAGCATTCGTATTGGCAATTATTCTCTGCGGTTTTTTCTAAAGATCTTAAATTAGCGTTTCGTCAGCGTGCTGAAATCGTTAACCCTATCTTGTTTTTTCTTATTGTTATTACACTTTTTCCGTTAGCAATTGGCCCTGAACCCGGTCTACTTGCTCGTATGGCGCCGGGCATTATTTGGGTCGCTGCGTTACTCTCGACTATGTTGGGCTTAGATAAGCTATTTCGTGATGATTATCACGATGGAACATTAGAGCAATTAATTGCTTCATCATACCCATTACCGTTAACTGTCCTTGCAAAGGTGGCGGCGCATTGGGTGATCACGGGGTTGCCTTTAGTATTAATGACTCCGGTATTTGCTTTGTTATTGAATTTAGAAAGTTCAGCGCTTTTAGCAACCGTTCTGACCTTATTGTTAGGTACGCCTTTGCTTAGCTTCATTGGCGCAATTGGCGCTGGACTTACTGTGGGACTACAAAAAGGCGGCATTTTAATGAGTTTGCTTGTTCTGCCTTTGTATATCCCTGTACTAATTTTTGCAACCTCGGCTATTGATACCAGCTCTATGGAGCTTGCCTATAGCGGACAGCTTGCAATCCTTGGTGCCATGCTAATCGTAGCGATTATAGCGGCACCAATTGCCATATCGTCAGCATTGAAAGTGAGTGTAAGTTAATATGTGGAAGTGGTTACATCCCTACGCAAAAGCAGATCGTGCTTACCAATTGTGTAACACCTTACTGCCTTATTTCGCCGTCGTTACGGTGGTTTGTATGATTGTTGGATGGGTCTGGGGGCTTGCTTATGCCCCAGCCGATTACCAACAAAAAGACAGCTACCGAATTATTTTTATCCATGTGCCTTCAGCTATTTTATCTATGGGCGCTTACTCTTCTATGGCGATTGCAGCAGTGATCGCACTAGTATGGCAATTACGTAATGCAGAACTTGCAGTGATTGCAATTGCACCTGTCGGGGCATGTGTGACAGCGATAGCATTAATTACCGGTGCAGCATGGGGTAAACCTATGTGGGGCGCATGGTGGGTGTGGGATGCACGTCTTACCTCTGAGTTAATTCTGTTATTTTTATACCTTGGTGTGTTATCGCTTTATCATGCTTTTGAAGATAAAAAAGCAGCGGGGCGTGCTGCTTGTATATTAGCCATTGTTGGGGTTATCAACTTACCGATTATTCACTTCTCGGTGGAGTGGTGGAATACCTTGCATCAAGGTGCAACCATTACAAAGTTTGATACTAAAGCCATTGATCCAAGCATGTTTTGGCCATTAATGGTTAACATTGTTGCGTTTGCAGGTTTTGTTGGTGTGGTGACGTTAATCCGTCTTAAAAACGAAATTCTCCAACGTGAAAAGCATCGCCCTTGGGTGCGTGATATGGTTGAGCGAGGTTAATCATGCAGTTTGATTCTTTTGCAGATTTTATTGCCATGGGTGGCTATGGCTTTTATGTATGGTTGTCTTTTGGTAGCTGTGCATTAATTTTACTCGGTATTTTATTTAGTTCGTTAAACGATACAAAACGTATTTTCTCTTCAGTAAAGCAGCAAGCACAACGTGAAGAGCGCATTAAGAAAGCGAAGCAAGAGGCAGGGCAATGAATCCAAGACGTAAAAAACGTTTATTAGCAGTTGTAGCCATTATTTTTGGTGTGGGTGCAACGATTGGTTTAGTGCTGTACGCACTGCAAGAAAACATTAATTTATTCTATACCCCAAGTGAACTTGTTGAGGGTAAAGGACCAAACAAAGAAAAACCGCATATTGGTCAAAAGCTACGTATTGGTGGCATGGTTGTACCTGGCTCAGTTGTTCGTGACGAATCAAGCTTAAAGGTAAGCTTTAAACTGATTGATAAAGGCCCTATGGTGACAATTAATTATCAAGGGATTTTGCCGGATTTATTCCGTGAAGGGCAAGGGATTGTAGCGCAGGGCGTGTTAGTTAAAGCCAATGAAATTGATGCCTTTGAAGTACTTGCAAAGCATGATGAAGAGTACATGCCTGCAGAAGTTGCTGAAGCTGTGAAGGGTATCAAGCACGAAAAACCGACGTATAACTTAGATAACGGCAATTAATATGATCCCAGAACTCGGTTATTTTTCTTTAACACTGGCCATGGTTCTCAGTGTTCTATTGTGTATTTTTCCTTTGTGGGGCGCGCATACCGGCAATTTACGTTTAATGCGTGCGGCTCCATCACTGGCAATTGGACAATTCGTATTTGTACTTTTGTCTTTTGCTGCACTTGTTTATGCCAGTTTAACCGACGACTTTACTGTTTCGTATGTTGCTTATCACTCAAGTAGCACCTTACCTTGGTACTACAAGATAACCTCGACATGGGGTGGTCATGAAGGGGCAATTTTACTCTGGTTAGTAATGCAAGCGGGTTGGACAGCAGTTGTTGCTATGCGGTCGCAATCATTACCTTGGGTATTACGTGCTCGTGTACTGGGTGTACTTGGCTTTTTAGGTGTTGGCTTTATGTTATACACCTTATTAATGTCGAGTCCATTTGAGCGCTTATTGCCGTATTTCCCTGTTGAAGGTCGCGATTTAAATCCGTTATTGCAAGACCCGGGTATGATTATTCACCCGCCATTGCTCTATATGGGCTATGTGGGTTTATCTGTGTCGTTCTCATTTGCTATTGCAGCGTTACTTACAGGTAAGCTTGATAATACCTGGGCTAAGTGGTCTCGTCCTTGGACTATGACAGCATGGGGTTTTTTAACACTCGGTATTACCATTGGTAGTTGGTGGGCATATTCAGAACTTGGCTGGGGTGGCTGGTGGTTCTGGGATCCAGTTGAAAACGCATCATTAATGCCATGGCTTGTAGCAACCGCATTGCTGCACTCATTATCAACCACCGAAAAGCGTGGTGTATTTAAGTCGTGGACCGTATTGTTGGCTATTGCAGCATTCTCGTTAAGCTTACTGGGTACCTTTATTGTTCGCTCGGGTATCATAGTATCTGTGCACGCTTTTGCCTCAGATCCTAACCGCGGTATGTTTATTTTAGCTTTCTTAGCCATTGTAGTTGGTGGTGGTTTATCGCTTTATGCACTGCGTGTATCACAGGTGAAAAGTGAGGGCCGTTACAAGTTTGCCTCACGTGAAGTTGCGCTTTGGTTAAATAATATTTTCTTAGTTGTGGCAACGCTGATTGTATTGCTAGGTACATTATTGCCAATGATCCACAAAGAACTTGGCTTAGGCAGCATTTCGATTGGTGAGCCGTTCTTCAATAAGATGTTTGCTATTTTACTGGTACCGTTTGCCATTTTAATGGGTATGGGTCCGCTGTTACGTTGGAAACAAAATAAATGGTCGATGTTGCAAAACAAGTTTGCACTATCGGCTGTAGTCAGTCTCGTGGCTACGGCAGCGTGGTTATATTCAAGTTACGATGTAATTGCGCCAATTACCTTTATTGCAACTGCGCTAGCGGTATGGATTGTTGTTACTACAGTGGTTGATTTAGCGGCAAAAGTAACTATTCACAAAACCTTAGGCGAAGGCTTTAAACGTTTAGGGCTAAGCTATTGGGCGATGGTTTTAGGCCATGTTGGTTTAGCGTTCGTGATTGCAGGTGTAACGCTCACCTCTGCTTATTCAGTAGAGCGTGATGTATCAATGAAGCCGGGTGACACTGTGGCGTTAAATGAATACCAGTATCGTTTTGATGGTGTTAAGTCTATCCGCGGCGCAAACTATAGTGGCCATGCTGGTGTTGTCACTGTGCTGAAAAACGATAAACAAGTAACCGTTTTACATGCTGAAAAACGCCGTTATGACATTGGTATGCAGTTTATGACTGAAGCGGCTGTTGATGCTGGCTTCACACGTGACTTATATCTAGCGCTTGGTGAGCAATTAAGCCAAGGTGCGTGGTCGTTACGTATTTACCATAAGCCTTATGTTCGTTGGATGTGGCTCGGTGGTATCTTGATTTCACTGGCAGGCTTTTTAGTGCTTGGTGATAAACGCTACCGCCAAAAATCGACTAAGCAGGAGGCTTCAGCATGAACCGTAAACTACTCGCACTAGCACCTTTACTGGTTTTCGTTTTACTGTGTGTGTTTTTATATCAAGGCTTGTTTGCTAACCCGCGTGAGCTGCAAACAGGGCGTATTGGGCAGGCTATGCCAGCTTTTAACCTGCCAGATTTGATGGATGAGTCAAAGCGTTGGACTGATGCAGATTTAAAAGGTGAAGTTTACTTACTTAATGTGTGGGGCACATGGTGCCCGACCTGTTTAGCTGAGTTAGGCTATTTAACCGAGCTTAGAGAGCAGGGCGTTAAGATTGTTGGCTTATACTACGAGCAAGGCTACGACCCTGACTTTGATGGCCAGTTTGATATTAACGCACTACGCGAAGATGTCACTAGCATGCTTAATCGTGCTGGCGACCCATATCAATTTAATATCTTAGATTTAAAACGCACATTAGCCCTTGATTTAGGTGTGTCTGGCGCACCAGAGACCTTTTTAGTCGATAAACAAGGCACTATTTTGCTGCACCATACCGGCGATATTAATCCGCGTGTGTGGCGAGCCAAATTCGCACCGTTAATGCAGGAGTTACAGTAATGAGACTCGTGATTTTTTTAGCAAGTTTGCTTATCACGTTTAGCGCATTTGCAGAGCAAGACAAGTATCAATTTGATGATAAAGAGCAAGCTGTTCGCTTTAGTGAACTTACCAAAGAGCTGCGTTGCCCTAAATGTCAAAACCAGAACATTGCTGACTCAGACGCCGTTGTAGCCAAAGACTTACGTGACAAAGTGTTAACGCTGGTAAAAGATGGCAAAAGCAAAGATGAAGTCATCGATTATATGATTGACCGTTACGGTTACTTCGTACATTACGATCCACCAGTAACACCAGCAACCTTAGTGTTATGGGTATTGCCAGTATTAATTGTAGTACTTGGCTTTGGCTTTATTGTTTTACGCCAACGTAAGGCATCTGTAAAACAAACATGGACAGAGCAAGACGAGGCGCTGCTTGCAAAGTTAATTGAACAAAATCAACGTCAGGAGCAAAGCTAGATGGCATTTATGTGGGCTTCTTTTGTTTTACTCACACTGGTTGCATTGCTATTTGTTGTCGTTCCGTTTTTTAAACGCGAACGTATTCAACGCCTTGATCACAATGCAAACTCGGAGTTAATCCGAATTTATCATCAACGTTTAGACGAGCTTAAAGCTGACTTAGATAACCAGCGTATTGATGCACAAATGCACGATGAGTCAGTTATCGAACAAAAGCGTCGTTTACTCAATGAATTGTCTCCAGAAAAAGCGCTGAATAGTAAAGGTAACAACCGTATTTTTGCCCTTACTGGCGCTGGCTTTTTAATTGTTTTAACGGCTATCTTTTACGGTTACACGGGTAGTCAGCAGCAAATTAAAGGCTGGCATGACGCGATGGCAAACCTTAAGTCGTATGGTGAGCGTGCCGTGATGCAAGATGGTGAGCCGTTAACACCGAATGAGCTTCAAGCATTTGCTTTAGCACTGCGTACCAAGCTTGATCAAAGTGGTGATGATGAAGTGGCGTGGATGCTGCTAGGTCGTGTTGCTATGTCATTAAATGAATTTGATATGGCAATGCAGTCATTTGATAAGGTTCTTAAAATGAACCCAGATAACAAGCAAGTGCTGATCAGCTATTCGCAAGTTCTGTTAATGGAAGGCAGTGATGCGAATATGTCTCGTGCGGCGACTATGTTATCGAGAGTGTTAAAAGCAGAGCCGACCAATATTGATGCTATCTCATTGCTAGCCCTAATTGCTTATGAGCGTAAAGATTGGCTGCAAGCAAAAACTGCGTTTGAAGTACTGCTTGCAAGTATGCAGCAAAACGACCCGCGCTATAGCATGATTGCAGAGCGAATTGCTGAAATTGATGCTCATTTAAATAATGAGCAGCAAGTTACAAATACAAAACTCGCAGAAGCTTCAAACAGTGAAATTAGCATCACGGTTGATTTAGACTCTGCACTTGCAGATTCGCAGCCACAAAACGGCACGTTATTTGTTTTTGCAAAAGCAGCCAGTGGTCCACAAATGCCATTAGCTGTGGTAAAAATGACCGAATATAGCTTTCCGCTAACCGTGACATTGAGTGATAGCAATGCCATGGTAGAAGGCTTGAATCTATCAAGTGTCGATAAAATTATTTTAACTGCGCGTTTATCAAAAGATGCAACTGTGGTAACTTCTAGCGGCGAGTTGGAAGGCAAGTCGGATGTTTTAGAGCGCGCAAACGTAAAAGAATATTCGTTGCTAATTAATGAGTTAATACCTTAAGGATAGCCGATGTTTAGGCACAGTATATTTTTTATCTTTTTTGTAGTGCTTGCAGGATGCGCACAAATACCTGAAGAAAAAGCGGATGAGCGAGACCCATTACAGTCGTTTAACCGTCCTATGTATGATTTTAATATGGACGTGCTTGACGCTTATATTCTTCGCCCAGCAGCTGTTGGCTACGTTACAGTCACGCCAACACCGGTAAGACGTAGCATTGTTAATTTTACCGATAACATCACCGCACCAACGGATATGGTCAATGCTGGCCTGCAAGGTAAACCTGGTAATATGGGTATTAGCCTAGCGCGCTTTTTAGTGAACTCTACGGTAGGTTTACTCGGCTTTTTTGATGTCGCTTCATCGCTGGGTTTAGAAATTGTCGATGAAGACTTTGGTCAAACCTTAGGTGTATGGGGTGTAGGTGATGGCGCATACTTGATGATCCCAGGTATGGGGCCAAGTACAGCACGAAACCTAACAGGTGATGTGGTAGATAACTTTGTGTTACCTGAAATCACGTTAACAACACCACAGACAATATTAGTGTTCGCGCTGAAAGCGGTTGAGGCCCGTGCTTCATTAATGCCACAAGAGAGCCTATTAAATGAGTCGCTAGACCCTTATATCTTCATGAAGGATATTTACTTCCAGCGTCAATTATATGAGCTACATGATGGTAATCCGCCAGTAGAAAAAGAGCCTGATGATTTTGACGAAGACTTCTTAGAAAATCTTTAAGATTATTCAAATAAAAATGCCAGCAATTGCTGGCATTTTTTATAGCATTAATAGATTGATATTCATCAGTCTCCAAACACACTCATTTGGTCATTAGACCAACTTAATGCGTCGTGGTAAGCGTCCGGTACTTCTTCTGGCTTAAGGCCCAACTGTTGTTGGATTTCTTTCGCTTTTTCCCAATTTGCTTGCTCATAGAATTTTACAAGGTTTAGATAGGTAGCGAGTAAGCCTTCATCTTTAAGTAGAGCGTCTTTAATTTCGTTGGTCAGCGGTAACTTATTCATAACGCTTGGCATATCTTCATCTAAGATAGCATCCATTAATGACATCATGCCTGTTAAGAAAGCCATACCTGTATCGCGTAACTTACCATGACTAATTGCCAGTAATTCAGCAAACCGTGCTCGGGTTAGCGACAGGCGGATCAGTTCAGCAGGTTTATCTGCAGATACTTGAGCTGCAAATAACAGCGACAAGAAACGTTTAATTTCTTCGCTTCCTAATACGATAAGCGCTTGCTTGATTGTGCTGATTTCGGCACGGCGTTTAAATGCCGCGGAGTTTGAATAGCGTAATAGCTTATAAGATAAGTTAACGTCACGTTCAAACACCTCAGTGATTTTTCTAAGGTTTAAATCAATACTTGATGTTTCGTATAGGAGCTCGGCAAGAGCCATCTCAGAAGGTGGCAAAGTTTTACTTTGTACCATCTCCGGTTTTGAAAAGAAAAAGCCTTGAAAGTAACTAAAACCCATTTCTAGGGCAAGTTGGTATTTCTCGTAAGTTTCGACTTTTTCGGCAAGCAACTTGATGTGCGGGTGAGGTTTTATCGCTTCAATAACCGCTTCAATCGACTCTTTGTCTGTGGTTAAAAAGTCAATTTTGATCATATCGATATACGGATAAAAATGACGCCAGACAGGTTGATGAATGTAATCATCAAGGGCCAGTGTGTAACCACGCTCTTTTAAATCTTTAACCAGAGCAAGTAAACGTTTACCTGGTTGAATAGTTTCAAGAATTTCGACAACGACTTGTTCTTTACCCAGTAATAAAGGGTAGCCTTTTTGGAGTGTCTCTAAAGTGAAATTAATGTAAGCTGGTTTGTTATCCGTTAAATCTTCTAAACCAAAATTGAACTGACTACCTTCAATGAGTCGTGATGTTGCTTCATCGCCATCAATGTCTGGAAACACGTTATCTACGCCATCCCTAAACAGGAGTTCGTAGCCGACAAGTTTCTTTTCCTTATCTAAAATAGGTTGGCGTGCAGCGTAAAAATACATAGTCCTGGCATGTCCACTTCGGTTAATTCATTTATCCATCAGCAATATATGTCATTGTGCCTGAAATAGCATTAATTAAATGCGAGTATTTGAGGATAAATACTGATTTTATTCTGATCTTAAGACTAGGATAAATTGCAATTGAATTCTATAACTTGCGATTAAATATCATATTTTTGTTATGAAAAGGTTGAAATTGTAAACCCTGCCATTGAACTGCTTGATTGGAGTTGTAGGGGGGAAGCATGTTATAGTCATGGGTGATATCGGTTTTTACCCCAATAATGTCTTAAAATTAAATAACTTGCGAGTCATTATTCGGATTAAAAGCCAACATTAAACAACTTTTGGAGGCTAATTTGGAAACAGGAATGATAATTTCGTTAGCAATGTACTTCATCGTCATGCTGGGGATTGGGCTGTATGCTTATAAGCAATCTACCGACGATGTATCAGGCTATATGCTAGGTGGTCGTAATTTATCACCAAGTGTTGCTGCGCTTTCAGCTGGCGCATCAGACATGAGTGGTTGGCTGCTAATGGGTCTACCGGGTGCAATGTATTTGTTTGGTTTAAGCAAGGTTTGGATTGCCATAGGTCTAGTGCTCGGTGCTTGGGCTAACTACTTCCTAGTCGCGCCTCGTTTACGTGTTTACACAGAAAAGGCGAATGACTCAATCACCATTCCAGATTACTTCGCGAACCGCTTTGATGATAATAAAAATATTCTGCGTGTGATCTCTGCGATTGTAATCATTGTTTTCTTCACCTTGTATACGTCATCAGGTGTTGTTGCAGGCGGCAAGTTGTTCGAAAACTCATTTAATATGAGCTACGAAATGGGTCTGTACATCACAACCGGTGTCGTCGTGTTATATACCTTGTTTGGTGGCTTCTTAGCAGTGAGCCTGACTGACTTTGTACAAGGCTGTATCATGTTTATCTCGTTGCTGGCTGTGCCAATTGCAACGTTTACCATGCTTGATCAGCCAGTTATGGATACACTTGCTAATGCACGCTATGACTTATTATTAAGCTCACCAAAAGAATCAGAAATTCATGCACTTAATATGATGGATTGGTTTGCAGGTGGTTCAACGATAGCGATTATCTCTGCAATGGCATGGGGCCTTGGTTATTTTGGTCAACCACATATTATTGTACGTTTTATGTCTGTGCGTTCTGTGAAAGATATGCCGACTATGCGCCGTGTGGGTATGTCGTGGATGACGCTTTCAGCTATTGGTGCTGTGCTAACAGGTCTATTTGGTGCTGCTTATATGCTTGAAAACCAAATGCCAATTGATGATAAAGAAACGATTTTCCTAGTGTTGTCTGAGCTTATCTTCCATCCTTTAATTGCCGGCTTCTTATTGGCAGCTATTTTAGCGGCGATTATGAGTACTATCTCATCACAGTTATTAGTTTGTTCAAGCTCACTAACCGAAGATTTTTATAAGATTTACTTAAACCGTAGTGCATCGCAAAAAGAGCTGGTTTTAGTAGGTCGTATTAGTGTTATTTTGGTTGCTCTATTTGCTATTTACCTAGCCTATGACCGCAATAGCTCTATCTTAGACTTAGTGAGTAATGCATGGGCAGGTTTTGGTGCTGCATTTGGTCCACTCGTATTACTGAGCCTTTACTGGAAGCGTATGAACTTACAAGGCGCTATTAGTGGTATGGTTGTTGGTGCTGCAACAGTGCTGTTTTGGATTTACGCGCCAATTACAATTGATGGCCAAGCATTAAGTGCAATCATTTATGAGATTGTCCCAGGCTTTATTTTATCAACAATTGCTATTGTTGTTGTTAGCCTTACAACTGCTGAGCCGAAAAAAGAAATTACAGACTTATTTGATGAAGTTGAGTCGTCACTGTAGTTTTTGATTAAACACAAAAAAGGGCAACATCTGTTGCCCTTTTTTATGATCTAAATTTGCGTTTAGCTTGCCGCTTTTTCTTTTATATCAGCAACGTTGTCGTCTGACTTTGCTTTTTTAGGCTTAGCTGGGGCGTCTTTTGCACCTTTAAGTACCGCCATAAATTGGTCTTTTTCTTTTGCCATTTCAAGCGCCAGTGACTCAATTTGTTGCTCGCTTAATGGTACATCAACTTTTTCAAGCATTAGTTCTAATGACTCAGCAATGTCGAGCATTTTGTCATACGCATCAGCTTCTTTCTTAGTAGTAAACGTCATGCGCTCGACTCCGTTTCTTTCTACAACATATTTAACAACAACAGCCATGATTTCTCCTGCATTTAAGCGTGGCATTTGCAGCGTAATACCGCTACTTTGATTACTGTTTTTATATACAGTAATGCTTCGGGGCTTACTTTGCAAGTAACTTGAGAAAAATTTTATTCAGCAAATTTGACAATAATAGGGACATTAGCTTTATTTAAATTGTTACCCAAAGTTAAACACAAGCGATGGAGTGAGTGTTGGGTAATAGCTAACTACCTGTCCAAGATGGACATCATGGAGGAAATTATGAAATTACTATCAAGTATTTTACTTGCCACAAGCATTGCGTTACTACCTGCTACATCGGCATTCGCCGTTAAACCAACCGAAGCAACACAAGTTAAAATGCAAAAGCTCAGTATAAACAAAGCCAGCATAGATCAACTTACTCAATTACCGGGTATTGGAGAGTCAAAAGCTAAAGCGATTGTTGAGCACCGTAAAAAGCAAGGTCCGTTTAAGTCGGTAGAGCAATTAAAAGAAGTAAAAGGAATTGGCGATAAGCTATTTGCTAAACTTGAGGGGAAAATTACATTATAAATAGCGGGCTATACACCTAAACAGGGCGTTATTCGCCCTGTTTAAATTCATCGATAGCTTTGTCTAAATGCGCTAATGCGAACATGTTTTCGATAGGTGTTGTGATGAGTGGGTAACTCAAGCCCGCTAACAATAACCAAGGAATAAGCATCCAGCCTTCAAAGTAGGCCAAGCCTAAAAATAATGGTGCTAAAAAGGCAAGCTTACATACTGATAAAATGATCTTTTTGCTTGGGCTTAAATGAGCCAAAGCAAGGGCAATAATTTGCTGGCGTTGCCTTACTTTAAAGCTTTTTAAAGCAGGGATTTGGCTAGTAAAAAAATAAATCATTATAGCGACTTTTTACTCACTAATCGGCTAACTAGAACAGCCACAAATACCACTGAAAATGCTGCAAAAATCACTTCCATCCATGCTGGCATACTCATAGAAGCAAACTGCCAATCGATATTTCCGCAATCACCAGTAGCGGCAAAGAAGCTAGGGATCCATTCATGCAAAGGCATAAAGCTTGGGAAGTTAGGTTCAAATGCACAGCTAAATGCAAAAGGGTCAGTATTGTTTTGCATTGCAATGTGTTCTTTGGCAATAAAGTAACCCCAAATTGCAGAGACACCCCAAGTGGCAAATGCGACTAAGCGAACAACCATATTTTGTGGGTTAATTGCACCAATCACACCCGCTGCAAGTAAGCCTAAAACAGCGGTACGTTGATATATACACATGATGCATGGCTCAAGGCCCATGTTGTATTGAAAAAATAACGCAGTGATTTCAAATGCGAGGGAAATAACGGCTAATAATAACCAAGGTGTTCTTTTAGTTGCTAATTCTGCTAACCAATTCATGAAAGTTCCAATTTCAAATTGTTTTCAAGATTATGCTTAGACAGGGCAGTGGGTGCAAGTATCTAAGATGAAATTATACGAAAAAGGAGCCAACGAGCTCCTTTTCATTAATCATACCTAGGCTGGCTGTTACACACTAACAGCTTGCAAAGACTCACTTTGATAGCAGCCTAATACACGGGTGTATTGGGTGTGTTCTTTTAGCTCTTCAAGCGCTTGCTTAACATGTAAGTCATCAAGGTTTGCTTCAAGGTCAACATAAAACACCTCTTCCCATGGGTTTCCAGGTACTGGACGAGATTCCAATTTTACTAGGTTAATTTGATGTTGTTTAAAAATCATCAAGGCATCAGCCAATGAACCCGCTTGTTGTTTGGTCGCCATAATCAAACTGGTTTTTGTTGGAATTTGCTTAGATACTTGCAACGGGTTACGCGCGACGACAATGAAGCGGCTATGGTTTTCGCTTTGGTTTGCAAGGCCTGATTTAACGACTTCTAACCCTACATTTTTACCTGCTTGTGCTGAGCCGATAGCGGCGCTGTTTGTAGTTTCAACCGCTGATTGTAATGCATGGAAGGTTGAGTCACAGGTTTCATGTTGAATATCACCTAAACCCTGAATGAAGCGGCTACATTGAGCAAAAGGCTGTGGGTGAGCAAAGATTTTATTAATGTGAGAAAGCTCAGTACCTGGCATTGCTAATAAACAGTGCTCAACGCTGTGAGTGACCTCACCGACAATTGATACTTGTGCATGTTGTAATAAATCGAACACTTCATTGATACTACCTGAGCTGGTGTTTTCAATTGGCAGTAAGCCGAAATCAGCTTGGCCACTTTCAACTTTGCCAGTGATTTGATCAAAGCTCGAACAGCCCATCTCAATCAGCTTACCTGGGCGACGGCTAAAATATTTATGGCAGGCTAATTGGCTATAAGAACCTTGACCACCTAAATATGCAACACGATGACTTTCGCTCATCGCTTCAGGGTTTAGATTCTTTTGTAGCATTGCTTGTTGATTCAAAACAGAATCTTCAAGAATAGTTTGGAACACATTATTGATGTAGTACGCATCTAGACCTAGCGACTTACCATAATTAATAAGCTTTTCTAGTAATGCTTGTTCGCGGGCTTCATCGCGAATCGGTTTGTTATTGGCAATTTTATATTCAACTACGCTGTGGCTAATACGGCGTCTTTTAGCCAGTAACACCAATAAGTCGGAATCTATTTCATTAATATCGTGTCGTAACGCATTTAATGTATCAATGCTCATGTTGGTTTCCTCATTCCAAAACAGTGCACAAACAAAAAAGCCTCCCAAGTGGGAGGCTTTAGCTATTCGGTGAATTTATCTCGCAAACAGTTAAGCCTCCTCTATCTAAAGAAGCTAAAAAACGAAAAATAAGTGCGAGAGATAATTTGTTTCATTGAACTAATGTAAAAACACTTGTATGTAAAGTCAACTGCCTATCGCAGCTAATTTAGAAAACATCGGTGTTTACTCAGAAAATTCATTTATATTTATAAAAAATTTATAAATATAAAAATGAATCTGGTATATTTGTTTTTGCACAATAAATAATAACAATTATTAATAAGGTAGTCCTGTGGTGTATCGACGACCGCCATCACGTTTTGGTGTGAATTCATTAAGTATGAAATTGTCGCTGCTGATCTCTGCGATTTGTTTGATTGCAGGTATATGTGCTGCGGCTTTGATGCTTAAATCTGAAGAAAAACAGCTTGTGTTTGAAGAGCACGAACTTTTAAAGCACTCTAGTGAACGCTTGAGTCGTCAATTTAACCGCTTGATCAAAACCAAAATCAATATTGCTGAGCAGGCGAATAACGTCGTAAGCAGCCAGCTCCTTCACAACGAATCGCATTTACAAAGTAAACGCAGCGCAGAACTCAAATTTGCCCTCGATGGCAGTATCCGTAGTACCTCAGAAGATGGCTTATCGGCTGCATTTCTCCCTCAAGATAAATATTCTGAATTTTATAAACAGCTTATAAACGATTCTGAATCGCTATGGAAAATCGTTTCACCGACCTTAATTCAAGATTTCTTTAATTTTTACCTTGTCACCAAAGATAACTTTATTCGGATCGCGCCACCAAACTGGGCACTCAATGTACCTGGTGACTTTGATTTTACTAAAGGCGAAACCTTCAATTACGCTCAGGCTGCAACTAACCCAAGCCGAGAAGCGGTGTGGTCAAAAGTGTATTACGATACTATTTGGCATAAGTGGGTGGTGAGTGTGCTTGTGCCAATCTACCTTGATAACGATTTTTTTGGTGTCACGGGCAGTGATATCGCGCTTGAAACCTTATTGGCACAGCTACCTATCGGTGACCGTGAGCAGCATCTGTTAGTGTTTGATGCAAAAGGTCAGCTATTAGCTCACCCTGATTTAGATAAAACCACGCTTGAGCAATATGGTCGTGAAGGTAAAAAATTACTCACCGAAGATTTTGTAAACCCTGATCTGCAAAAACTAGTGTCTGAAACCATTCGTTTAAAGTTACCTGAGTCGGCAAATTCATTCGTACAAGATGGCGAAACTCACATTATCAATATTCGTAAAGTCGAGAATCTAAATTGGTATATTGGAATTTATAAAAAACGTTCGTCGGCACTTTCTGCGCTTGAAGAGTTAAAAGTAAAATTCTTTGGCTTGTTTATCTTGTACGCTATTTTAGTTGCTTTGTTATTGCATCAAGCACTTTATCAATTAGTACTGCGTCGCATTCATTCGTTGGTTAATGCGGTAGTTAGTTTTGGCAAAGGGCAATTACAAACTGAGTTTCCAAAGGCTAATAAAGATGAAATTGGCACGCTAAATGGCTCGTTTAGAGATATGGCTATTGAAATTCGTAAGTTGATCGATGGCTTAAACCAGCGCATTAGTGAAAAAGAAATAGCGGAAAAAGCGGCGAATCGTTTATCTAAAGCTGTGGCTTTCTCTGGTACCGGTGTGGTGATCACCAATCAAGACTTTGAGATCAAATACGTGAATCCGAAAATGGTTGAAATGACCGGTTTTGAGGAGCGTCACTTTATTGGCTCGCCGCTGCTGAATATCATTTCACAAGAAATGGCGATTTTAGTCGATGATATTGATATCGATTTGCGAAGCCGTAATTATTGGCGCGGGGATACCTTATTACAAGGGAATGAGCGCCAATCAGTTTGGGTTTCGTTAAGTATTTCACCAATTCGTGAAGATGGTGGTGAGATCACCAGTTATGTGGCATCAGCTCAAGATATTTCGTTTGTAAAAGAAAGCCAGCGTAAGATGGAGCAATTGGCTTACTTTGATACCTTAACGGGGCTTGCTAACCGTACTTTCTTCAGAATGCAGCTGCGTAAATCAATGGCACTGGCTGAACGTGGCCATTATGCATTTGCCTTATTCTATTTTGACTTAGATGAATTTAAACGTATCAACGATACACTAGGGCATGATGCAGGGGATCAGTTATTAGTTGAAGTGGCTAACCGTTTGAAAAAGCGTTTGCGTACGGAAGATACAATAGCGCGTTTAGGCGGCGATGAATTCGCGGTCCTGTTAAGTGGTATTGAGCATCAAACACATGCCATGGAAGTGGCTAATACGATTCAGCGCACACTTAATGAGCCAATCAAATTAGGTAACAATGAAGTGATCATCAGTGCCAGTATTGGTATCACAATGGCACCATTTGATAGCCAAGAAGAAGATCAGCTACTTAAACATGCCGACCTTGCGATGTATGAAGCAAAAGCGAAAGGGCGTAATACTTTCCACTTCTATAGCCAAGAGCTCAATGCTGCAGCAAACGAGCGCTTATTCATTGAAAATGAGCTTCGTACTGGTATTCGCGAAGGGCAGTTTAGGGTTTATTATCAGCCACAAGTTGATTGTAGAAATAACCAAGTGGTTGGCTACGAAGCACTTATTCGTTGGTTCCATCCTAAAGAAGGGATGATCCCACCAACTAAGTTTATTCCTATTGCTGAGGCAACTGGTTTAATTGTTGAATTAGGCGCATGGATACTGCAAGAAGCGTGTGAGTTTGCTGCACGTTTAGCAAGCCAAGACTTAAAGAATAATATTTCAATCAACCTGTCGGCACGTCAATTTAAAGATGCGAACTTGGTGTCGACACTGGATAAGATCATCAAGCAAACAGGTGTTGAGCCCAAACGCTTACACCTTGAGCTAACAGAAAGTATGCTGATGGGGCATGTTGAAGCAGCCATCTTACAACTGCATCAGTTAAAAGCCTTGGGTGTATCAATTTCAATCGACGACTTTGGTACTGGCTATTCTTCACTGAGTTACCTAAAACGTTTCCCTGTGGATATTTTGAAAGTTGATCGCTCGTTTGTGAAAGATATTCCACAAGACAGTAATGATATGGAAATTACCGCTGCGATTATTGCTATGGCACAAAAGCTGAAGCTTAATGTTGTTGCTGAAGGGGTAGAAACCATTGAGCAGATTGAGTTTTTACAAAACAACAACTGTTATATTGTGCAAGGTTACTACTATAGCAAGCCTATCCCTGAAGATGAGTTGCCTGCACTTTATGAACAGCTCAACTCGTTGAATTCATAAAATACAGAACGCAAAAAAGGGGGGTGATTAGCCCCCTGCAATTTTAACTTTAAATTTTAGTCCTTCGAGAATCGCTTTTAGCTTATCTCTGTCATCACCTTGAACTTCGATGATACCGTCTTTTACTGCACCGCCTTGGCCCATTTTACTTTTAATGGTTTTGGCTAATTTTTTTAAATCATGCTGCTCGCTGTCGATACCAACAACTAACATCACGCCCTTACCTTTACGTCCTTTGGTTTGACGTTCAATGCGTAAAAAACCGTCTTTAAAAATTTTACCTTGGCTTGGTTTACTTTCTTTAGGTTGCTCAATGCGACCCGTTGCAGTTGAATAAACTAGATTGTTATCGCTCATGGTAGATCTCGTTATAGAAGCTTGGCTAAATGATAACAAATTTCATCCTAAGTGTTTTAATTTTTGGCTTATTTGTTTTAAGCGGTTATATTTAGTTAAGTATCAGGAAAGATTTGTTTATTAGGAGTTTATTATGAGTTTAACGCGCAGCACTTCTGCTGATGGCGCTATATTAACTGTACAAATCAAAGGAAAATTTGATTTTAATTTGGTGCAATCTTTTCGTCAGGCGTATGCCGATCTCAACGACAATATCGATAAAGTGGTTATAGACCTTAGAGAAACAGATTACATGGACAGCTCAGCTTTAGGCATGTTGCTGAACATGAAAAAAAACCTAACAGGCAAAGTTGAAACAATTCAAATTAGTAACTGCCAACCGCAATTGAAAAAAATCCTGCAAATCTCACGTTTTGATAAAAAGTTCGATATTGATTGATGCTTAATATTCTGGTTGTAGACGATCTTGCCTTAAATCGTCGCTTATTAACCGTGATGTTAGAGCAGCAGGGCTACCGTGTTTATACCGCTGAGAACGGTCTTGTTGCTTTAAATCTGCTCGAAGAACACACCATTGATATTGTGTTACTCGATGTCATTATGCCTGTGATGGACGGCTTTGAAACCGCAGCGATTATCAAAGAGCGCTTTAGCCAAGTTTACTTACCGATTATTTTTATTACCTCATTAGAAGACGAAGCGAGCTTTGAGCGTTGCTTATCGGTTGGTGGTGATGATTTTTTGCATAAGCCGTTTCAAGAAGTGATTCTTAACGCGAAAATTAAAGCGCATAGCCGGATCCGTAATTTAAGCCAAAAGGCAAGAGAGCAAAATCTACAACTTGAATATCATCAAAATCAAGTCGAACGCGAACATGAAATTGTCGAACATATTTTTAATAATGCTCTTGAGAACCAACAATCTTTTCCTAAGCATTTAGATTTTCATTTATCGCCTGCGGCTATGTTTAATGGCGATATGTTTTTGGTCGCACAAAGCCCATTAGGTAGCTTATATTGCATGCTTGGTGATTTTACTGGTCATGGTTTAGCCGCTGCAGTCGGAGCTCTCCCTGCTTCAAGAGTATTTTATACCATGGTGAGTAAGGGCATGTCTGTGAGTGATATTGCCGCAGAAATCAATTCAGTATTAGGTAAGTTATTACCAGGCCACATGTTTTGTGCTGCAACCATCATAGAGCTTAGCAGTACCGGAAAAAGTATCTCGGCATGGCTAGGGGGCTTACCCGATACCTATATCATCAATCAAAGCGGTGAAGTTATTCGTACCCTTGAATCTCAACATATGGCACTGGGTATTTTAGAAGAAGATGAATTTGAACGTGCACTTATTCACATTGAAGTAGAAGACACATGCCGTATTGTCATGGCAACCGATGGTATCATTGAAACGACTAGTCCACATGACGAGTACTTTGGTGAGCATCGCTTTAAAAAAGTGCTAGCCTCAAAACCTGCTATTTCTACTGAGCATGTACTTGAACGAGTCAATAAATTTGCCCGTGGTAATAAACAACAAGACGACTTGAGCCTCGTATTATTAAATTGCTTACCAATGCGCGAGCCTGAGCAAAAATCAGAGCCGCTATCCGCATTACCTTTTAATTTTTCATTGAGCCTGAACTCAAAGCAAATCAAAAGTACCGATCCGGTGCTGGAAGTTGTTGATGTAATAAGCAAAGTAGCAGGGTTGAATGCACATCGCGCTAATATCTTTTTGATACTCTCAGAAGCTTATAACAACGCTTTAGATCATGGGGTGTTAGGTCTCGACTCAGAGGTCAAAAATCAGGAAGATGGCTTTTTAATTTATTATCAACAACGTGAAGAGGCACTCGCAAATTTAACCGATGCCTTAATCATTATTGATATTCGTTATTGCCCAGAAGAACTTGCTTTATATTTTACTGTTTGCGACTCAGGAAATGGTTTTAGTAAAGAACAGGCAAATCAACAAAGCCTTGCAAGAGAGCATGGTAGAGGCTTGTGCTTGCTTGGGGAAGTAGCTTCAAAAGTGACCTTCAATAGTGCAGGCAACCAAGTCGAAATTTATTATCAATTAACAGCAAGCAGTACTAGCTCACACTAAAATCGCATGTTATCATTCTGGCATTATAGATGTTTGGATGGCTAAATGATTTCTAACTACTTATCGACAGCTCAGCTTAAATTACCAGAAAATTTGGTTGCTGAGCAATTATCAAACCTTGAACATTATCTTGCAGAGTCAGCTTTACCAGCAGTGCGTTGGGAGTATCAAATTCCTGAGCTAGGCGAGGGTGGTGCGTGTAGCTTGTTTGGCTACTTACAAGATGAACCATTCAAATTAAATGATTATGTTGCCGATGATGCTACCAATACTGAAAAACTGGCTAAGCTTCAACAAATTATCGATTTTGTTGTTGCCCAAACTCAAGTTGATTGGTTTGGTATTTATCAAGCGACAGAGACTAATGAAGGTTCTCAGTTATTAAAGCTGGTTTATCATGGTGCACCGAGCCGTCCATTATTCCCGCTAACTGAAGCATTTGCTAAAGGTAGTAACAATGTTCAAGTTGCACTTTCTAAGCAAGGGCGTGTGATCAATAACGTAGCCGATTACCTCGCACAAGGTGGTGAGTATTATACTTGCGATCCTAAGGTGAAAGCTGAGACTTGTTTACCATTATTATCAGACAAAAATGAATGCTTAGGTATTATAGATGCAGAAGCATTTAATAATGATTTCTTTGATCAGCAAACCCTTGCATTACTTGTGGCTTGTTGTATTAAAATTCCTCAACTCTTGGTCTAATTTAACTAGTAATCAGGCTGGGTTTTTATGTTAAGCTAGTGGCAACGCTAACCCCTATAAAAAGAGATAGTCAATGTTCTCAGAATTAAAACCATTACCAACAGATCCTATTCTTGGCCTAATGGCGGCCTTTAAACAAGATACAAACCCAAAGAAAATCGATTTGGGTGTAGGTGTTTATAAGGATGAGCAAGGCAATACGCCTGTATTAAAAGCGGTTAAAAAAGCGGAAGCGTTTCGTTTAGAAAACGAAACCAGTAAATCGTACATTGGCTTGGCAGGTAACCTAGATTACTGTCAAAAAATGGAAAACTTATTACTGGGTGAGCATCCAGCACTTTTAGCTAACCGTGTTCGCACTGCACAAGCACCAGGTGGTACAGGTGCATTACGTGTTGCAGCTGAATTCATCAAGCGCTGCAACAAAGATGCGACTGTATGGGTAACTACGCCAACGTGGGCAAACCACATCAGCTTATTTGAAGCGGCGGGCTTAACAGTAAAAGAATACCCTTACTACGATTACGAAAATAAAGACCTTTTATTTGATGACATGATTAATACCCTTAAGCAAGTGCCTAAAGGTGATGTTGTGTTATTCCACGCATGTTGTCACAACCCAAGCGGCATGGATTTAAATGCTGAGCAATGGAGCACAGTTGCTGATCTTGCTGTTGAAGTTGGTTTCACGCCACTGGTTGATATTGCTTACCAAGGTTTTGGTTCAAGCCTTGAAGAAGACGCAGCGGGTCTTCGTAAATTAGCAGCAGCGGTAGATGAGCTAATCATCTGCTCTTCATGTTCGAAAAACTTCGGTTTATACCGCGAGCGTATCGGTGCATGTTCAATCATTGCTAAAGATGCAGCAACTGCTGATATCTCAAACTCTGTATTATTAAGCGTTGTACGTAGCATCTATTCAATGCCTCCTGCACATGGTGCTGATATTGTTAGCACGATTTTAGGTAGCACTGAACTGACGCAAATGTGGCATGACGAGCTTGATGAAATGCGTAATCGTATTAATGGTTTGCGTACTTTAATCAAAGAAAGCTTAGCAGCGAAAGGCATTGAGCAAGACTTCTCATTTATTGACCGTCAAAATGGTATGTTCTCATTCCTAGGTATTAATAAAGAGCAAATCGAGCGCTTACAAAAAGAGTACTCAATCTACATTGTTGGTTCTAGCCGTGTAAACGTTGCTGGTATCAGTGATGCAAACATTGATTACTTTGCAAATGCAGTAGCAGACGTTTGTAAGTAACCAGCTTTATAGCGATAAAAAAAACCGCAGTGACTGCGGTTTTTTTATGCCTGTAATATATGTTACTACGAGTAGGTATTAATGCAGCCAGCGAATGGCGTCATTGATCATACTGTTGTAGCTATCAAGTGGAGCGCCAATACTCGCTATTAAGATAGTATCCGCTCGCTCACCACGGTTGATGTGACCAGCGAAACGCTCATCATTGAAATCGTCAGAGCCAGTGCCAAATGGTTGCTCATCAGAAGGCACAATGAATACCGTCATCGGGCCAAAATCAGACTCAAATACCAAGTGCAGACCTTTTTTGCCTTGAAAGTCACAAAACATTAAATAGGTTACTTTACCTGGTAGCTCATCTAAATGTCCGCCAATGGTGGCAAACTTTTCGTTCACATAGGCAAGGTCTATCGCTTCATGTTTATCTAGCGAGCCTATCTCATGGTATAGGTGCGCAAAGGCATGCTCACCCACGCTGTATAGCGTATGTTGTTTGTTAGTGACAAAGAACACACTAATTGCTACTAAAAACGACGCTGCAGCGGCTAAATACAGGCGATTAAAGGCAAAGCGCGACTTAGCCTCAATAATGGTGTCTAGCGGCTGCTCTGAAGGCGCTTCTTCTGCGGCATAGGTATTATCAATAATTCGCTTTGCTAAATTTTCAGGCACGGGGATGTTAAGCGCATTACTTAGTTCATCATCTAAAGCGCGCACATCATCAATAAACGCCTGTTTATCTGTGTCCTGCTCGGCAAACGCTTCAAGTTCCTTATCAATAGTGCTTGGCTCGGCGAGGATGCGGCGGCGAAACTCGAGTTCATCCATTAATTTGATGCTCCTCTAAGTTGATCATCATCACTGCTTAAAGCCTCTTTAAGCTGGTTTCTGGCACGGAAAAGTCGTGTCATGACAGTATTTTTATTTAAATCGAGGATCTGGGCAATTTCATCGCCAGAGCAACCCATTACTACTTGTAATAGCAATGGCTCTCGATACTCTTGTGATAACTTTCCTATTTGTCGTTGAATCACTGTTTGTTCCATTTCAGCATCAAGGGTTGTACTTTGTTCATCTACAAGGGTGTCGTTTTCAACATCGGCGTAATCAAATTGTTTACGTTCAAAGCGGCGTGCGTTCTCGCGGCGCAAAATAGTTAACAGCCAAGGTTTGACTGCTTGTTGATCTTGCAGTGAATCCAAGGCACGCCAAGCCCTCAGGAAGGTTTCCTGCACTAAGTCTTCAGCAATGTTCTGATCACGACACAACCAATACGCAAAGCGAAAAAGCTCACTGTGGTAGACATGAACCAGCGCTTCATATCGCTTTTGTTTTTCTGTCATAGTAACTAAGACCTGCCTATCAGAAAAAAACTTTCTGAGATTATTATTTTTTTCTTAAAAAAACGGCTAATTCAAGATTAGCCGTTTATATTCAACCTATTAGAATAATAGTTAATCGTAAAGATTTTTTAATTCAGTATCATTACTTGTCGGTTTAGTGTGCTTTGCAGCTTGGCTTAGCAAGCTGACGATTAAGCTTAAATCAACCTGTTCATCTGCTGAACTATAAAGTTTAGTGCGTAATTTAGCAATTTCATCATTAAGTTGTGTATTTTTCAGTGATGCTAGTAAACACTCGATTGCTGCAGCATTTTTACCTGTCTGCTGTTTTGCATAAAGGTTCAACGCGTTATAAAACCCTGAGCTATTGTTTTGCTTTGCAAACTGCTTAAGCTCATTCAACGATACTGATGAACCACTGGTAGGTAATGGCTCAGCTACCGACTGTTGAGTGCGCTTTTTAATGTAAAGCACTAAGGTGATTAACCAAAGCCCATAGCCGACAATTGCCACGATAATAAGCCACACAGGGGTTGTAACTTGCGTAACGGTTTGTACATTAGTTGGTGTATCACTCTGCTCATTAGAGCTTGCGGTTTGCGGCTCTGCGATAGCAGGAGCTGTTGGTGTGAGTGGATTTGTACTTGGCACAACAGTTAATGTACGAGCAGGTATGGTCGCATAGCTAATACGATTGATTTTAGTATTAAACCAAGGCAGCTTTATTTCAGGCAATGTGTAAGTGCCCGGCGTTTGCGGTAATAAAGCATAAGAAGCCGTTTGCTGTGAAATAACACGGCCATCACGTACCAGGTGGTTACTCTCTTTTTCATCAGGGTAACTTCTAAAACCTTGAACCTGCGGCATATCGATATCAGGAAGTTGCTCTTTAGTAACCCCCAATGCGGTTAAGGTGATAGTTCGAGTGATCGGCGTGCCAACTTCAACGGTGTCATCTTTTGGTTGCCATTGCTCATCAAGGTTAACCAGTTCACTTGGTAACCATGCACCTGTGTAGTTTTCTGGAATTGGCTTGATTTCAACATCAACATCTTCGCCCATCGCTGACACAGCCATTTGGCGATAGTTTTGACGAATACGGCCATTGAAAACAGGTGCCGTAATAGTATTTACACCACTTTTTTGTGGCTGCACTAAGTACTCACGGGTGATCACTAAATAGCGTTTGCCATCAATTAACTCATAGTCTTCAGATTGCTTGTTAATTGGGGTTAGCTCAGCGTTTTCCATTTCTGGCGTAGTTAAGTTGCCATCAAGCAATTCTTTGTTGTTGTCTAAATACAATTTAACCGTATAAACACCGGCTTCTTGCACGTATAAGCTACTTGGCTTGATGCTTGTTTTAATGAAGGCTTCTTTATTTTGCTCTGAGGTTTGACTGCGCTTAGCTACCGTTAGCTCAATCGGTTTTGAACTGACACCAGCTACAGTAAATGCAGGGATGGTATAAGTGCCTTCTTTGCGGGTCATCAGCTTTACAGACCAGTTAGTTTGCTTACTGATTTCACCATTAATAATATTAGTGCGCGAGCTAACACTGGTTGGCCCAACAACAAAGTCTTTTAATAGCACCGAAGTGTCTGGTTGTTCGCTGTTAATAGAGTCGTCTGCTGAGATGGTTAAAACAAAAAACTCACCGGCAAGGACAGGGTTTTTATCAACACTTGCCTGTAGCTGGGTGGCAGCCCAAAGCGGCGCTGCCGCGATTAGCAATAAACAACATAATAATCGCATTACCATGATTTTTCGGCTCCTCGTGGACGACGTTGGTAGTTTCGTTTTTGTGCTTCTAATTGCATTTTATTTCTTAATAAGATCGCAGGATCATCGGGAACTTTACGCAGCAACTGGTTAAGTTGCTGAGCTTTTTCTTTCTCTTCATTAGTCAGTTCAGCAGCTTGTGCCTGCATTGCTTGTTGCTCTGCTTGCTGTTTAGCTTGTTCGTCGTTTTGCGATGGCTGTGGCTGAGCATCTTGTTGCTCGGGAGCTTGCTCTGGCTGTTGTTCTCCAGATTGTGACGACTTGTCTGCTTGTGATTCCATTTCAGGTTTGTTTTGCTGATCACTATTTGACTCGCTTTGCTCACCTTTTTGATCTGATTGCTCACCTTGCTCTGACGGTTGTTGGCCATCTTGCTGCTCACTTTGCTCAGAGTTTTCGCCTTGCTGTGAATTTTCACCCTGTTGCTTTTGCTGGTTATCTTGCTGGCCATCAGAGTTTTGTTGATCATTGTTTTGCTGTTGATCTTGTTGCTGCTGTTGTTGCTCTTGCTGCTGCAATAACTGTTCAACGAGGGCTTGGTTTTCTTTTGCCTCAGTGAAGTCATTTTTAAGCTGCTGGGCTTGCTTATACGCTTCAATGGCTTGTTCTAGCTCACCAGCCTTAGCAAGGGCATTACCGTAGTTGTACAAACCCGTCGCAGATTTATCTTCACTAAACGCATCCATCGCAGCTTGGTAATTACCTTGCTGATAAAGAGCAGCGCCTTTTAATCGCGTGTTTTGTGCTTGGGCGGCTTGTTCAAATTTATTTTGCTGATAGGCATCAAGAGCACGTTGGTCTTGGTTTTTAAATACGTCTGGTAACTCAGCAGCGTAAACCTGTTGCTGAGGTAGGAGCATAACAAACAAAAAGCCAAGCACTAAGCTGCTACGGCGAATTAAAAAGAGCGCTAACGGCAATAAAATAATCAGGCCGTAAATACCTGCATCAACTCGCCATAATGCTTGGCTTTGTTTCTCATCTTTGAGTATTTCTGCATTGGCGGTGGGAGCAAATGTTTGAATATCTTGATTACTGGTTTGATACAGTGCAAATTTGCCACCGCTGTTGCGCGCAAGCGAGCTTAAACGGCTAACATTAAGCGTCGGAATCACAATCTGTCCTTGAATGTCTTTTAAAAAGCCACCTTCTGGTAACTTAATCGGCGCACCTTGCTCTGTGCCAACTCCGTAGACATTTAAACGATAATTAGACTGAGCGGTAAAGCGGCTAATATCTTCTTGATCTAGGCTATCAACCCCATCGGTGACTAAAATAATATCACCATCTAAATAGCCAGCTTGTTTAAGTAAATCGTCGGCTTTTTCTAGGCCTTCAATAACATTTGAACCTTTGCTCGGCATGATATCAGGGCTTAGGCTTGGGATAAGGTTAGCCAAAGTGCTAGCGTCATTAGTTAGCGGTGAAATAGTAAATGCAGAGCCTGCATAAGCCACTAATGCCGTATCACCTTCTTTGAAAAGCTCAATCATATCAAGTGCTTTAAATCGAGCCTGCACTAATCGGCTTGGTGCGATGTCGGTACTGAACATGGAGTACGACATATCCATCACAATGACCCGCGCATTCTTTGCTTGAAACACCGGAACCTGTTTCTTTTCAAAGCTTGGACCTGCTGCAAAAACGATGGCTAACAGAGTAAATACAGCAACTAGCCAAAGCGGTTGGCTTTGTTTTTTATGATTGTCGCTCATTACAAACTGCGCCAAATGGGGCGCAATTAAATCAGCAGGGGCGCTTTTTTTGTTGCGTACCAACAGCACACTAAAAATAATCAGCGCGGGAATTAATAACCAAAGTAGGGCAGGGCGAATAAATTCAAAATCCATACTAGTTCTCCTGCTTAAATTGGCGAATAAAACTGACGAGCATTGCTAAGCTTATTAAGCCTAGCGCCACAAGTAGTGGAATATAAAACAATGAAATTTGTGGGCGGAACGTTTGTTCATCGCTACTAATTGGCTCAAGCTTATCGAGCTCTTGATAAATTTGCTGTAAGCCAGCCACATCTTTTGCTCTAAAGTATAAGCCGCCGGTTTGCTCGGCAATACGCTTGAGTAAGCTTTCATCTAAGTTACCGCCACTCATACCACCCATATTAAATAGGCTGAAACCACGCGGGTTATCAGAGCCAACACCTATGGTATATACCTTAATGCCTTCTTCGCGGGCTAACAGCAGGGCATCTTCTGGATCAAGGTTACCTGCGGTATTTTGACCATCAGTTAAAAGTACAACGATACGGTTACTTTCATCTTTATTAGCAAAACGCTTTACAGATAAACCTAATGCATCACCAATGGCTGTTGCTCTACCTACTAGGCCGATTTGCGCTTCGCTGAGCATTTGGCTCACGGTTTTAACATCACGAGTAAGAGGCGTTTGTAAAAATGCGGTATCACCAAATAAGATAAGACCTAGTCGGTCGCCTTGACGCTGTTCAATAAAGTCACTGAGTACAGCTTTTACCATGGTAAGCCTATCAACATATTGATTCTGATAGGCCATATCTTGCTCTGTCATAGAGCCAGATAAATCCACCGCCAGCATAATATCGCGGCCTTCATTAGGCAGCGTGATAGGTTCATCAAGCCAAGTTGGGTTTGCAATAGCGACAACCAATAAAACCCATACTAGCCACTCGAGCAATGAGACTTTTCGGCTATGTTGCTGCACTGCTTGATTATTTAAGCCCAGCTTAGCAAAGCCAGGAATACGTAAACGTAACTGCCCTTGCTGCTTTAACGGCATAAAGCGGCTTAATAACCAAGGCAGAGGTAAAAGCACAAAACACCATGGCCAACTAAACTCAAACATTAATTGGCTCCTTGAGTTTAAAGTTGCTAATAGCATTGCGTAATTTAGCTGCAAGTTCAGCATTATTACTTTGTTGCTGATAAAGCGGCATCAATTCGTCGTAACTAAATTTATCGCCACTCAGTTTCGATAAACTTTCAGACCACTTTGCCAAAGGCTGAGAAGCAAGCTGATTGCTGTAATAATGACGAGTTAAGCGTTTTAAAATAATGTGTAGCTCTTGCGCGTCATCATCACCAAGGGTTTTACTTAGCTTAATCGCTTGTTTTTTGGCTTTTTTAAATTGCTGGTTTTTATATAAAAGCACTAAGCCGATAATTAATAACGAACCAACTAAGGCGATAATCAGCCACCAAATTGGAGCAAGTGGCCACCATGCAACCTCGGTCGGTGCAATGACATCATGTAAGCCATCTAGCGGATTTTTTTGCATTGTTACTTTCTCACTAATTGCAGCTCAAGAGGAGTGGCTGCACTGAATGAAATTAAACTAAGCCCAGATTTTTGTAAGCGTTTTAATCTGTTAGAAAACGACTCTTCAGCTGACTTGGCAAAGCGTTCACGAAATTGCTTATCCATTAATGGTAAAGCAAGCTCTTGGCCATTTGCTGATACAGTCACCGTTTGTTTAAAAGCAGGTAGCCGGTGCTCGAACGGATCGCTAATATGACAGCCAATCAATTCACAGTGCCTGCTCAACATTTCAAGTTGTTTGAAACTTGCTTCATCAAGGGCGCTAAAATCAGAAACGATATAAACCAAGCTTCCTGGTTTTGCTAAATGATTAAGACGTTTAAGGTTTTCGCTAAATAAGCTGGTGGCTGTTTGATCGATATTAGTCAGAGCTTGGCTGTGAATATCACATAAGTTGTGACAAAGCTTTAATACGGCTTTTTCACGTGAGGTGGGTTTTAATTCGTGATGACCTTGCTGATTAAACACCAAGCCACCAATGCGATCACCTCGTTGACACGCCGACCAAGCAACCAATGCGCTAATGTGCGCTGCTTGCACTGACTTCAACAGTAACTTTGAGCCAAACAGCATCGAGTTAGAAAAGTCGGTAAATACAAAAACTGGGCGTTCTTTTTCTTCTTGAAACAACTTAGTGTGGGTTTCGCCAGTGCGTGCAGTAACACGCCAGTCGATAGAGCGTATGTCATCACCGGCTTGGTAATGGCGCACCTCGGCAAACTCCATACCACGCCCCTTGTGAGGCGCAAGGTATTGCCCAGCCAAGCTGTTTTTGATTTTTACTTTGGGCGCAAGTTCTAGCAAACGAGCTTTGGCTTTGTAATACATCAACTCTTTGAGTGATAAATTGACGCCTTGACTATGACTCGCTGCTAACCACGCCGCTGTATCAAATTGGCTCGACATAGCTTATGGTACTGCCACCAATTCTAAAATACGGCTGATCACATCGTCTTTACTGATGCCATCGGCCTGTGCTTCGTAACTTAAGATAATACGGTGACGCAATACATTATGCAGCACTGCTTGAATATCATCTGGGGCAACAAAGTCACGGCCTTCTAGCCAAGCATGCGCGCGGGCACACTTATCAAGGGCAATTGTTGCACGTGGGCTTGCGCCATATTCAATCCAGCGGCCAAGTTGTTCATCAAGCTCTGCTGCTTCACGAGTGGCAACAATTAACTGTACTAGGTATTTCTCAAGCGGCTCAGCTAAATACAAACCTAATATCGCTTTACGGGCAGCAAATAGCTCACTTTGACTAATTTGCTGTGTCGTTGCTTGCTTGTCAGAAATAGCCTCGCCACGGGTTAGGCGTAGGATATCTAATTCGTGTTCAGCACCCGGGTAATCAATGCTCAAATGCAATAAGAAGCGGTCAAGCTGAGCTTCTGGTAGTGGGTAAGTGCCTTCTTGTTCTAGCGGGTTTTGGGTTGCCATAACCATAAATAGATCAGACAGTGGATAGGTGTTTTTACCTACCGTTACTTGGCGTTCAGCCATGGCTTCTAGTAGGGCTGATTGCACTTTAGCAGGGGCACGGTTTATTTCATCAGCCAAAATTAGGTTATGAAATAACGGGCCCTTTTCAAATACGAACTCACTGGTTTGCTGGCGATAAATATCGGTACCAGTTACATCTGCAGGTAATAAGTCTGGGGTAAATTGTACACGTTGGAAACTGCCTTCAACGCCTTTCGCTAAGGCATTGACTGCACGCGTTTTCGCAAGACCCGGAGGGCCTTCAACTAATAAGTGGCCATCTGCCAAAATTGCGATTAACAGTGCTTGAGTTAATTGTGGTTGGCCGATAATTTGCGTGTCTAGGTATGATTTTAATTGTGAAAATGCGTTAACTGCCATAATAAAAAGACTGTCCTAAAAGCGTGAGTCAAAAATTGTTTTTGTTATGCGCCAATGGGTTATATTCAGTACCGATAAATTATTTGCGCGGTACCGTGGTGGGGCGCTATTAACAAGTTATAAGGATTCAAAAGTTATAACACAAGTGTTAGACACAAAATCCTCAAATAGTTCGTTATTTTTTAAGGATTTTTAGCCTACCATATAAATACGGTGTTTTTTTGTAAATAGGCTGAAAAAAGCCTATGGTTGAAAACTTACTATTGGCATTCGTACACGGGTTGTTTTAGAATCAGGAAAAACAAACAGGTCAGACCTGTCAGCGGGAGAGCATAAATGTCTGAGCAAAATATACTTAAAACAGCAAAAGGCGATCGTATCGCTATCGTTAGCGGCCTGCGAACGCCATTCGCAAAGCAAGCCACAGCATTCCATCATGTACCAGCCCTTGATATGGGTAAGTTAGTTGTCAACGAAATGCTTGAACGACTTAACTTTGATAAATCTGAAATTGACCAACTTGTATTTGGACAAGTAGTGCAAATGCCAGAAGCGCCAAATATTGCCCGTGAAATCGTATTAGGTACGGGTATGCCTGTTTCTGTTGATGCTTATTCTGTTTCGCGTGCGTGTGCAACAAGTTTCCAAGCCATTGCTAACGTAGCCGAGTCAATTATGGCAGGCTCAGTGCAAGTAGGTATTGCTGGTGGTGCTGACTCATCGTCTGTATTACCTATTGGTGTTAGTAAAAAATTAGCGGGCAGCCTTGTTGATTTAAACAAAGCACGTACGCTTGGTCAGCGATTAAAGATTTTCTCTAAACTACGTTTAAAAGATTTACTTCCTGTACCGCCAGCGGTCGCTGAGTACTCTACTGGTTTATCTATGGGTCAAACGGCTGAGCAAATGGCGAAAACACATAGCATCAGCCGTGAAGATCAAGATGCCTTAGCACATCGTTCGCACACCCTTGCAAGTCAGGCGTGGGCTGATGGTAAACTTAAAGATGAAGTAATGACTGCCCATGTTGCACCTTATAAGAGCTTTATTGAGCAAGATAATAACATTCGTCATAACTCAACGGTTGAAGGCTACGCGAAATTAAAACCAGTATTTGACCGTCAACACGGATCAGTGACTGCAGCTAACGCAACGCCATTAACTGATGGTGCCGCTGCGGTATTAATGATGAGTGAGAGTAAAGCCAAAGCATTGGGTTACGACATTCTAGGTTATGTACGCAGTTTTGCTTTCTCAGCAATTGGTGTACATGAAGATATGCTAATGGGGCCGGCGCACTCAACGCCAATTGCCCTAGATAGAGCAGGTATCACATTAGCTGATTTAGATTTAATCGAAATGCATGAAGCATTTGCAGCGCAAACACTTGCTAATATGAAGATGTTTGCGTCAGATAAATTTGCACAAGAAAAGCTAGGTCGCAGCAAAGCGATCGGCGAAATTAACATGGACAAGTTCAATGTATTAGGTGGCTCACTTGCATACGGTCACCCATTTGCGGCAACAGGTGCGCGCCTGATCACGCAAAGCTTACATGAACTTAATCGTCGCGGTGGCGGCTTAGCGCTTACGACTGCGTGTGCAGCGGGTGGCTTAGGCGCAGCCTTTGTATTGGAGAGTGCGTAATGACAGATTCAGTATTTAGTTTATCAGTGGCTGATGACGGCGTAGCCGTTGTAACCATTGATGTGCCGGGTGAAAAAATGAACACCCTGCGCAGCAGTTTTGCAGAAGATTTAAAAACCTTACTTAAAGACGCACAAGCGCAAGCAGTAAAAGGCATGGTATTTATCAGTGGTAAAAGCGATAACTTTATCGCCGGTGCTGATATTAAAATGCTTGATAGCGCCAATAGCCGTGAAGATGCATTAGCATTAAGCGAAATGTGTCAGCAAGCATTTTTCGATATGAAAAAGCTGCCTTTCCCAACAGTAAGTGCTATTCATGGAGCTGCATTGGGTGGCGGTTTAGAGTTTGCTTTAGCTTGTGATTATCGCGTGTGTTCAGACAGCGATATCACTAAGCTTGGTTTGCCAGAAGTACAGTTAGGCTTATTACCTGGTGGTGGCGGTACTCAACGTTTACCAAAATTAGTTGGCTTGCAAAAAGCACTTGAGTGGATGCTTACTGGTAAGCAAGTACGTGCTAAGCAAGCGAAGAAAACAGGCTTAGTAAATGACTGTGTACCACACAGTGTATTACTTGACGTTGCTAAAGAGTTTGCTCTGAAAGGTAAGGCAAAGGTCACTAAACCAAAGCTAGACCGTTTAAGCCAATTACTTGAGTCAAACCCATTTGGTCGCAATATTATTTTCAAAAAAGCACAAGAAAATGTACTGAAGAAAACAGGCGGTCACTACCCAGCACCTTTAGCCATTATTAAAGCGGTTCGTGCAAGTGTTGAACTTGATCAGTTAAAAGCATACAAAACTGAAGCTGAAGGCTTTGCCACGCTGGTAATGAGCGATGAGTCAAAAGCATTACGCGGTATTTTCTTTGCAACCACTGAAATGAAAAAAGAGTGGCGTAATGATGATGCCCCAGCAATCGCTAAAGCGGCAGTATTAGGTGGCGGCCTAATGGGCGCGGGTATTGCCCATGTTAGTGCTGTAAAAGCGGGTGTTCCTGTGCGCATTAAAGATGTGGCTGAAAAGGGCATCAGCAATGCAATGAACTACAGCTATAAAATTTTAGATAAAAAGCAAAAGCGTCGTATTTTATCTAAAGCAGAGCTACAACAAACCATGAACCGCATTACCGGTACCACCGATTACAGCGGCTTTAAACACATTGATATCGTTATCGAAGCCGTGTTTGAAGATCTTGCTTTAAAGCAAGGTATGGTGGCTGATGTAGAACGTGAGTGCCAAGACAACACGATTTTTGCAAGTAATACCTCATCATTACCAATTGCACAAATTGCTGCTGATGCAGCACGCCCAGAAAATGTAATTGGCCTGCATTACTTCTCACCTGTTGAGAAAATGCCACTTGTTGAGATCATTCCACATGAAGGTACGTCTGAAGAGACTATCGCACGCGTTGTTAATTTTGCCCGTAAGCAAGGTAAAACACCGATTGTGGTTAAAGATATGGCTGGCTTCTATGTAAACCGAATCTTAGCGCCTTATGTCAATGAAGCGGCTAATTTACTGCTAGCAGGTGAGCCAATTGAAAAGATTGACCAAGCATTGGTTGAGTTTGGATTCCCGGTAGGGCCTTTAGCGTTACTTGATGAAGTAGGGATTGATATCGGTTCTAAAATTGCGCCAATCCTTGAAAAAGAATTGGGCGAGCGCTTTAAAGCCCCGGATGCCTTTAATCGCTTAATCGATTCTAAGCGTTTAGGTCGTAAGACTGGCCGTGGTTTTTATCTTTACGATAAGAAAGATAAAAAAGTGGATGAGTCAGTATACGAGCTACTTGGTGTTACGCCATCACCTCGTTTAAACAAGAGCGAAATTGCTAAACGTTGTGTTGCGCAAATGCTAAACGAAGCGGTGCGCTGTTTAGATGATGGCATTATTGCAAGCCCGCGTGATGGTGATATCGGTGCTATTTTTGGTATTGGTTTCCCACCATTCTTAGGCGGTCCATTTAGCTATATGGATAAACTTGGTGCAGCACAAGTGAGCTCTGAAATGGCGACTTTTGCTAACTACAACCCAATTTTCACACCTTGCGATACGTTAAAAGCAATGGCTGAAAAAGGTGGTCGTTTTTACCAAGCAGAAAGCGAAGAGCCGGCAGTAGTTGAAGCTACGCCTGTCGATCCGGTTGAAGTAACCAAAGAAGTGGTTGAAGACGAGCAAGCGTCAGAAGATGCCGATACAGAAACGACTAAAAGCTAATTATTTAAATTAATTAGTTAATTTTAAAAGCCCTGCTCATTGAGCGGGGCTTTTTTCTTCTGTATTGGCCATAAGTGGTATTTAACTCACGAAATCAGTTTGTTATAACTAGGTTTATTTACAAAGCGATTAATCACCATGACTCTCACCACTGCGCGATTAACATTACGGCTGTTAAATGCCGATGATTGGCCATTGTTTTATACTTTGCATAATGATACCCAAGTTATAGCTAAATGCTTCGATAAGCCCTCAGAGGCGCAGCTGCGAGCTAAGTTTAATGAACGTTTAAAGCCTTGGCAGCCAAATTCGAATTCACCACTTTGTTTAGTTATTGTTGAAACCAGTACAGGTAAAGAGGTGGGGGTAACTGGGTTTACTTCATCAACAGTGCCAGATAGTCAAGAAGTCGGTTATTTGTTGCTGCCTAATTTTCATGGTCGTGGCTATGCCACAGAGTCTTTGCAAGCAGTGCTTGATTACGCCAAAACAGAACATGCCGTACGTGAATTTAAAGCGGTTGTCACCGAGGGTAATATCGGTTCAGAAAAAGTACTTGAGAAATGTGGTTTTCAGTTAGTCGATAAGCAGCTAGATGCGTATGCTATTGGCGGTGTTTTGTATACCGATCATCATTTTCATTTAAGTTGCACTGATCACAGAGCGTGATCAGTGCGCAATTTTACAGATGAAGCTCAATCGCTTTTCTGTCTTTTTCTGGCATATTCGCAACCACTAAATCAAACGAATTATCAATCATTCGTTCAATCTCTCCTTGTGGTACGGTGCCGTCTAAAATAACCGTATTCCATAAACGTTTGTTCATGTGATAACCCGGGATCACCGACGGGAAAATATCACGCAGTGCTTGGGCTTCATCTGGATCGCATTTCAGATTTAGCCACCATACAAGGTTTCCCTCATCGTCTGTTTGGCCTTCTTTGCCCTCGGCAAGGGTGGCAAACATTTTATGATTCACCTTGTAAACGTCGACATCTTGGCCAAATGGTTGGGTGATCATCACCAATGGCTTTTTCATTAAATATTCGTGTACTGTGTGTTGATTCATGATCCAATCCTTGAAGTCATTTTTCGTAGTTATAAAGATAGCAGCTTTTTCGTAGTTTTGAGACAACTATTGTCATAATTTGCTGAAAAATCGAATAAATAACGGCTGCGAGTCAAAACTGTAAATTTTTATTGAACAAAAGCCATTACGTGGTAAATTTCTGTCATCAAAAAACGATAGGAATACACCCATGCCTAAGGCAAGTGAAGTTAAAAAAGGCGCCGCTATCGAGCATAACAGCCGTGTTTTAGTAGTTAAAGATATTCAACGTTCAGTACCACAAGGCCGTGCTGGTGGCAGTTTATACCGCATGCGTTTATACGATGTGGTAACAGGTGGTAAAGTTGATGAAACATTTAAAGACAGCGACATGCTAAAGCTTGCTGATCTCATTCGTCGTGAAGCTATGTTCTCTTACATTGACGGTGAAGAGTATGTTTTCATGGATAACGAAGACTACACGCCATATAACCTAAATAAAGAAGCAATCAGCGAAGAGATTTTATTCGTTAATGAAGAAACTCAAGGTCTGCACGTTATTGTGATTGATGGCTCGCCAGTTGGCTTAGATTTACCATCGAGTGTTGAGCTTGTAGTTGAAGAAACTGACCCTTCAATCAAGGGCGCTTCAGCAAGTGCACGTTCAAAGCCTGCACGTTTAACAACGGGTTTAACGATTCAAGTTCCTGAGCATATTTCAACAGGCGACCGTATTCGTATTAATACCGTTGAGCATAAATTTATGGGTCGCGCAGAAAAATAATTCTGTAACCCCTTTGAAAGCCGGCTTATAGCCGGTTTTTTTGTTTTATTTGTAACGCGCTCATAACAAAATTCATTGAAAAAGGAACGAAAAACGCGCATTATTATTGGCTTACGAAAACAACAATAAATACCAGTAGTAGATTAATGTTGAACCACGGATTGGAAAACAGAGAATACATCAAACTCCCCGAAGGCGTTGATATCGCCATTACTCCCGCTGGCGTTGTTGCCCGAAGCTATGCCTACATCATCGATTTTATTATCCGTAGTTTGGTTTTACTTGCTGTAGGTACTGTATTTGCCTTTTTTGGCGATGCTGGGCAAGGACTTATATTAATTGCTTACTTTTTAATTTCATGGGGTTATAACATCCTGTTTGAAATGGAAAGTGGCCAAACGCCGGGTAAAAAACGCCTAAAAATTCGTGTTGTGCAAGACAATGGTTTACCAGCAAGCTTTTCGCAAATTGTAGTGCGTAACTTACTACGCCCAGCCGATATGCTACCTATAGGCTATTTCTTAGGCCTTGTGGTTATGTTGTTTAACAACCGTTTTAAACGCATTGGTGATTGGGCTGCAGGCACCATGGTTATTTACGACGATGAGTTAGCTACGCGCCCTGAATTATCTCAAGGTGAAGTGCATATTCCTACCATTAGCTTAACCACCGAAGAGCAATTAGCGGTGCTTGCTTTTGCAGAGCGTCATGATGAATTATCTGATGCAAGGCGCCGTGAGTTGGCAGCTATTTTAGCTGCACCGTTTTCTGCTGAAGAGCATGAGATTGAGGCGCAGCTCGTTAGCTATGCACGCCACTTTGCTGGGCAAGTTCAACACGATAACGATTACCCGCAGCAGGAGGGTAAGCAATGAAGCAAGCTCAATTTGTAAAATCAAATAGTGTCAGTTGGGATGAGTTTGAAGCGCTTTGTGAACAAAATAGTGCAGAGTCTTTACCTGTTAATTTCCCTAACTTGTATCGCAAAGTCTGTAATGATTTAGCCATTGCGCAAAGTCGTCAATATAGTCCAGTGTTGATCGAGCAAATAAACAGGCTGGTGCAGTTAGGGCAGAAGCGCCTTTATTTATCTCGAAGCAATCAATTTTCTGAAATATGGCATGTGGCCCGCACGGCATTTCCGCGTGCACTGTATGAAAATCGTTTAATGCTTGGTATTAACCTATTGGCATTCTGGGGATTGGCCTTAATTGCTTTTATTTGGGTGACAATAGACCCTGATGCTGCGTATACATTTTTAGGGCAAGGCACCGTACTTAATATCGAACAAATGTATAACCCTAGTGGTAGCGTTCAATCGGCGGAGCGCGGCGCATCGCAAGATCTGATGATGTTCGGGGTCTATATCTACAATAACATTGGTATCGCATTTCAGATGTTTGCAGGTGGCGTATTGTTCTGTGTTGGCGCTGCCTTTTTCTTGTTGTTCAATAGTTTTTATTTTGGTGCCGTTGCGGCTCACATTGTGAATGTTGGATTTGAAGGGCCGTTTTTCTCGTTTGTAATAACCCATGGCTCGTTTGAGTTAACCGCTATCATTATTGCTTCAGCGGCCGGGTGTCAAATAGGCTACGGCTTGTTAAATCCAGGGCAGTATACCCGTGCATATGCGATGAAACAGGCTGCACAAAAAGCGCTTCCACTGATTGTTGGCGCATTTTTGATGTTAGTCATTGCCGCTTTCATCGAAGCATTTTGGTCACCCCGTGATATTGCTAACGAAGTTAAATATTTAGTTGGCAGCGGTTGTTGGGCTTATGTCATTTTTCGCTTATACAGAGGAATGCGCTATGGAGCTTAATCGTCTTAGCTTCAATCCTCGCAAGCGCAGTGCTTACGAAACCTTTGATTTAACAGTGTTGCTAGTTAAGCAGCATGCTGTGGCATTGGTCTCTTTGTATTTGATGATGGCAGTACCCGTATTTTTGATTGTCGGCTTTTTATTAAGCTGGGGCATAGGTGGCTTTGTTGTTTGGTGGCTTAAACCTGTATTTGAGCGACCTTTGCTCGATTACATGTCAAAAGCGGTTTTCAATCAGCCAGTCAACATAATGAGTAGCTTAAAGTCACTCAAGCAGTTAAAAATCGCTGATATGTTAGCGCATTTAACCGTTTTTAGGCTCAGCCCAAACAGAGCATTTTTAGCCCCCGTAGAGCAACTTGAACGACTATCAGGTGAACGCAAAACTAAGCGTAAGCAGGTATTGTTTGCTTCAACTAAGCCTAAGCAAACATTGTGGATGCTGTTCTGTGTACATTTTGAGTTTATCTTATTGATGGGTATATCTGCGCTGACAATTGCACTTGTGCCCCATTCATTCTCTGCACAAGAAGCCATGTACCAACTATTCGAAGCGCCTATCTGGGTTGAGATAGCGTTTAACTTTATTTATATCATCAGTATCTCGTTAGTGGCACCGCTTTTTGTCACCGGTGGGTTTCTTGCTTACTTACACCGCCGTGTTGAACTAGAGGGATGGGATATCGAGCTGGCATTTAAAAATATTCGCACCCGTCTTGCAGGCGTAGTCAGTGCTGTAGCACTACTTATGCTAACAACGTTTACGCTGCAACCATCAACAAGCTACGCCGAGCAAATCGATAAGCAAGCAGTAAAAGAGCAAGTTACTGCTCTTTATAATGAGCCTAATGTCATCGAAACTGAGACTACTTGGGTGCCAAATATCGAAGCAAAAGCGAGTTCATCAGATAGTGACTGGTCATGGCTTATCGATGTGTTTACTGCCATTGGTGAAGTGTTTGGCGTGTTAGTTTGGGTATTGGTCGGTTTATTAGTTATTTGGCTAGTTTATTACCTGATGCAAAAGCGTGGCTTTTTTGCCAACTTAAGCTTGCCTGAGCGCAGTAAAGTGAATGAAGAGCCTGTTATCCCAACCTTATTTGCAGAAATTAAAAGCAAAGATTTACCTACAGATTTAATTGCCGCAGCAAAGCAGTGTTTTGAGCGAGGTGAGCACCGCTTGGCGCTGGCGTATTTGCTTCATCATGCGCTGAGTTGGGCGCAGCAACAACATGAAGTGCGCTTGCACCGCTCGATGACTGAGCTCGAATGTAAACGTGCAATAGATGCTAGGGTGCCAAATCAAGGGCAAGAAATTTTTGCCCGCTTATTTTCTGCGTGGGTCACGGTTGCTTGGGGCCATAAAACCCCTGATATCGACTTTATCGAGCTGACAGAGCAAATTACGGCAATGACAACAGAGACTAAGGAGCAAGCCCATGAAGCTTAAGGTTGTGCTCATAGCGGCGCTAGTGGTGTTTAGCTTATTTGTTATTGCTGGTATTGCTTCTTTAGATTGGCAGAAAAAAGAAATAGAAATTGGCTTTCATAGTGATGTGGCAAGAGATAACTTTACGATGGCTAAGCGGCTACTTAAAGCCAATGGTATCGATTGGAATAAAAACAAACGCTTGGCAGAGCAAGCACAAAGTGATGAGTTAAACATAGACCCGCAAAGTATCTTAATTTTGGATGAGGCGGTGCTTGCTGACTCTTACCAGTTAGATGTACAACTTGCCGATTGGGTCGCAGAAGGCGGGCGTTTAATTTATGTATTAAACAGGCAACGTGATGAGCTGGCAATAGATAGCACAGTATTTTTTAGTCAGCTTGGCATCAATGTAGAAAGCCAAGAAGATGTTTTTGAATATGATTTTGCGATGCTCAAAGAAGGGAATAAAAATAGTACTTTATCAATTGATGAAAACACTCAGCTTGACCTTGAGCTAAGCCGTGCCTTTTTTATTGAAAACTGCCCCGGTGTGAGTACCAACAATGATAACGGCGATACCTTGATGTGTGACTTTGCATTTGGTCAAGGTAGGGTCATTGTGATGCCATCGCTGTTACCTTTTACCAATTACCGACTTCGCCATCTGGATCATGGCAGTTTATTACTTTGGTTAAGTAAAGGGGCTGAAAAAGTAACCTATGTACCTTACCTGACTTACCCAAATTGGTTTGCCAAATTATGGCACTGGAGCTGGCAATTTGTGGTGACGTTGCTGTTATTAATTGTGCTTGCAGTGTGGCATATCAGTAGTCGTATAGGCCGCTCTTATGCTCCTGACTTCGATATAAAAACCAGCTTTAACCAGCATATTCGTGCAGTGGCAAACTTTTATTCAGAGCATGGTCACGAAGCCGTGCTATTTACTGCACTCAAGAAAGATTTTTACGCCAAAGTAGAGTCGCGAGTGCCTAATTTTAAGATGCTTAGTGCTGAAAAGCAGGCGCAGATCATCGCTAATTTAACTCATTTTGAAAAACACAATGTGGCTGAGTTGCTTGCTAGCAAGTTGCCTGAGTCCAAAGAACAACGAACAGAATATATAAAACGATTTAAACAATTAAGGAATGCCTTATGAGCACGGAATTGGACACTAATCGCATGAGCTTAGTTGAGGCAGCTGATGCAGTAAAACAAGTAAAGCATAACATTTCGCGTGTGTTAGTTGGTCAAGATGCCATTGTTGAAGATGTGCTTACAGTGCTCTTTGCGGGTGGCCATGTGTTACTTGAAGGGGTTCCTGGGCTTGGTAAAACGCTACTGGTTAGAGCCTTGGCAAAAAGCTTAAATGTAGACTTTTCGCGAGTGCAGTTTACACCGGATTTAATGCCTTCAGATGTTGTTGGTCATAGTTTGTATGATATGAAATCAGGTGAATTTAATATCAAAAAAGGCCCAGCATTTACTAATATTTTGCTGGCTGATGAAATCAACCGTGCACCAGCTAAAACGCAATCAGCTCTTCTTGAGGTGATGCAAGAGCAACAAATCACCATTGATGGCGAGTCATTATCTATTGATTCACCGTTTATGGTATTAGCCACTCAAAACCCATTAGATCAAGAAGGGACGTACCCACTGCCTGAGGCTGAATTAGACCGTTTTATGATGAAAGTGGAGCTTGGTTTTCCTTCTCATGAATCGGAAGTTGAGCTTTTAAAACTGAATACACAAATTGTCTCTAATGAAACCAAAGTAGAGCAGCTCCCTGCGGTATTGGATGCTAATCGAATTGCGGAAATTAAACAGCTTTGTGCAGATATCTTAGTAGACGAACAAATACTGAATTATGCCGTCGATATCGTGCGTAGTTCACGAACTTGGCAAGGCGTATTGCACGGCGCAGGGTTACGTGCCTCAATTAATATCATTAAAGCGGCAAAAGTAATGGCATTAATGAATGGCCGTGACTTTGTAACTCCTGATGATGTGAAGTCAGTGTCTGTGAATATCTTAAGACACCGATTAATTTTATCGGCTGATTTGGAGCTGGAAGGGGTGTCATTTGATGAAGTGATCAATGCCATTTTAGCCAGTGTTGAAGCGCCACGCTCATGAATCGCATTAAGCATAGACCTGCAAAACGCTTAGTACAATTAACAGCTTTGTTGCTGTTATTGTTGCTTGTCTGTGCCATTGCATCAGTTGACAGCTTAGTGCTAACGGCCTTGCTCTTAGTGCCTTTATTGCTCGCATTTGTAGATTACATAGCGGCGAAGTCAGAGCCTTTACTTGAAGTAAGTGCACAAACGAGTCTCAACATGGCTTTGTATCGCCGCCAAGCATTGCAGCTAGTGATTAAAAACAAAGCGAAGCATGCGACCATGCTAGATGTCAGTGTTCATTTAAGTAATGCAATTGAGCTACAAAAGCCACAGCAAACGGTGTTTATAGATGCAATGCAACAAGTAAAGCAGAGCTTTACATTACGCGCTCACAAACGAGGTGATGCGCAGATCAGTGCCATTGAACTTAGGGTAGGGTCGCCATTTGGCCTTTGGCAAACAAACTGGTTAGCTGTGCAAGCAATTCAATTAAAAGTGTATCCCGACTTTAGCCGAGTTACTTCAAAGCAGCATTTAAATGGCGTAGTGAATAAGCCTATTTCAGGCTTAAAGCTCACTAAAAAGCGCGGTGATGGTATCGAATTTCAGCAATTACGCGAATATCGCCAAGGTGATAGTGTTAGACAGATAGACTGGCAGGCGACCAGTAAGCGTCGAAAACTCATTTCTCGTGAGTATCAAGAAGAGCAAAACCAACACGTTATAGTGATGCTAGACGCCTCTAAAAAAATGGCCATTGAAGCTAATGAAGGCAGCCACTTTGATCATGCTTTAAATGCATTGCTACTGCTGTCACACACCGTTTTAAAGCAAGGTGATTGGTTTAGCATGCAAAGCTTTAATCAAAACCTGCGCTGGTTACCCGATGTAAAAGGCGCGCAGAATGTATCACGGGTAATGAATCACTTTTATGATCTATACCCAGATAAGAGCAGCAGTGACTATTTAGTGGCTGTAAACCAATTAATCGCCAAGCGCAGTAAGCGCTCTTTAGTGTTATTAGTCACCACACTTGATGAGCAAAGCATTGATGAGTTAATGCCTGCAATTAAGCTATTACAAAAACACCACTTAGTGGCACTTATTAATATTAATAATCGGGCGGTAAATGAGGTGCTCGATGAGCCTATTGAAAAGTACGAAGATGCAACCAGCTATTGTGCAGCATTAGCGTTATTAAATTCACATAAAGCCAATATGGCGAAGCTGAAAAAACAAGGTGTAATAGCTATAGATTGTAACCCTGAGCAGCTACTACCGCATGTGCTTAACACCTATTTAAATGTGAAGCACTCCGGGGCATTGTAATAACCTAATAGCAACCCGCAATAAAAAAGGCATTGAATTCAATGCCTTTTTTATTAGCTAATAAGCGAAACGATTATTTTTGATTATCAATAGCTTCGTTAATTTTGTATTGGAAATAAATAACGTTAAAGAAAAACGTTAAAATACCACCTAAATGAACTGGTTCATTACTGCCTTCATTAATCAACTCTTTAATCGATGTACGAAGAGAGAAAATTAATACAATGGCAACAACAAACGAAATCAGTGACACAATACCACCAATTTCAGGTGAAATTCCTGTAAAAGACAACGCAATATTCACAATGTACAAAGCAACATAGCCATAAACTAAGCCTTGGCTTACCTGGTTTTTTGCTAATGCATTGGCTTTATTGGTTCGGCTTACTAGCCAGTATACGGCGTAGATACCAAATGTGAAAAGACATAAAAAGAACACGCCCCAAGCAGAAAAGCGGTCAAAGTTTAAAATAGGTTTATTACCACCATTATTTTGCTGAGTAAGCTCAGCTTCTGGCGCTTCATAGATGTTAGCTGATTCTTCAGACATAACGATTCCTCATAATTATTTTTGTATATTCCTTTGTGCAAATTGCACGTACCGATAATAGCAGTGAGGCTGGTTTTTGTACATCATTTCAACAGCCTAGAAAGTAAGGTTAACTACCATAAAGGTCAGTATAAATAAGCCTTATAGAGGGTATAGCATGAGAGAAGTTTTAAAGTTTGCTGAAATTATGTACACTGCCGCTGATTTTAATGAGGTGCTGTGTGTTATTTGTATTTTTGAGCTGTGTGTTTATTTTGGTGATGTATTTAGAGTCTTTATCTAAAGGAATGCCGGTAAAGCGTTGGATGCTGTTAGGTGGAGTGCTTGGGCCTATCGCTTGGTGTTTATTTAATGTGCATTACCGCCGCGCATTTGTGCGCCATGTTGGCCGCCAATCTTGTGGCTGGCGACCTTAAATTTCTGCTGTTTTTAACAGGCTAGGCGCAGATTTATCGAGTTGTTTTTGTAGGAAGGCGGTAAATTCAGGCTGAGACAGTGGCTTAGAGTAATAGTAGCCTTGAACCGTCTGACACTTTAACTGTTCTAACATCACAACCTGTTCGGCTTGTTCGACCCCTTCTGCAACCACATGCAAATCAAGGTTATGGGCAATGGTTACAATTGAGTCAACCATATTGCGGCCACGCTCTGATTGCATATCATCAATAAAGGCTTTATCAACTTTTAAGGTATTAAGCGGGAACTGTTTAAGATAGGCTAAAGATGAGTAACCCGTACCAAAGTCATCCATCGCAAGGTGAATACCACGAGCACTGAGTGAACGCATTACTGCAATTGCTTCGTTAGGGTCGTCCATAACCGTACCTTCGGTGATCTCAAGTTCAAGGAAGTAAGAGGGCAGTTCATTCTTTTGCAAAATCACATCAATACGGGTGGTTAAATCAGGTAAACTAAACTGCTTAGCTGATAAGTTCACAGCAACACGACCGTTGAATAAGCCTTGATCTATCCATGCTTTTACATCGCGGCATGCTTTGTTTAAAACAACTTCACCAATTTCGATAATTTGCCCAGTTTCTTCAGCGATAGGAATAAACACTCCTGGGCTGATCACACCTTTTTTCGGGGTAATAAAGCGCACAAGCGCTTCCATACCATCGAGTTTACCTGTACGAATATTCATCTTCGGTTGGTAATACACTTCAAAGTGATCTTCTTTTAGGCCGTAACGCATTAAGTTTTCGATTTGTAAGCGTTTAACTGCTTCACGGTTCATTGTGTCGTTGAAAAACAGATAGCTATTGCCTTTTTTCTTTGCGTGATACATAGCTGTATCCGCATTTTTAAGTAATAGCTCTGGGGTATTGCCATCTTCAGGGAACAGCACGATACCGACACTTGAGGTGATCACCAGTTCATGACCTGCCATATTAAAAGGGGTGGCAATTGCGGCTAAAAAGAGTTTTGCCATGCGAGTGATGGTATGAATATCGTTGGTACCCGACATTACCAGTGCAAACTCATCGCCGCCTAGGCGATAAAACACATCTTTTTCGCGGGTTAACTTATTCAGGCGCATCGCAAGCTTAGATAGCAAGCTATCACCAAGTTGGTGACCCAGAGAGTCATTAATCTTTTTAAAGTTATCTAGGTCAAACACTAATAAAGCGTGATGGTTATCTTGCTTAGCGAGCTTTTTTAGATTGGTGAAAAATAAGTTTCGGTTAGGTAAGCCTGTTGTGCGGTCGCGGTTCGATAAATTATGTAATTGCGATTCGGCTTTTTTACGCTCAGTTTGATCTGAAAACACAACGACATAGTTACATATTTGGTTGTGCTCATTTTTGATTTCATCAATTGAAATTTCAATCGGTAGCAGCTGCCTTTTCGCATTGCGAAGTTTAACCTCTTGCTGCCAATGTTCCGTCGCTTTTACGGTGGCTTTAATTTCATCCACATAGCTTTGGTCATAGCCATTCAAGGTAAAATCTTTCTTTAAATATTGCTCTCGTGTACCACCAAATAGCGTTAAGAAGCTTGGATTTAAGTCAACCAGCTTAAAGTTTTTATCGAAAATGGCGATGGCGTCAGTTAGCGACTCAACGCATTTAGCGAATAGGTTTAAACGGGCTTCTGTTGATTTAAGTTGAGAAATATCTCTTACAGTGCCTGTCATACGCAAAGGGCTTAGGTTTGCGTCTTTTTCGATGATCTTGCCGCGATCCAGCACCCAATGCCAACGACCGAGGCTATCTTTAATCCGGTAACTTGCTTCAAAAAAGGCGGTGTGTTCGGCAAAGTGTTTTTTTAGGGCTGTTTCGACGTGTTGTAAGTCGTGTGGGTGAATCAATTCGCGGTTAGGGGGAAAGCCGCTGCTACTGTTTGTATCTGAGGTGTATTTATCATTTATTCGTAGCACTTCTCCGGTTTTTATATTCCAATCCCAAAGAGTGTCGCCACTGCCTTCTACGGTACTTTTTAAGCGATGTTCTGAAATACGCAGTTGTTTTCGAGAGCGCTTTAATTTGAAAATTATAAATAATAGGTACGGCAATAACAGCATCATAATAGCACTTGGAATAAGCAGCAAGGTGCTCTGTTCAAGCTCTATGGGGCTGGCGGATGCTGAAAAAATCCCAGCCATACTTATTGTTAAAAAAGCAGAAATCATTTTTATTTTTTTTATCATTAATGCATTACCGTAAATCGCACCAATTAATCTAATCTAAGCACGCGTTCGAGTCAAAGAGAATGCGAAGAAAGGGTTGCTTTTGGCTGTTTTTTGGTCTTTGGCTCACTTAAAAGTTCTATTCTTGGCCGGTTATCGCTAAATGTCTCGGTAATATACTGCTGCATTTGAGCAAGAGTTAACTTATCAAGTGCCTCTAAAAGCTGTTGTTGCATATTAAATTCAGTATCGCGATTACCAATTGCTAACCATAAACGTTGCGAACGTAAGCGTAAATTTTTATCTTTCTCAGCAATGTGTGTAACAAGACCTGCTTTGGTATCGAGCCATTGCTGCTCAGAAATGCTGTTTACTTGTGACACATAATTATTAATAAATTGCTGGTGACGCTGAAGTATCTCATCAGCACTATGCTTAGGTGACTGCACATAAAAAGCAATACCTGCACGGGTATTGAAAGGTGCATAGCCTGCACCAACTAAATAGCCGAGCTGTTGCTTGGTTCTTAGCTCATTAAAATAATCTTGATTTATTAAATGATTAAGTACCATCATTTGTACTTTTTCGATGGTGTCATCCGTTTGTGCTTGGTAGTAAAGCACCATCGCATGATCGCTGCAATTTAACGTGAAGCGCTGCTGATCTACTTCAGTTATATCGTTAAGTGGTCGCGTTAAATCAATAATTGTTGTGCTGCCGGCTAGGTGCTCTGTCACTTGCTTTTGGAACTTGAGTGCATCACTACGTTGCCAGTTACCATGTAAAAAAGACTCAACGTGCAAGGCTTTAAAAAACTCATTTCTAAAGCAATTAAATTGATGGAAACTAGTATCCTTTAAAGCCTGTGCTAAGGCATTCGGCTCTGGGTTCCACGGCATAATTTGCGCACCCAAAATACTAAATAACTCACTGACGGGTTTATTTTGATTGCTGTTTCGCCAGTGTCTCACAAGCTGCTTTTTATATTCAGCAAAGCGTTTTGCGCAGATTTCAACATTAAAGAGTGCTTCAAGTAACTCATTAACCAGCTCTAACTGACTCGATGAAAGACCCGCAGTATGTAGGGTTAAGCCACCTTGGTGCGAGGTTAAGTGATAACTAAGACCAGCCAATTCTGCTGGATAAAATTGCTCAGCAACACTGTCCATAAACAGGTCTGCAAATAAGCGGGTAAGGGCCATGTGTTTAACATCTTTAATTGCAAAGGTTGAGTCCATTGCTAAGTAAAAATGCCCTTTAGCTACTCTGAAAGTCGCGTCTTGCTTAAACCAAAAATCAAAGCCGTCTCGTGTGACTAAAAGCTCAGGTGATTTATTTGGCTCGTCTAATGGTAATAGTTCAACATCTTTTGTGAGGTATGGGTTAGCACTTGGTAAGCACATCTGTGGTAATGGCGTGTTTATTTCACTAAGCGCTTCTAACCAACTTGCTGAGATGTCTTCTACTTTATATGGGGTGTTGTACCAAGCTGTAGTGTGCTCAGGCTCAACACCTGGATGAATGAGTACCAAGCGCATGTTATCAGGTGTTAGCCATTGCATGGCAATTTCATGAGCGCAGCGGTTAAAGCCTTCCATTAAATAATCGCCTTGCACATAGTTGGCTTCATCGTAATGCTGCATATTAATGCTTAAGTTACTAACCCAATCAATTAAACGTGCTTTTTCTTGGTTATCAAAGGCAATTTGCAAGAGGTTCTTTTTGTCTTGATAAAGGCGCGGCAATTTATCGCAGTTTTGGTTAATCAAGCAGATATACTCAAACACCATTTCGACGATATCTTCATAGTATTCAATACCTTCATCAGTCAACGCCATGCTTACGTTAAAATCTTTGAAGTTACTGCCATTAATGCCACCACCTGCTGAGAGGGCATTGATCCAGCCTTGCTCTTTTAGAATAGAGTACAGCGAACCTTTGCCTTCGTAGCCAAGTAAGTGAGCGATAAAACTAACGGTTTTGTGACGGTAAAAGTCATCAATATTTGGCATCGCAAAGCTAATAATGAGCTTTTGCATATGTTTATGTGGCTCAATATGCAGCACCTTACCTAAGTCTTGTTTACGGTAAAGTGGCTGCTCTATGATCTCTTTACTTTTTGGCTGACCTTTAATTTCGCTAAATAACTGTTTTACCCAGGTGGTCATGGTCGCAATATCTTCATTGCTACATATCACCAGTGTCATCCACTGAGCCTGATAGTGGCTATCGAAAAAAGCACGTAGCTCATCACTGATACAGCCCTCACGATCCGCGAGGGTTTGCTGGTTACCGACCGAAAATTTTGCAAAAGGGTGCGCTGGGTTAACCGTTTCTTTATGAGCCTGATAAATACGGCGGCCGTCATCTTTTATTTTTAGTTTAAATTCTGCGTCTATAGCATTACGTTCTTTAGTTGTCTCTTTAGGATTTAAGAGTGGGGCAATAAAAAAACGACTGAATTGTGCCAGTGCCTCAGCAAACTGTTGGTTATTAATATCAAAGAAGTAGCAAGTGTGCTCAGTGCCAGTCCAGGCATTGGTGTTACCACCAGATTGCGATACAAAATTAGAAAATCCGCCCGATTCTGGGTACAGATCAGTGCCTAAAAAAAGCATATGCTCTAAAAAGTGCGCGAGACCTTGCCTATCAAGGGGGTCATCGAAATGGCCTGCGTTAATAGCCATTGAAGCCGCTGATTTTGTTGACTCTAAGTCTTGCACTAAAAGTACTTTTAGACCATTGTCCAGTGTTAGGGGTTGATATGTTCTGTTATCATTGCGGCTGATATTCAAAAGATGCTCCTGAAAGAGTGCGTTAATGTCCTAACAACAGATGATATTTTCAGGAAAGCTAAAAAAGACAGAGCTACGAAAATCTACCTGAATATCATAAGCGGATGTTTAATGTATCTAGTGATGATATTCTAATATAGCGAACAATCAAGCAAACTGGCTACTGTTTTATATTCTTTAATCGGTTGATTTTTTATGAAAACAATCTTAATCATGCGCCATGGCGAAGCTACGCCAATGCAAGCAGATGATGCAGCAAGACAACTGACCGAGACCGGTCACCAAGAAGCCAGTCGAATGGGGCAGTGGTTAGCAACACACCATAAACCTGATGCTCTGTTGGTAAGTCCTTACATTCGCGCACAACAAACTGCTTTGGATGCGACGCAACATATTTCGTTACAATTTAACGAAACCTGCAGTGATATTACCCCCGATGGTGTACCGCAAATTGCTGCTGATTACCTAGAAACCTTGATTGCTATGCACCCAGACTGCAATACCTGGTTGGTCGTTGCCCATATGCCAATTGTTAGCTACTTAGTTGACCAGTTAAGCCCTGGTCATATGCCAATCTTCAATACAGGAGCGGTTGCTGTTATCGAATATGATGAACACAAACAGCGCAGTCAGTACCTCAGTATTCACTCGCCAAATAACGTCGAAATCTAACAGTGGATTTGCTAAATTAGCGCCACTGTTAATTTTTTAAGTTCTTACTATGACAATCGAACGTTTACAAACCGGTGCGCGTATGAGCCGCATCGTTAAGCATAACGGCACAGTATACCTATGCGGCCAAGTTTGTGCTGATGCCGAAAAAGATATCACCGAACAAACTCAAACCATGCTAGATAAGGTCGAGGCGCTGCTTATTGAAGCAGGTAGTAGCAAAGAGCACATGCTAAGTGCCACAATTTACCTGAAGAGCATGGAATACTTTGCACAGATGAACGCTGTTTGGGATGCATGGGTGCCACAGGGTCATGCACCAGCTCGCGCTTGTGTTGAGGCAAAAATGGCGCGCGATGCACTACTCGTTGAGATTTCTGTCGTTGCAGCCGTTAAGTAACGAGCAGCGTATCGCGCAGATGATTGCTCGCTTTAATGAGCAATCAGGGCGCGAAGTGATTGAACTGCCAAGTTGGCATTTTTGCGACAATGAGCAAGATGCCAATGACTGCGCATTGCTGGTTTTAAATGGTGTAAAACAAGCAACAACCCCTTCACTTTATTGGTTTAAAGCCAATAATGAAGCCCTTCCTGAAGTTGGTGATTTAGCCATTTTTACCAATTGGCAGGGACAGCCTCTCGGCATTATTGAAACCGTTTCTGTAACTATCACCCCATATAATCAAATAAGCACCGATTACGCCGCATTAGAAGGCGAGGGCGACAAAAGCCTTGAGTACTGGCAGCGTGTGCATTGGGATTATTACCAGCGAGAGCTCGCGGACACAGAGTATCAATGTCACCCTGATATGCCGTTGGTGTGTGAGCAGTTTAGGTTAGTTTTCAAGGAGTCAGAATGAACACGAATCCAGTGGTTCTTATTACCGGAGGAGGCCGCGGTATAGGTGCAGCGACAGCAAAACTGTTTGCTAAACATGGCTATGATGTATGTATTAACTATAAGTCTGATCACGCAAGTGCAGAGCAGGTCGCTGATGAGATAAATGCGCTTGGCGTGAATGCCTATTTGTTGCAAGCTGATATTGCCGATGAGCAGCAAGTGCTCGCTATGTTCGCTAAATTAGATGCTAAGGTTTCGCGGTTAGATGTATTAGTTAATAACGCAGCGATGATGATGCCGCAAATGCCGTTATTAGAGATGGATGCTAAGCGTATCAACGCTATTTTAAGTTGTAATGTTACAGGCGCCTTTCTGTGCGCGCGAGAAGCTATAAAGCGTATGGACAAAGGCTGTATTGTGAATGTTTCATCAGGTGCTTCACGCACAGGCTCGCCAAATGAATATTTAGATTATGCCGCATCCAAAGGAGCACTTGATACCTTCACGATTGGCCTTGCCAAAGAAGTGGCGAGTAAAGGTATTCGAGTTAATGGGATAAGGCCAGGCCTTATTTATACCGATATGCACCGCGATGGCGGTGAGGCAAACCGAGTCGATAGGTTAAAATCTAAGTTGCCGCTGGGGCGTGGTGGTGAGGCAGAAGAGGTCGCTTCAGCAATTTACTTTTTGGCAAGTGAGCAAGCCTCATTCACAACGGGCAGTTTTATAGACGTATCGGGTGGGCTTTAGTAAGCCTCGCTGGTGGTAACTGCGTTGAGGGGTTATTATTTCCTAATATAAACTATAAAAATAACCCAAGGTAGCCCATGGATTCACAAAAGAAATCGACTTTATTTCTGTTCGGCTTATTTATGTTCATTATGTTGGTGGGGCTGTTTGGTGTATCGCAAACAACACGCTGGAGTGAACCTTTAGCTAACAATATATATGCAATTGCGGGCCTGTTTGCTTTTAGTGGTGATTGGACACAAGAGCTTTATAAAACCAATCAAATGAACCCTTTCATTGAATTTGCTCGATTTGCAGCCCCCTTAACGACAGCATTAATTTTCTTTTATCTAATTTTTGATGGTGCAAAGCAGCTCATTGTATATTTACTGAGGCCTCGCTCTGATTTTCAGCTTGTTATTGGTTTGGGAAATAAAGGTTCTGCCATTGCTCTATCTGCATTGGCTGCGAATAAATCAGTTATAGCAATCGAAAGTAACCCTGAAAATAGTCATATTGCCTTACTGAAACAAAAAGGTGCGATTGTGCATGTTGGTGATATTAATCAATCAGTTGCTGATAAGCTTCATTTACAGCATGCTGAGGCGGTATTTTTCTGTTGTGGCGATGATAGCCATAACATTACTATTGCACAGCAAGTACTTACTAACTTACCCAACTTGAAAGCGCCCGTTTTTGTACATCTGCATAGTCGGGTATTAGCGGATCAACTTAAACAACTCCCTCGATTTATTGAAAATACCAGCACTGAATTACGCTTTTGGCGTAAAAGCCAGTTACTAGCAGAGCAGCTTTTCGCCAAGCATTCGCCGTTACCACTGCTTAATATTCAAGGAAAAGACCAAGTTCATTTGGTTATTTTTGGTAGTAATGACGCGGCGTTAGATTTAGCAAGAACTTATGCGAAAAGTGCTATCTACAGTAGTTTAAAGCCGGTAAAAATTACTTTAATCACTACCGAATCTAATGCAGAGTTGAGTGCAGAGCTTACAGCTATTGACGCTGCCGCTGAGCTTAATGTTATTAATAAGCAAATTCATGAATTACTCGCAGATAATAAACTGCTGCTCGATATCATTTCTAATGCAACGCAAATTTATATTTTCGATACACAGCAATTAAACTGTTTCTCAATCGCTTTGACACTTCGCAATAAGATGCTAGTTGAATGCTTATTTATGGCACCCATTTACTACGCGACTAGCTACACCGAATTTAGTGAACAACAACAAGCTAAAACAAGGCAAGTACCTGATAACTTGGTGGCTTTTAATGATAACAGTAAAGATATCAATATTAGCGCAGTGACTCAGCCTCGTGGCTCAGTGTTAGCTAAGCGAGCTCACGAACAAAGCTATCAAGCAAATCAAGCTAATGTTACTTCATGGCAAGATCTACCTTATAGTTTAAAGGAAGCCAATAGAGCTTTTGCGCTGAGTTGGCGTGAAAAACTGGCGATGGTAAATGCACGTTTTAGCAGCAACTCAAACAGCATTGAATTATCAGATAACGAGCTCAATGTGATGTCGTCGATGGAGCATGCTCGCTGGTGCGCTGAGCGTAAAATTGATGGCTGGCAGTTTTCTAGTACTCGCTCAAATATTGCAAAACGACATACACTGATAAAACCTTGGCATGATTTAACACAACAACAGCAGCAAGGTAATAGTGATTTTTTTGCCTCAGCTGTTAACGATTTACTGTTACTGGCAAAAGATACAACGCAACCTTTTGGCATTGAAAAAGTGGTCACCGTGGCAGTCACAGGCCATCGCTTCACAAACCTTGAAAGCCAGCAACATGACACGTTGGTTCGAGACATTGATCAGCAGTTAGATGCGATTAAGCAGGCTCATCCAAATTGTCATTTTCAGTTTGTTTCTGGTCTTGCTGAAGGAGCTGATAGATTAGTGATAGAGCGAGCGCTAACCCATTTAGACGCTAGTTTTATTGCTCTACTGCCCATGGCTTACGAACTGTATAAATTGGATTTTAGTAAACAAGATAGTGAGTTTGAACAGTTGCTCGCCAAAGCACAGTGGTTTGCAGAAATTCCCCCTGTTTATCGAAGTTTAGCCGAGATGGAAGATACAGCTAATGAGTCTCGTGCTTTGCAATATGCCTCTTTAGCAGCGCACTTGGTTGCTATGGCCGACGAGCTAATCGCAGTGTGGGATTCTCAACCTAGCAGAGGAATTGGCGGTACAGCTGATGTTGTAAATTGGTGGCAGCATGGTGTGCCAGAACAGTTTAAGTGCCGTTACCCGTTTACTAGTCAGCGCCCTAATGGTGAAGTGCGTATTGTAGACTTTAAGAGAGATTAGCTAATGAGTGAGAAGTTAGTTAAGCATCAATACTTGGCGTTTATCTCATATCGTCACGCTGATAATAAGCAAACTGGACGGCAGTGGGCAACTTGGTTGCACCAAGCAATCGAAACCTATGAAATCCCGAAAGATTTAGTGGGTCAAAAAAATGCCCGTGGCGAGTTGATCCCAGAGCGTATTTTCCCTATTTTTCGTGATGAAGAAGAGCTCCCAGCCGATGCTGATCTTGGCAATGCAATTACACGTGCACTAGATAATACTCAACTGCTTATCGTGCTATGTTCACCTAATGCTGTGGCATCTACTTATGTTGCAGATGAAATCGATTACTTCAAAAAGTTAGGCCGAAGCGATCAAATTATTGCCGCAATGATTGACGGTGAACCAAATGCAAGCTGGGATAAAACAAAGCAATCGCAAGGGGTTGCGCCAGAGGATGAATGTTTTCCAAAGCCCTTACAATATGCTTACGACGCACAGGGTAACCCAACAACGCAATTAGCTGAGCCTCTAGCGGCTGATTTTCGGGTTAATCATGATGGCAAGCTTGAACAAGGCTGGACCTCAATTGAAGCATATAAACAGTATTTAAAATCGCGCACTGAATTTTCAAGCCAAGATTTAGCTCGATATGTTGAGCAATACCAAGCTCAACAAAAATTGATGCTGTTAAAAATTATCGCAGGCATTTTAGGTGTGCCACTCGGAGCATTAACTAAGCGCGATCAAGCTTATCAATTAGAACTTGCTAAGCAAAAGGCAAAGCGTTTGCGCCAATGGTTAAGTGCCGTCGCTATGCTAGCTGTTATTGCAGTGGTTGCGGGTGTTTTTGCTTATATTAAACAGCAACAAGCCATTAAAAATGAACAGCTTGCGCAACAGCAAACTAAAATAGCAACTGAGCAGCGTGATGCTTCATTGTTAAATCAAAGTCGCTTTTTGCTTGATAGAGCCCGTCAAGCAAACGATGATGGAGAGCATGATACTGCGTTGCTATTAGGCCTCAATGCACTACCCGGTTTATATGGGGGAGAGCGTCCAATGCCCGGTGGAATAGGGCAATTGCGTCGGGCGATTTATGCCAATAACAAACACTTTTATTATCAAGCACAAGAAAAAATTGAACAGTACCAATATGTTGAAAATGAGCAGCTGTTTGTACTTTCAAATGGCAAAGTTAAGCGTTTATCAATAACAGATAGTGACGAAGATAAACTGCTTAAAACTGAACAGTTTGTTCAAGGTTTTAGTTTAAGCCGTGATAACAAACAACTTGCTATAGCGACTCGTGAGGGCGAAGTCAGTGTTTGGGATAGTGATACCTTAACCAAACAACAAAGCACCGAAATTAAAGCCGAGATAAAAAACCTAGTATTTAGTCCTGATAACAAAATCCTTTATATGAGCAGTCATTTTGACCGGCTCATTGCTTGGGATGTCACTAATAATGAGCTTTTATACGATGTTAAACATTCTCAACAATACGGCTTGGCAGACATTCAAATTAGCCCAAATGGTCACTATATTTTAACGACTCCTGAGCTCGTGGGGCCACTTAAACTCTTCAACGCTCAAAATGGAAATGAAATACGCTCATTGGATTTAGCTTATGATTTTACAGCTAAAAATAGCTTAGCTCGACAAACAGGCTTTACCAATGATAGCCAAGGCTTAGTTATTTACGATCTAAATGGTACCCGTGTTGAAGCAGTTGAAAGTGGCGAGCAACAAGGAGTTACTCCGCATATTCATACCTTGATGAGTAAAAATGGAGAATACGTTTATGCAATGGCCACTGTTAACCAAGTACAATCGACAACCGAAAATGCTGATTTTATTCGTAGTTTAGAAAAGGCTCCGACACTTTGGAATATCAAAACAAATCAAGGTAGTCAGCTTAGCCATTTTTCAAATGTTGAAGATGGCGCATTTACACCAGACGGTAAGCTTTTGATCACATTAGCGTATAAAAATGTGCGTGTGTGGGATGTCGCAACTGCTATTGAAGTTAATAACTTTAAAATTAATCAGCGCACAAAGCTTGTTTTAACAAATAGTGAGTTGGTTAACGCCTCGAGTGATGACAAAAGTATTTCAATTTGGTCATTACTGAAAAATAGCCCGAGCATAGCACTTAGCGAAAAAATTAATTTATGGGGCGCTGAATTTAGCACTGACGGGCACACTCTGGCAGCACAGAGCCTTGATAATAAAAACCAGCTTTATATGTTTAATAGCTTGAGTGGTGAGCTTGTTCGACGCATAGATTTGTGTAAACGACATCGTGTTAATATCGCCGATGTAGCCAATGCAAAACGCTTTATAAGTGTGGAATGTGGTTATGGCAATCACCAAGTATTTGATCTAGAAAAGAACAGCTTAATTGAGTTTGGTGACAAATATGATTCGGCTTCGGTTTCATTATTAAATGAAGCACAGCAGTTTGTTTTATTTATTGAAGATTCTTGGAACAAAAAAGCGCTTTACTCCGTTGACTTGATGAGCGAACAAAGCATCGCCGAAATCCCCCTTAGTGAAGATACCATCATGACCGAGCCTAGGCTGAGTGCTGATGGGCGTTATTTATTGCTAGGTAATAATAAAAAAGGGGTGATGCTTTATGATTTACAAGCGAAAAAGCCGCAGTTTAATACAACTAAAATAGCCCGAGTTCTTGATGCCTACTTTGTGTCACAAGCAAACCGTTTGGTAATAAAAGCAGCCAAGCGTAAAGTGGGTATCTTGGATCTGCAAACCGGTGAGGTTTTAAAACAACTGACCTTCCAGTCTGATATTGCAGACCTACTTGTTAAGGGGAGTGAGCTGGTTATTGGATTAAAAGACAAAGCTGTTGTGGTTGTTGACACTGTTAGCTTGCAAGAACTTTATCGATTTAACACCACTGAAGAAGCTGGGGATTTAAGCTTATCAGCATCAGCAGAATATTTAATAATTAACCAAGGTAAGCCTAGTATTTATCATCTTGACACGGGTCAGCTGTTTTATCAGGTTGATGATTATCAACAGCAACAAATAGCGTTTGATGAGCATGCTGACCGCTTAATTATATTAGCTAATCAAGGCAAGCTGTTTAGCTTACCCGCATTGAGTCGTGAAATTAATGATGCTGCGAAAAATGCATTGCCAAAACGACGCAACTGCTTAACGCAAAAACAGCGTGAAGATAACTTTATTTCGCCATTAAATGTTCAGCAAAAACAAGCGCGAAGATGTTTAAAGTAAAATACTTAACCAGATGCTAAAGCTCGCTACACTCAATACAGTTGAAAGCACGACGCTACTTGCCAGTGTCGCTTGGTGTTGCTTAATTTGATTGGCGATTAGATAAGCGTTGACCCCTAAAGGAGAGGCGCTTAAAAGTACTAACACGTTCAGTAATGATTGCTCTAGGTTGAATACGCTGCCTGCAAAAAAGTAGACCCCGCACGGTAATACAACTAGCTTGATGATGGTTGCAATAAGAGAGGCTTGTAAGTTGTCGGCCACTTTATAAAACGCAAGGTTCGCCCCTAATACAAATAACGCACAGGCAATGGCAGGTTTGGCAAGTAGACTCAGGCCATTTGCTAAATTATCAAAAAGTGTAAAGCCAAGTAGGTTAACAGCCAAGCCGCTACTGATGCTTAACACGACTGGATTCAGCAGCATGTTTTTAGCAAATGCTCGCCAAGAGAATGTTTGCTGCGACTTAGCACTGAGCAAAAAGGTAAGGGTAAACAAAAGTGCGCTATGAAAAGTGATGATCATAAACACAATGCCGACCATCTGTTGGCCAAGTGCAGCAATAATAATAGGTAAGCCTACCAGTACTGTATTTGAGTAACTACTGCCAAGGGCAAATACAGCATGACGTGACGGCGCAGATTGCTTGCTAATGAGATAGCGGTCAAGAACATAGCCGAGGGCGTAAATGGCCAATACTGGAATGTAAAAGCTCAAAAAGCCTGCAATAGACACACTATTTTGTAAATCGGCTTGGGCCATATTTAAAAATAGAAAAGCAGGCACACTGATATAAAAAGTAAACTTACTTAAACCTGCTATATGCTCTTTCGATAAAAACGTGCTTCGCGAGCTGATGTAACCACTTAACACGATAAAAATCAGTGGAAAGATAATCGAAAAAATATGCACTTTAGGCCTTATGATAAAAAGACGTTAGCGTCTGAACTCATCACTTTGTGGAAGATTAATTAAAATAAGTACCGCACCTTTACCTCCAAATTCAAGAGGTGCTTGGTGCATAGCAATCACATCAGGGTGTTGTACTAAATATTGCGGTACCTTGTGTTTAAGTATGCGCTCACCAATGCCATGCACAACACAAGCGCAATAGTAATGCTGTTTTTTACACTCATGAATTAAACCCGCCAACTCATCTTTGGCTAATTCTTTATTTAAGCCATGTAAATCAAGGGTTAAATCTGGTGGGTAATCTCCACGGCGAAGTTGTTTTGCTAAAAAGCTATCGTGACCTGGTTTGACATAACTTACGGTGCCATGAGTGTCGATGTCTGGTACATATTCATCAGAAAAGAAAAATTCTGCCTGATGTTGCTTTTTTTGCTGGGAAAATTGCTTCGCTTGTGACACTTTAGGCTTATTGGTGAATCGAATAGTGTCTTGTTTAAATGCTTTGGCACCACTGATACTCTGACGAAATAAGTCAATATCGTCAGTGCTAATGTGGTTGTTGGCGTGGGGATCTTTTTTCATGGCGGCAGTCTAAACAAAAAAACGCTAAAAATCGAGTAAAAACCAACTGAAAAGACGGTACAATACGCGTCAGAACAGACTTTGAAAGTTAAGGAACATACATGAACCATTTCCAGATAGAAGACGCAATTTTAGACGAGGCAATTGCAGAACTTTCAACGTTGCATGATTGGTTACGTTGGACAACCAGTCAATTTGCCAGCAGTGGTATTTTCTTTGGGCACGGCACAGATAATGCGTGGGATGAAGCAGTTAGCTTACTATTACCAGCATTAAGCTTGCCAATCGACGCGCCAAAAGAGCTAATGCATGCGCGCTTAACCAGCACCGAGAAAAACCGCTTAGCTGAACTAATTGCAGAGCGTATTAATGATTGTACGCCAGTACCGTACCTGACCAACACCGCGTGGTTTGCAGGTATGCCTTTTTATGTTGATGAGCGCGTGTTAATTCCACGTTCGCCATTTGCAGAGTTAATTAATAATCGCTTTGCACCTTGGTTGGAAGAGCCAAGCTCAGTAACGCGCATTCTTGATTTATGTACCGGCTCTGCATGTATCGCTATTGCACTTGCACAAGCATTTGAAGATGCACAGGTTGATGCGGTTGATATTTCATATGAAGCGCTCGAAGTTGCTGATATTAATATTAGCGATTACATGCTAAATGACCGTGTACTGCCAATTCAGTCAGACGTGTTTAGTGGTGTTCCAGGTCAAAAATATGACCTGATCGTAGCTAATCCACCGTATGTTGATGCTGAAGATATGGCTGATTTACCACGTGAATTCCATCACGAGCCAGAGCTTGGTTTAGCATCGGGTCATGATGGTCTTGATGTTACTCGCACCATCCTAGCTGAAGCTGCAGAGCATCTAACTGATAACGGTTTGTTATTTGTCGAAGTTGGCAACTCTATGGTACATATGGAAGAGCTGTACCCAGGCGCACCATTTGAGTGGGTTGAATTTGAACAAGGTGGTCTTGGCGTGTTTGTGATCAGCAAACAGCAGCTTGTTAACTATTTCGAAGATTAACAGCAGATTTTAAAAGCCGAGCCTGAGGGCTCGGTCTCAGTAGTCATTAGGAATGAGGAAAATTAATGGCAGGTAATAGCATCGGGCAACTATTTAAAGTGTCCACCTTTGGTGAGAGCCACGGCGTTGCATTAGGCGGCGTTGTTGATGGCACACCAGCAGGTCTTGAAATTAGCGAGGCCGATTTACAAATTGATTTAGACCGCCGTAAGCCGGGGCAAAGTCGTTATACAACACAGCGTCGCGAAAGTGACGAAGTAAAAATTCTTTCTGGTGTTTTCGAAGGTAAAACCACAGGTACTAGTATTGGTTTACTGATTGAAAACACCGATCAACGTTCAAAAGATTACGGCAAAATTGCCGATGTATTTCGCCCAGGTCATGGTGATTATACCTATTGGCATAAGTACGGTATTCGTGATTACCGAGGTGGTGGTCGCTCTTCTGCCCGTGAAACGGCGATTCGTGTAGCGGCGGGTGCAATTGCAAAAAAATACCTAAAACAGTTTCATGGTATCGAAGTGCGTGCTTGTTTGAGCCAACTTGGGCCAATTAAAGCAGAAGACTACAACTGGGATGAAGTGGAAAACAATGCATTTTTCTTCCCGGATCCGAGTAAATTAGATGCGCTTGATGAATATATGCGCGACCTAAAAAAACAAGGTGATTCGGTAGGCGCAAAAGTTAAAGTGGTTGCTAAAAATGTGCCTGTTGGTCTCGGTGAGCCAGTATTTGATCGCCTAGATGCAGAGCTTGCACACTCATTAATGAGTATTAATGCAGTAAAAGGCGTTGAGATTGGTGATGGATTTGATGTGGTTGAGCAAAAGGGCTCTGAACACCGTGATGAGTTAACTCCTGATGGTTTTACATCAAATCACGCAGGTGGTGTACTTGCAGGTATCTCGACAGGGCAAGACATCATTGCCTCTATCGCACTTAAGCCAACTTCAAGCATTACCATACCGGGTAACAGCATTAATACCAGCAACGAAGCGGTAGAGATGATCACCAAAGGACGTCATGACCCATGTGTGGGCATTCGTGCAATACCTATTGCTGAGGCGATGATGGCGATTACCTTAATGGATCACTTATTGCGCCAACGTGGTCAAAACCCACATGTAAGCCACGAACATGGACCAATCAAAGGTTCGATTTAAGCGCGACTTTAAATAAAGTAAACGCAGTTAATGAGCGCGATGATTATGATCGCGCTTTTTTATGTCTTAATCAAATCCACAAGCTGCTTAAGCTGCTCATGACTTAGTGGGTTGTGGGCATGATTACCGTAAAGCAGCACGATATCAATGACAGGCAATACCGGAAGTGAGCTATCGCAGATCTCTTCCACACCCGATTGCATGCTTATTCGTGCCATACTGCCAATTGCCAGTCCTAGTTTAATCAAGCCATGTAACGCTCCCGCTGAGCCACAACAGGCAATAATATTAAAACGACGCTCGGCTTTTAATAAACCCTCAATACTGGCTTGGTGAAACTTACAGTCTCGTTGAAACAAGGCGATAGGAAGTGGGGTTGAATCGTTAATCTCAAAAGCAGGGCTTTTCACCCACACGCCTTGGCTTGATTGCAATAAGTAGCCTTCTTCGCTGTCTGGCGAGCGAGTGGCAATCACCAAATCGAGCATACCTTTGTCTAGTTTGGCTCTAAGCTCAGTACTAGGGGCGCAGCTTATTTGTAAATCCAGTGCATTAAACTGTTGGTGTAAAGCATCAACAAGCTCTGGTAGTAAAGAGTGGGCATAGTCGTCAGGGCAGCCAATGCGCACACGTAAATTGCCAGTGCCTGCTTTTAATTGCTTAAAGGCTTCATCATGAAGCGCTATCAATTGCTTTGCATAGCTTGCTAGCTGGTGGCCTTGATGGGTTAGCACCAGTTGACGACCTTGCTTTTCAAATAGCGGACTTGCAAGGTCTTGTTCAAGCTTTTTCATTTGCATACTTACCGCCGATTGGGTTCTGCAAATTTGTGCTGCAGCGCGGGTGAAACTGCCTGTATCAACAAAGGCACAAAAAGTTCTAAGGGCATCAATATCCATAATGTATCAGCTTTTCTTATAGGTAGCATAAAAACAATTGGCGAGTAATTACCCAATTGCTGTTTTATAGTGAGCTTAATCTAAACGTTAAAGGAAGCACAATGCAATTATTTATTGGCAATAAAAATTACTCAACGTGGTCATTGCGGGCCTGGTATTTACTGAGTAAATTCAATATCTCTTTTAAAGAGCTGCAGTTAGTTTTGGATACGCCTGAATTTTATGAAGCATTAAAAAGTAAGTTTCCAGTGCAAAAAGTGCCGGCTCTTATTGATGCTGAGTTAACCGTGTGGGATTCACTCGCTATTTGTGAATACATCAATGATGCTTATCTAAATGGTGCTGCTTGGCCTAGTGAAATAGCTCAAAGAGCAAGAGCGCGCAGTCTAGCGGCTGAGATGCACTCTGGTTTTGCTGCACTTCGTAATGAAATGCCAATGAATATCCGCGCCAAAAGGCATGTTGAATTATCAGAGCAAGCTAAAAAAGACATTGCACGTATCGATGAGATTTTTTCTGCTCAGCAGCAAAGCTACCCTAATGCATGGTTATTTGGCGAGTTCTCTATTGTTGATGCGATGTTTGCACCTGTGGTGCTGCGCTTCAAAACGTATCAGGTGGAGCTTTCGCATGCTGCGCAAGCTTATTGCCAGCAGGTACTTGCTTGCCCGGTAATGCAAAGTTGGATCAACGAAGCCCTTAAAGAAACAGATATCGTAGATTGTGATGAAGCGGGTGAAGAAATCAGCTAACTGAAATTTAGAGTATTTTCCTACTTAATCTATTGTTTACTATACTTTCATTTGGGGTTTTTTGTCGTATTTTTATACAAAAATACTAGTTTAATTAGTGAGCATACACTCTATACTAGAGTAGTTGCTCTTTAATCTAACACCCCTCACTTCCTTTCGTAGTAGGCATTTATTTATGGGCGCTTTTGCAGCAAAATTATTAAACGAAGATATGTCGATTGAGCGCTATGCTTGCCAATTTAAATCGTTACAGGTTGAGCAAGCATTTTTGCAAAGTAAATTTGCTCAAGATAAAAAAATAGCTCAGTTTCTTACCTGTTTGATTGCAGTTGTTACTTTTTTGGTGACATTCTTTGACAAGATGATCATTCAAGCGAGCTTTTGGCCCGATATTGCCCTGATCGGTAGAGCCGTTACTATATCAGTTTGTTTACTAAGCGCTTTTGGTCTAGGTTTTATAAAAACTCCAGGGCAGTTAAAACCCGTGATTGTCGTGTTTATGGTGTTTTTATTTTTGAATATCCAGTTCATGGTTGTCACCTATGAGCGAAATTATATTTTGCACATGTTTTTTGATGTGATCATATTGATCACCTTTTACTTTTCAACATTGTTATCTTTGAAGTTATCTTTGTTTTTAGGTGTTGCTTACAGTGTGTTCGCTGTGATTGTTATTTACTCCTATAAAGATATATCTATTCACTCATTTTATGTGGTGATCTTAGCGCATGTTGCGGCCAACTTAGCAGGCATGATCATGGCTGCTCATGAGCATATTATCCGTAGGGAGCTGTTTGTAAGGAATACTCAGCTTGCGCAACTCGCTCACGAAATGAAAACCCAAGCACTCAAAGACTCACTCACTCAACTGCCTAACCGCCGCGCTTTTGATAATGCTTTCCCAGAGTACCAAAGGCTCACTCAGCAGCAACAAGGTGAGTTAAAACAGGTCTGTGTTATTTTGGCTGATATTGATTATTTTAAACGTGTGAATGATACCCACGGCCACGAGGTGGGGGATGCTGTATTACAACGTTTTTCTGCTTTTTTAACTCACTCACTACGTACCTCTGATGATGTGTATCGCTTTGGCGGAGAGGAGTTTGTAATTGTACTACCACTATGCTCTGTGCCAGATGCAACGGTTATTATTAATAGTATGATCTCAAGGTTGAATAGTGAAATGTGCGAAGTTGGTGAGTTATCTTTACCAATTCGCGCAAGTTTTGGTTTAACTGTGATGAGAGAAGAGGAGCAAAAATCAGTTATCTCAAGAGCTGATGCTGCACTTTATCAGGCTAAAGATGCAGGACGTAATCAATTAGTTATTAAACTTTAATTGCTTAATTATGCGTTAAAACATGTACCTTATAGTCATTTCGGTATAATCTTTAATCATATTATTTTCTTATATTAGCAAGCAAGGAGTCGCGAATGCTAACACGCCACGATAAAGGGTATAAAATTTCAATTAGAGCCAGTGTCTTGCTGGTATTTGCCCTTGCAAGTTTACTCACAGGCGTGGTGGCGATTAGTTTGCATTATTACTTTAGTGAAAAGCTGATACTGCAAACTAAATCAGAACAATTTAAACAAACTAGCCAGCAAATAGCCGATCACATCACCCGAATCAACCATCGTGCCGATAATACCTTGAGCGTGATGATCCACGACACGCGATTATTTTCGAATAGCCAAGATAATAAAGAGATTTTACAGCATGTATTGCTCGAAATTTTAACGCGCCATCCAGACTTTTATTCGCTTATTCTTGGTCATGCTAATGGCGACTTATTACAGGTTATTAATTTAAAAGGCTATGCCAAGCTTCCTTCATCGTTTCAACTTGATGAAGACGATCATTGGCTGGTGTATCAAATTACAGGGCAGGGCAGCGATCGTAAGCAAGTAACCACGTATTTAGACGAGTCGCTCAACGTTCGTAAAAGAGACACGCAAGCGACAGATTACGACCCGCGCACCCGTGTTTGGTTTCAGGATGCAACCAGTACTTCGGTGACGAAAACTGAGCAGTATGTGTTTAACGTATTTGATGTACCAGGTTATACCTATGCAATTAAATCAGCGCAAACAGGCGATGTATTAGCGATTGATATTGCCAGTGCAAGTTTGAATCATTTTTTAACCGCGCAACAAACTAAAATGAAGCACTTGGTTGAAAGTGAAATGTATGTTTATCGGGGTAATGGCGAAATTATTGCGAGCAGTAAAAACCAAAGCCATCAGCATAGTTTTGCTGACTTATCTCAGTTGGTTAAATTAGATGAGCAGCAATCTGGGCTTGCTAATAAAGCGCATCAATTTGGTAAAATGCTAAGCGTCCATGAAAAGGGCATAGAAAAGTACATGTTTGTGCTGCCTCTGCCGCTCAGTAGCGATATGCAATCTGATGAAGTGGATTATTTCACTGTACTGGTATCTAAAGATGACGTGTTAGCGGTAATTAAAGAAAAAATACGCATTTCAATTTTAGTGACGGGCTTATTTTTACTTTTGCTGCTGCCCGTTTCTTGGTTTTTTGCCTCTTCAATCGTTAACCCAATACTTAAACTAGTGGGTGAGAACAAAAAAATTCAACAGCGCGATTACAATGAGGTATCAACGCTTTCGAGCCATATTTTAGAAATTCATTATTTAGCTAGTTCGATGGTCGATATGAGTCGCTCCATTGAGCAACATGAAAATTCACAAAAAGCGTTGATGGAGTCCTTTGTTGAGCTTATTGCGCAAGCCATTGATGATAAATCTCCCTATACGGCAGGGCATTGTGAGCGGGTGCCAGAGCTGGGTATTTGGCTTGCAGATGCCGCATCAGGTTCAACAGATGAGGCGTTTTCTAAGTTCAGCTTTAAAACCCCTGATGAGCGACGCGAGTTTCGTTTAGCAGCGTGGTTGCACGATTGCGGTAAAATCACCACACCAGAGCATATTGTTGATAAAGGCACTAAGCTCGAAACCATTTATAACCGTATTCATGAAGTACGCACCCGATTTGAAGTGCTGCTGCGTGATGCAAAAATTGCTTACTATGAACAACTATTAGCGCACCCAGAGCAGCAATCTGTGCTTAAGCAAAAGCTTGAGCAACAAACTGAAAAGTTACACGCAGACTTTAGATTTATTGCTGCCTGTAATGTTGGTGGTGAGTTTATGGATGAAGCGCAGCTGTCTCGTTTACATGAGGTTGCTAGCATTAAGTGGCAGCGCCATTTTGACGCAAGTTTAGGTTTATCACCCCTTGAAGAAATGCGTATGGTTGATTTGAAGAGTCAGCATTTACCTGTCGAAGAGTCACTGCTAAGCGATAAGCCAAGTGATTTAATTCCACACGAAAAAGCCGTTGAGTACCCAGATAGTTTGGGCATTAATATGGTCATTCCTGAGTATAAATATAACCTTGGCGAATTGTATAACTTGTCGGTGGCGCGGGGCACGTTAACAGCGGAAGACCGATTTAAGATCAATGAGCATGTGATCAGCACAATTCGTATGCTTGGTAGTGTGCCATTCCCTAAAGAATTAGCGAAAGTTCCGCGTTATGCATCAACCCACCATGAAACCTTAAAAGGCACCGGTTATCCACGAAAATTAACCGCTGAGCAGTTATCAATACCTGAACGTGTGTTAGTACTTGCTGACATCTTCGAAGCATTAACCGCGGCAGATAGACCTTATAAAAAAGCGAAACCTTTAAGTGTTGCTGTTGATATTTTAGCGAAAATGGTCGATGACGATCACATTGACCGTGACGTATTTGAGCTCTTTTTAACTTCAGGCATATACCTAAAATATGCAAAACAGTTTTTACATGAGTCGCAAATCGATTCGGTCGATATTCAAAAATATCTAAGATAATTATTTGCTTATGCTTTAGGCTAATATTGCAGTGTTTTTGTTTGTAATACAAAGTTATTGGTGTATAAAGATTATACAAGCTAATATTATTTACGAACAAAGCATTGCAAGGAGATGCATAAGTGCTGGTATCTGCTTTTCAAAAACTTAAACAAAAAATTCGTTTTTCGATTCGTCTTACCGTTGTTGCGGTGTTCGTATTAGCCACCTCATTAACAGCCCTGATTGCAATTAGCCTGCAATATTATTTCAGTGAAAAAATGGCTTTAGAAGCCAGTGTTAAAAACTTTAATTTAGCCACCGGCTCCGTTGCTGATTACCTTACTGGGGTGAATGAAAAGTCAGAAAACACATTAAGTGTAATGGTACAAAACAGTAGCCTTATCAGTGCCGACAGCGAAGATAAAAGTGAACTGAGAGATGTCATGAGCGAAATCATGCAGCTCAATCCATTGTTTTATGCCTTATATGTCGGCTATGAAAATGGTGACTTTTATGAATTAATTAATTTAGAAAGTAGTGAAATTGTTCGCCAGCAGTTGCAAGCCATCGAAGCGGATCGTTGGGTAGTGATCCATATTAGCGGTGAAGGTGCAGAGCGTGTTCAGCACACTCATTACTTTGATCAGCAATTTAATTTGCGTATCTCTCAAACAAAGAGTACCAGCTATGATCCGCGAGAGCGTTTGTGGTTTAAGCAAGCAAACTCGACCCGAGTCAATAAAACCAAGCCGTATTTTTTCACCCACCTACAAGCTCCCGGGCAAACCTATTCGATAAAGTCGGCAAGAGAAAACAGTGTATTGGCGTTAGACGTGAGCTTATCGAGCATCTCTGAGTATTTAAGTAAACAGCAAAGTAAAATGAGCAGTCAGTATTTAAGCGAGCTGTACATATACAATAAAGAAGGTGAAATTGTTGCCTCTAACCAACAAAAAAATAGCTTACTATTACCAAGGCTTGAAAAACTGCCTCTGACTGAAGAGCAGCAAAGTGTATTGGCAAAGTATCCTTATTTAAGCGTATCAAACGAGACAAACTGGCCACCAATGGATTTTAGTGTGGGCGGAAACCCGAAAGGCTATAGCATTGATTATATTAATGGTTTGGCTGAGTTACTGGGAATCAAGGTGACCTTTATCAACGGTTTTACTTGGTCGGAGTTTTTAACGCAATTTGCAAAAAATGAAATAGACATTATTCAGCCTATTTTTAAAACGCCTGCCAATGAGCCGCTTGGTCTTATGAGCCAAACTATGGCGACCTTACCGTTCAGTATCATTACAGCAAAAGGCACCACACCAGTTGTTACCATGAAGCAGTTAGCGGGCAAACAGTTGGCAATAGGCGAAGGCTGGTCGGTCATTAAAGTGATCAAAGAGCACTTTCCCGACATCGACATTGTTGAGCTACCAAGTACAAAAGCGGTGCTTGATGCAGTAAGCCAAGGACGCGTCTATGCTGGTTTAGATAACGAGGCGGTGTTCAAATACACTCAAAAGCAGTTTTTTATCGATGGTATTCAGTACAATCAGCTTGATAGTTATAGCCACGAGCTACTACCCGATACCCTGCATTTATTGTTTCATCCAGAGGATGCAGCGCTTAAAGACTTAATCGATATGGCAATCACTCAGTTGCCAAATTCGTACATTGCTGCACTCGAGCGAAAATGGTTAGGGAGCGACCCCAGTCAGCAAACACAAGTTATTGGCACTGTGCCATATCCTGAGTTTCTAACTTTAATTACAGATGAAACAAACTTTGCCCATTTACGTTTGATGACCCTAAATGGCATTGAAAAGTATGTGTATATTACTCCGCTTTCAGAAGGGGGCATTAATAGCGATTACTTAGCGATAGTAGTGCCGAAAGAGGGGGTACTAAGCTCTACCCGTGAGAAAATTAAGCTCTCTATTTTTATCACTGCCGCATGCTTAATTATGGTATTGCCGGTGTCGTGGTTTTTTGCCTCACCCATTGTTGCACCTATTAAGACCTTAGAGGGTGAAAACTTAAAGATAAAGCGCCGTCAGTTTGACCAAGTTTCAACGTTAAAAAGCAGTATTAAAGAAATCAATAATCTGGCCAGCTCTATGGTGCAAATGAGTCAATCTATTCAGCAGCATGAGCAAAAGCAAAAAGCCTTAATGGAGTCATTTATTGAGCTTATTGCGCAGGCCATCGATGATAAATCGCCCTATACAGCAGGGCACTGCGAACGAGTACCAGAACTGGGCATTATGTTGGCCAAAGCGGCTTCAAGTTCCAATGAACACGCTTTTAAAGAGTTTGCCTTTAAAAATAAAGACGAGTTAAGAGAGTTTAGCCTCGCGGCTTGGCTACATGACTGCGGTAAAATCACCACCCCAGAGCATATCGTCGACAAAGGCACTAAGTTAGAAACCATTTATAACCGTATTCATGAAGTGCGTACACGTTTTGAAGTACTGTGGCGAGATGCAGAAATCGCTTATTTAAAAGCATTGCAAAGTTCACCAGAAAAGCAACCTGAGCTTGAAGCTGAGCTTGCCAAACGCCAAGCACAATTACGCAGTGATTTTTCGTTTATCGCAGCGTGCAATGTGGGGGGCGAATTTATGGATGAAGCAAGTCTTAAGCGTTTAGAGGCGCTAAGTAACATAACGTGGCAGCGACATTTTAACGATAAGGTAGGCCTTTCTCCAGTTGAAGAGCTGCGAGTTCACAGCAGCGATGAGCAGCTGCCTGTTACTGAAAAGCTACTTTCAGATAAGCCTGAACATCTGATCACCCATGATAAACCTATTGAGTATGACGAGCGCTTAGGCATTAAAGTAAGCATTCCTGAATACAAGTATAATCTAGGTGAGCTGTATAACTTGCAAATTCAGCGCGGTACGTTAACAAATGAAGATCGCTTTAAAATTAATGAGCATATTATCAGCACTATTCGAATGCTCGATAATGTGCCGTTCCCTGAAGAGTTAGCACGGGTGCCACGTTATGCCTCGACCCATCACGAAACACTCAAAGGCACGGGGTATCCGCGTAAGTTATCTGCAGATGATTTATCGATACCTGAGCGTGTGCTGGTGCTGGCTGATATCTTCGAGGCATTAACCGCTGCCGATAGACCTTATAAAAAAGCCAAGCCACTCAGTGTTGCCATTGATATTTTAGCCAAGATGGTAGCCGATCAGCATGTTGATGAAGATGTGTTCAAATTGTTCTTAACATCAGGTATTTACCTTGAATATGCAAAACGCTATTTAAACCCAGAACAAATCGATGATGTTGATATCGCAAAATACCTGTAACTGAGGGCGGTTGCTTTTACTTTAGAGTGAAAAGTCCGTACAATTCGCCTCGTTTTTAGTGACGCTTTTAACGAGATGAATTCAAGCCGTATGCATCAGATTGCTGACTTAATCGCTATTTTTGAAAGCACTTTTTATCAAAGCCATAACACGCGTTTGATCAAAGGTGATGATGAACCTATTTACCTGCCTGCTGATGAGCAAACGCCTTATCACCAAATTGTGTTTGCCCACGGTTTTTATGCCAGTGCTTTGCACGAAATTGCCCATTGGCTGGTGGCTGGTGAGGCACGTCGGTTAAAAGAAGATTATGGCTATTGGTATTGCCCAGATGGTCGTGATAAGCACCAGCAAGCTGAATTTGAAGCAGTTGAAGTAAAGCCCCAAGCTATTGAATGGGCGCTCAGTACTGCAGCAGGTTTTGATTTTAATGTATCGGTTGATAATTTAAATGGCGAGCAAACCTGTCGATTCGATTTTCAAGCGCGAGTTCACCAGCAAGTGTTGAGCTTTTTAGCATCTGGCTTTAATCAGCGCACAACAGCACTTCTTAAAGCATTGAGTGATTTCTATAAAACCCCATGGCCACTAACGGCTGCTCAGTTTACGTGGCAGCGCGATTTTCATGGCAACCCAGGAGCTTTATCTGATGCAGTTTAAATTAGGTTTGATTGTAAATCCGGTTGCCGGCTTAGGTGGCAGTGTCGCACTAAAGGGCAGTGATGGCGCAGATACCGCAGCAAAAGCAATGCAACTTGGTGCTGAGCCAAAAGCAAACTTACGCACTCGAGCGGCACTTGAAGTGCTGCTTGCCCATCAAGATGACTTAATCATTTACACTGTAAACGGTGAAATGGGCGAGCAAACGGCAAAGCAACTAGGCTTTCAAAGCCAAGTTATTTACCAAACAAACGATATCACCACCCCAGATGACACAGAGCAGGCTGCCAAGCTATTAGTTGAGCAAGGTGTCGACCTTATTTTATTTGCGGGTGGCGATGGTACTGCCCGCAATATTTGCCATGCGGTTGGCGATAGCACTCCTGTATTAGGTATTCCTGCAGGCTGCAAAATTCATTCTGGGGTTTATGCTATTACCCCCAAAGCAGCTGGACGTGTTGTTGAGATGCTTGTTAAAGGTGAACTTGTCAGCCTTGGTGATGCAGATGTGATGGATATCGACGAAGAAGCATTTCGCGAAGGCACGGTAAAAGCTAAGCGCTATGGTGAAATGCAAGTGCCTAGTGAAGTACGTTATGTACAGGCAGTTAAAAATGGCGGTAAAGAAACCGATGAGTTAGTGCTTGCCGATATAGCTGCCTATGTTGTTAGTGAAATGGATGAAGACTGCTTATATGTGATGGGCAGTGGTTCTACAGTCGCGGCAATTATGGAAGAAATGGGTCTTGAAAATACCTTGCTGGGTGTAGACTTAGTGGCAGACCAAGAGCTTATCGCGCAGGATTTAACTGCTCAGCAATTACTTGAACTCACACAAGGTAAAGAAACCAAATTGGTGATCACCTTAATTGGTGGCCAAGGCCATATCTTCGGCAGAGGTAATCAGCAATTAAGCCCTGCACTTATTCGTGCTATTGGCCGTGATAACATTATTGTTGTAGCCACTAAAACTAAATTACAGGCCTTGAATGGCCGACCACTGATTGCCGATACGGGTGACAGTGAGTTAGACGATGAATTAAGTGGTTATATTCGCGTAACCACAGGTTTCAATGACCATATTATGTATGCAGTGGGTCATCAAGATGGGCTGCACCCAGAGGAGAAGTAACAATGAGTTTAGTAAGTTATATTGATGCAGCGCAGCAATATTTTGATGATTTAGTCGATAAAGCAACTGACGACGAGCTATTTGCTGGTGGCTATTTACGCGGTCACTTTGACTTAGCTGTAGGCTATGCACAAGTAGAAGAATTAAACTTATCGATTGATGAGTTAAACAATCAAGTTGAATCTAGCCTAGTTAAAGCTTACCGCAACGGTGAGCTAAACGAAGAAGATAAAGAGCTTGTTGTGCGTCTATGGGATGAAGTGAAAGCTCTTGCAGCCTAATCTAATTAAATAAAACTCTGTAAAGCGACCTGTGTCGCTTTTTTTACATTATCAATTTACCTTTATCAGGTAATTCCATTAACTTAAAATTTACCTTAGTAGTTAGATACGTTAAGGTTAACGAGATATTTTTCCAGGGAATTTGAAAATGAATAACAATAATGATGTGCAGGCACCAAGTGGTGCAATCGCACGTTTTCTAAATACCATAGAAAGGGTAGGTAACAAGCTACCTGATCCGGCGATTATATTCTTAGTCGCAATGCTACTTATTTGGTTTTTATCTTGGCTTTTCTCGGGCACTACATTTGATGCAATCGACCCGCGCACCGGCGAAGCCATCGTTGTAAATAACCTATTAGCAGGGGACTCCCTTGCCACCTTCTTATCTTCAATGGTGAAAACCTTCACTGGCTTTGCACCGCTTGGTGTAGTGCTGGTTGCTATGTTAGGTGTTGGTGTTGCTGAGCATTCTGGCTTTATCAATACCGGCCTTAAATTAATGTTAAAAGTAACGCCTAAGCAGCTTTTAACACCGTCTATTATTTTAGTGGCGATTGTCAGCCATACCGCAACTGATGCCGGTTATGTACTAGTTATCCCTCTTGCTGGGGTTATTTTCTATGCGATGGGGCGTCATCCGCTTGCTGGTATTGCAGCTGCGTTTGCTGGGGTTAGTGGTGGCTTTAGCGCAAACTTTATTCCGTCAGGGATTGACCCGTTACTGCAAAGCTTTACCCAAAGTGCGGCGCAAATTATTAACCCAGATATGGCGATTAACCCGCTTAATAACTGGTTTTTCACCTCAGCTTCGAGCTTATTTATTATCTTATTAGGCTGGTATATTACAGATAAAATCATCGAGCCGCGTTTACAGAACACGCCACTTGATGGAGATACCGAAGACCTACCTGCCTTTGATGAAGCACGCAGTGATGAGAAACGTGCGTTCTATATTGCAAGCACAGTGATGATTGCTGGCCTTGCTTTACTTTGGTTTGTTTCGGCCCCAGCAGACTCCGCGATGCGAAGCAGTGATGGCTCGTTAACTAATTTCCGCTCACCGTTAATGCAATCAATTGTGCCACTTATCTTCCTATTGTTTTGGATCCCTGGTGCCGTCTACGGTTTTGCCGTGGGTACCTTCAAAAGCTCTAAAGATATGATAGATGCAATGAGCAAAGCGATGAGCGGTATGGCTTACTATATTGTTATGGCGTTCTTCTGTGCGTTATTTATTGCTGCATTTAGTAAATCAAACCTAGGTGCATTACTTGCAATTGAAGGTGCACAACTATTAAAAGCAATGGCTCTGCCAAGCTCAGTCACAGTAGTAGGCATTATCTTCTTAACGGCGTTCGTGAACCTATTTGTTGGCTCAAGCTCAGCAAAATGGGCGCTATTAGGGCCAATCTTTGTTCCAATGCTGATGCAACTGGGTATTTCACCTGATTTGACGCAAGCTGCGTACCGTGTAGGTGACTCAAGCTCGAATATCATCACGCCGCTGATGCCATACTTCCCACTGGTTGTTGTGTACTGCCAAAAGTATGTAAAAGGAACCGGTATCGGCACTTTAATCGCGATGATGTTACCGTATTCAATCGCCTTCTTAATCGGTTGGAGTATCTTCTTACTCGCGTACTGGGGCTTAGGTATCCCTCTTGGCTTACAATCAAGCTATGCATACCCTGCCATCGGCTCATAACGATTAGAGTAACAAAGCCTCAGCCATCCAGCGTGAGGCTTTTTTGATTTGCGATTACTTAGTCTTTATTTAAGGAAAATAGTTGAAACTTAACAAACTTAACATAGGTACTGAATCATTATCTCAAATTGATTTCCGACCATACATGATTGAATGTGCTTATGATTATTATATGGTAGCTAAAACCGCATCACATCAGAGAATGGGGCTGCAAAGTGTGTTATCGGTTTTATCAATCGAAATACTTTTTAAGAGTTTTAATGCTCTTGCAGTAGATAACATAGGTCAACCAAATGAAACCTATATCTTTGATAGGAATAGCTTACCTAAAAAGTCTGATCCACATGATTTAATTACTCTATACCATTCATTACCTGATGATATTGCAAAGTTTTTAGTCAGTGAAAATGAGCTTGAAATACTTCACAAATATAGATCTTCTTTTAAATCAAGCCGATATACTTACGAGCCTAGTGCTAATAAATCACATAGAGACGACATAATTAAGTTAACAGCAAAATTGTTATGTTATGTAGTGCTTTTATACAAACAGCAGGGATGTAAAGATAGTTTTATTCAATATTTTGATGTTGAAGAACTTTATTTTAAAGATGTTCAAAAGTTTCTAGGAGTTTATTAACTTAAAGCTGATAGCTGATAGCTGATAGCTGATAGCTGATAGCTGATAGCTGATAGCTGATAGCTGACGGCTTTACTTTAGACACAAAAAAACCTTGTCACTCTCATGACAAGGTTTTTTTATTGCTTACAGCTACAATTAGTTCGCAGTGAAGCTCACTGGACGACGCTCTTTACGAGGGCCACCACGTTTTTCGCCACGGTCTTTGAAGTTACGCTTCTTATCGCCACGATCACCACTTGGGCGCTCAGAGCGAGGAGCCGCAGGACCTTGGTCTTGCGTTAGCGTCATATTCATAGGACGTTTACAGATAAATACCTTTTGGAAGTGATCAAGCACATCTTTTGGCATGTTCTGTGGTAACTGTACCGTACTGTGATTGTCATGTAAGCGAATATCACCAATGAACTTGCTTGAGATATCAGCTTCGTTAGCAATCGCACCAACGATATTTTTAACTTGTACACCGTGCTCACGACCTACTTCGATACGGTAAGTATCCATAGGACCCATGTTACGGCTGTTGCGCTCACGCGGCTCACGAGGTTTACGCTCGCGTCCTTGGCGGTCGCCACGATCACCACGTTCATTGCGACGACGCTCATTGCGTTCGCCACGTGGTTGAACTTTAACTTCTTCAACCTTGATTGGTGATTGTTGCTGCGCTAAACAAAGTAATGCACCTGCTAAATCTTCAGTACTTAGCTCAAGTTTCTCTGCCATGTTAGCAGCAACTTGATTAAAGAAAGTGATGTCTTTGTTTTCAAGAGCAATTGTAAGCTTGTCTTGAAGCGCTTTAATACGCTTTTCTTCAACAACTTTAGCTGTTGGTAAATCAACTTGTGCGATATCAGATTTCGTATGACGAATGATATTTTTAAGTAAATAACGCTCGTTATGTTTTACGAAAAGAATCGCTTTACCTTGACGACCCGCACGACCAGTACGGCCAATACGGTGAACGTAGGCTTCTGAATCTTGTGGAATATCGTAGTTAATTACTAAGCTTAAACGGTCTACATCAAGACCACGTGCAGCAACGTCTGTTGCAATAACGATATCAACTAGGCCGTTTTTCAAACGATCTACTGTACGTTCACGTGCTTGTTGGTTCATGTCACCATTAAGTGGTGCCGCAGAGAAACCTTCGCGCTCAAGTAATTCAGCTAACTGTACCGTGTCGTTACGTGTACGTACGAAAACAATTGCACCATCGTATTGTTCTGCTTCTAAGAAGCGAACGATTGCTTTGTTTTTGTGTACGTGTGCATTCCAAAATACTTGCTCAACCGTTGATACAGTTGAGTTACGCGCAGAAATATGAACTTGCTCAGGCTCATTCATGTACTTGCTGCTGATATTTTGAATTTGCTTAGGCATGGTCGCCGAGAAAAGACATGTTTGCTTTTCACGTGGCGTTTTCTCCATGATGCTTTCTACATCATCAATGAAGCCCATGCGTAACATTTCGTCTGCTTCATCAAGAACAAGGGCTTGTAAGCTCTCAAACTTGATTGTGCCACGGTTAATGTGGTCAATTAAGCGACCTGGCGTTGCAACAATGATTTGCGCGCCACGACGAAGTGCACTTAGTTGGATGCTATAGCTTTGGCCACCATAAAGGGCTAAAACTTCAACACCACGAGTATGCTTAGCATATTGTTCGAATGCCTCAGCTACTTGGATCGCAAGTTCACGCGTAGGCGTTAAAACAAGGATCTGTGGCTGCTTCACAGACGGGTCAATATTATTTAGTAACGGCAGTGCAAATGCTGCTGTTTTACCTGTACCCGTTTGCGCTAGTCCCAGTACGTCCTTTCTTTCTAGCAATAACGGTATACATTGAGCTTGGATTTCAGATGGAGTCTTGTAACCCAACTCTTCAACTGCTTTAAGGATTGCAGGAGAAAGATTTAGAGATTCAAACGTGACTGGTTCTGACATTAATACGCCTCAACGAATTTAAAGAGGCGCGCATTGTATAGGAAATACAATGCAATTGCTTGTATAAATTACAACTAATTTGTATGTGGTTGATGTTGGTCATAATTTAATCAGTTTAAAATTACCAAAATCAACCACGTTTACAATTTATTGATATAACCCTAAATTTTCTTTAGCGTATGCTTCGAATTCAGTGAAGCCACCAATGTGGGCTTGGTCAATAAAAATCTGTGGTACGGTTGGGCAAGGTTTGCCTGCAGACTGTTCTAAATCTGCTTTGCTGATGCCTTCTTTAATGATGTCGATATAACGGTATTTAAAATCGTCACGCTCATTTGCTAGTTTTTCAGCAACGTCTTTTGCACGAACACAGTATGGGCAGCCTTCACGGCCAAAAATTACAGTTAACATATCGCTCTCCTCGATGGTTTATCTGGTTATCATCTTAACGGATTAAACGAATAAAAACAGCGCATAAAATCGATTGCACTGTTCTGTTTTTTCTCACTAAAAGCGATTGAGCTAATCAAGTGTGCGCATCCTGAGGCCAAGTTCTGTTGTGTAACCCATAGAATGAGCAGTAATTGCCAACTGCTCATCAATAACATAATAAGTTGGGTAGGCACTGATTTTATAATCTTGGCCTGTACTTTTACTGCCAAGTAACACCGGCATTGTTAATTCGAGTGAATCAGTAAACTGTTTAACTTCAGCAATATTTTGGTAATCGAGGGCAATTGCTATGGCATTTAACTTACCTTGCTGATGAGCCTTTTCTAAATTTGGCATACTGTAACGACAAATTGAGCACCAAGGCGCAAAGAAATACACCACTGTTTGCTTTCCTTGTAATTGTGCAATGGTCATCCGCTCAGCCGGGTTTTTTAGCGTGGCTAAATTAAAATAGGGGGCAGGAGTTTTATCAGTTGAGAGTAAATTACGTTGCTGAAATGCGGTTACGGCATACACAACGACTGCCATTAACACGACATTTTTTAGCACACTGATAAATTTTTTTAAAAAAGTTGGATTTTTTTTCATTGTTATTTTGTACGTTGTTAGCCCTTTAAAATCAACTAATTCAGACCAGTTTGAGGGGGTTAAAATTTCAATTTATTTAAAAAAATTACAATTTTTTTTGCTAAAAATCTTGAAAAGATTTTACCCGCCCATAAATAGTTTAGTGAGGACGCCTGATGGGTCCCAAACAAACTAAAGTAATTGAAATATATAGTATTAATTTAACTTTGTTAGCACTGGTTCAATAGAAGAGTACTAACAAAATATCGCTTAAATATGAGGATATAATTATGCGTACAGTAGACTTATCACCACTTTATCGTTCATTCATCGGTTTCGATCATTTAGCATCATTAATGGATGCGGCAGCTCGCACAGACAAGCAGCCAAGTTTTCCTCCGTACAACATCGAAGCACTCGATAAAGACAAATATCGTATCACTATGGCTGTAGCAGGTTTTAGTGACAGTGAATTGACCATCGAGTCAGAAAACAACACATTGAAAGTCAGCGGTACTAAAGCTGATAAACAAGATAATGCTGAACGTAAGTTCATTCACCAAGGCATTGCAGAGCGTAACTTTGAGCGTAAGTTCCAATTAGGTGACCACGTTAAAGTGCTTGGTGCAGACCTTGAAAATGGCTTACTAAGTATCGATTTAGAGCGTGAAATTCCAGAAGCTTTAAAACCACGTAAAATCGAAATTGGTAATGGTAAATTACTCGAAAACAAGTAATACCCAACAGCATTGTTTCCCCTAGTTAGTTTTGCCGCCTCATTTGAGGCGGCTTTTTTATTGTTAAAGCTTTTCTAAATTATCCAAGCACCAGTTAGCCCGTTTGAGAGTGGCTTGCTGTACAGATTCATCCTGTTTATACCAGTTTTTATAAATCATACCGATACGTGGGTTTTGTGAAAGCTGCTGTTCGTGCTCTAACATAAAATGCCAATATAGGCTGTTGAATGGGCAAGCATCCTCAGTGGCTTTTTCTTTAATGTTGTAGCTACAATGTTTGCAGTAATCACTCATTTTGTTGATGTAATTTCCACTGGCTGCATAGGGCTTAGTGGCAATTAAGCCACCGTCAGCAAATTGGCTCATACCCCGAGTGTTGGGCATTTCTACCCATTCTATGGCGTCGATATAAATACCTAAATACCATTCATCTACTTCACTTGGCTCAATAGCGGTTAATAAGCAAAAGTTACCCGTGATCATCAAACGTTGTATGTGGTGTGCATAAGCTGTCTGCAGGCTTTGTGTAATGGCATGGTGCATGCAATTCATGTTTGTTTTGCCATGCCAAAAATAGTCGGGTAGGGTGCGCTTTGCATTTAAGGCATTTTTGCTGGCGTAATCAGGCATATTTTGCCAATAAATACCACGTACATACTCGCGCCAACCGAGAATTTGCCTGATAAAACCTTCAACTTGCGCAATATCAATAGGTTGCTTATCAAAGCTAGTTAACACTTGCTCGATGACCTGCATCGGGTGCAGCATTTTAGTATTAAGGGCAAACGATAAACGGCTGTGATACAAAGACCATTGGTACTGGGACTGGCATGTCATAGCATCCTGAAACTGACCAAAATGAACCAGTAAATGGTCGCAAAAAAAATCGAGTAACTGCTTTGCTTCAGCGCGTGTGGTTGGCCAAATTAACGTATCGCTGCACTCACCAAAGGTGTTTACTTTGTGCATTTCTACTCGTTTAAGGATGTGGCTAACATCGTGACCGAAACATAAAGGTTCTGGGATTTCTTTAAGATCGTTCGGTTTTAACTTGTTTCTATTTTGCTGATCAAAATTCCATTTGCCGCCACGAGGTTGATTATCATCGTCCATTAAAATATTAAAACGTTTGCGCATAGCACGATAAAAAAACTCCATTTTTACCGGCTTATTTGGCTTAAAGTGCTGGCCAATATCATTAAAAGGTAGTAGAAAGTGTTCCGAATCAACTGCATTGACATTAAATTCGCTCTGCTGTGAAAAGTCTGCAAGTTGCTTTTTAAGGCGGTATTCGTCTGGATATTGGTACTCAATATTCTGGCATTGATAATGCTTAGCTAACCGGGTCAGTAGCTCTGGTAGTGAGTCATCATCTTGTGTGTCATCGAGTGTCAGATGCAGGCAGTTTAAATTCGCTTTTGTCAGTGCATTAGCAAAGTTTTCCATTGCAGCAAAGAAGGCGACCACTTTTTGCAGGTGGTGCTTTACGTAGTTGGTTTCTTGTTTTAATTCGGCGATGACATACAGCGTGTCTGGTTGTGATTTTTCTTTAAACCAGCTGTGGCTTGCATTAAGTTGATCGCCAAAAATAAATCTTAAGGTGGTGTATTGCACTTCTAATAGCCTTTACCGCAAGTAATCTAGGTAATTACGAAGCAATCACTAAGATAGATCGATCAATATAGTCTATAAAAGGTACATTAGTGGCATTTTTAATGGGTCATTACTAAGGAAGGATCGAAATGAAAATTAACTTACATTTACTGTTTATAAGCCTGTTAGTTTGTCCTTTGGCCCACAGCACTGTTTATCACTGTGAGAAAAACGGTGTTGCTGAATTTAGCCAACAGCCCTGTGGCAAAGATGCAAAGTTGATTACCATTAAAGAACAAAATCCACACCTTTCGGGCGCGTCAGATAATGCTGCACAAGCATCAGCAGGTAAAGATACCGCAGAGGTCGACCGTTATATCCGCTTAAAGCAAATTGATGCGCAAATAGCAGAACATAACAATAAAATTGATACATTTAAGCTCAAAATGGACAGGGAGATAGTGGCTTTATCTGAGCAATCAGATGCTCAGCTACGTAACTTGGTGGGGGCTAAAAAACAAGCTGCAATCGCTAAGCAAATGACCGCGGTATCTGAGCGTTACGGCGTGCTAATCGACAGTGAGCAGCGCAGTATTGATAGACTCACGGCTGAAAAATACTCGTTAACTTCATCTGCAAATACGGTTGCTAATAATGAGGTTGCTAGTTTTATTCGCTCAAAACAAATTATGCGTAAAATTTCAGAGCATGAAAATAAAATAGATACTTATCAAAGTGAGTTAAACATGCAAATGTCAGAGCTTGAGCAACAAATAAGTAGCCGCCCTCGTAATTTAGCTGATGCGAATAGCGATAACGCACTAGCTGACAAAATGACAGCTTTAACGAGTCGTTTTAATACCTTAATCGCCATTGAACAAAAACAAATAGATAGGCTCAACAGCGAATTGACCAAACTATGAGCTTAAGCGTGCTGGGCAATAGGCGCTAAACGACACCACATTTGAATAAGCAAACAAGTAACTTTTTACGATGTTGGCAAATATTCTCGTAGCTTGCAGCCAAGCTTGATGTAATTGCGCACTAATGTGGTGAATATACGATTTGCGCGTATCAATAAAGGCATCGCAAAGGGTATCGATATCCTCAAATGACACATTTAAAAAGCTGAGGTTATTCGCTAAATAATGAATAAACGGCGTGACTTGCTGTAAGTCATCGAGGTGGCTTACTACTTTGTTGAGCGCACAGTAAAGAATATAGCTGCGCTTAGTTATGCTTTCTTGCTCAGGCACTGTCATGGTTAATTGACGAGTACTAAGACTGCGATGATATGCGCTTGTAAACTGATGGAAATCCGGTTTTAGCAATTCAATATCTTGTAGTAACAGTCTTTTTTGAAATGAAGATAGACTCATAGTAAATCGCTTAATAGCCAAGGCTATAGGTTGTTCTTATTATATGACTAAATATAGACGAGAATTTTCAGTTATGGGAAATTTTATGACAAGGTTGTCATAAAATTTTTAGGCAAAAAATAGTCTAACTAATTCATGTAGGAAGGTTGCTAATTGAGCGCTACATGCTTATAATAGCCGCCATTGAATTGAGGTGTTTAACACTCGATTAAATGATATTAAGTTACTTTTAATATCTATTGGCGCGGGATGGAGCAGCCTGGTAGCTCGTCGGGCTCATAACCCGAAGGTCGTCGGTTCAAATCCGGCTCCCGCAACCAAATACATGCTAAGGCATTGTAAGTGTACTTAGTATGCACAGTAATTTTTACTGTATGAAGTCGCGCATTCTGGTAATGCGCGTTTTGCGTTTAGGCTATCTAGTTTAATTTAGTCAGGTGACTGACTCGCAACCAAGCTTGGCCCTAGGCCACACAGTTTTATGCTTTAGGTGTGACGCCCCGCTTGGTTCGGGGCGTTGTTGTATCTGCTTGGCGGTGATTTTAAATCATTATTAAACTCAGTATTTCAGGGCTATATGCCCTTTTTTTGTTTGTATGGAGGATTTTCGTGACAAAACTTGAGCAAGATTTAGTAGCCATGCTCTCACCGGCCGTTGAAATGTTAGGCTTTGAGTTACATGGTCTTGAGTTTGTGCAAGCTGGTCGCCACTCTACATTACGTGTTTATATCGATCACGATGCAGGGATTACGGTTGACAATTGTGCCGACGTTAGTCGTCAAGTTAGCGCAATTTTAGACGTCGAAGACCCAATTACAAATGAATATGATTTGGAAGTTTCGTCTCCTGGTGTTGATCGTCCATTATTCAAACAAGATCACTACGAGAAGGCGCAAGGAGAAGAAGTACGCGTGCGTACAAAGCTTCCGCAAGATGGTCGTCGTAACTTTAAAGGCGATTTAGTATCAGTTAGCAGTGATATGATCACACTTTCAGCAGATGGCGCTGAGCATATGATTATGCTTAGTAACATTGAACGTGCGAACATCATCGCAAAGTTTTAATTCGAGTGCGAAGGAATAGGGCAAGCGAGGCATAACCCATGGCAAAAGAAATATTATTGGTTGCTGAAGCCGTCTCCAATGAGAAAGCGGTTCCAAAAGAAAAGATTTTTGAAGCGTTAGAGTTCGCATTAGCGACTGCAACAAAGAAAAAACACGATGGCGAAATTGAAGTTCGCGTATCAATCGACCGTAAAACAGGTGATTACGACACATTCCGTCGTTGGAAGATTGCTGAAGTTCTTGAAGATGGTTCTTTAGAAAACCCTTACAGCGAAATCACACTTGAAGCGGCTCAGGTTGAAGACGAAAGCCTACAATTAGGTGATTACGTTGAAGAACAAATTGAGTCAATCAAGTTTGACCGTATTACAACACAAATGGCTAAGCAAGTTATCGTACAAAAAGTACGTGAAGCTGAGCGTGCATTAGTGGTTGAAGAATACAAAGATCAACAAGGCGAATTAGTAACAGGTGTTGTTAAAAAAGCAACCCGTGATGCAATCGTACTTGACCTTGGTAACAATGCTGAAGCGGTTATCTACCGTGATGATATGTTACCGCGTGAAAACTTCCGTCCAGGTGACCGTATCCGTGGTCTTCTTTACGAAGTCAAGCCAGAAGCACGTGGCGCGCAGTTATTTGTAACGCGTTCTAAGCCAGAAATGCTAATGGAACTTTTCCGCATTGAGGTGCCAGAGATTGGCGAAGAGATGATTGAACTACGTGCAGCTGCACGTGATCCAGGTTCTCGTGCAAAAATCGCGGTAAAATCTAACGACAAACGTATCGACCCAGTAGGTGCGTGTGTTGGTATGCGTGGTGCACGTGTACAAGCAGTTTCAACAGAGCTTGGTGGTGAGCGTGTTGATATCGTTCTTTACGATGACAACCCAGCGCAATTCGTTATCAATGCAATGGCGCCAGCAGAAGTTGCGTCAATCGTAATGGACGAAGATACACATTCAATGGATATCGCTGTTGAAGCCGATAACCTAGCACAAGCAATCGGTCGTAATGGTCAAAACGTTCGTCTTGCTAGCCAGTTAACTGGTTGGGAATTAAACGTAATGACAGTTGATGACATGCGTGCGAAGAACGAAGCTGAATCAGATAAGCTAATCAACTTATTCACTGAATACCTAGATATTGATGATGAGTTTGCAACATTACTTATCAACGAAGGTTTCTCAACACTTGAAGAAGTGGCTTACGTACCGGCATCAGAATTCTTAGAAATCGACGGTTTAGATGAAGAAACAGTTGATATCTTACGTTCACGTGCAAAAGACGCATTAACAACGAAAGCGCTTAAAACTGAAGAAAGCCTAGAAGGTGCAGAACCTGCAGAAGACCTACTAGCGCTTGAAGGCTTAGAGCGTCACCTTGCATTTGTTATGGCAAGTAAAGGTGTAGTAACACTTGAAGACTTAGCTGAGCAAGGCATTGATGAGTTAGTAGACATCACTGAACTTTCAGAAGAAGAAGCTGGCAAGCTAATTATGGCTGCGCGTAACATTTGTTGGTTCGCAGACGAGTAATTTATTAACGGAGGTATTACACACTATGGCAGAAGTAAATGTTGAAAAACTAGCCGGAGATATTGGTACAACTGTTGATAAATTACTACAGCAGCTTGAACAAGCCGGTATTTCTAAAAAAGCAGGTGATATGGTAACTGAGTCTGAAAAGTCGACGTTATTAGATCACTTGAGCAAGCAGCACGGCGGCACGGGCTCAGAAGGCCCAGCTCGCATGACTTTGCAACGTAAAAGCAAAAGTACGCTAAGCGTAACTGGCTCTACAGGTAAAGCGAAGTCTGTGCAAGTTGAAGTACGTAAAACACGTACTTACGTTAAGAAAAGCGCCATTGAGCAACAGCAAGAAGAAGAGCGTTTAGCTGCAGAAGAAGCTGCACGTAAAGCAGCAGAGCTTAAAGCCCAGCAAGAAGCTGAGGAGCTTAAAGCGAAACAAGAGGCAGAGCGCAAAGCGAAAGAAGAAGCTGAGCGTAAAGCCAAAGAAGAGGCTAAACGTAAAGCTGAAGCTGAGCGTAAAGCGAAACAGAAGCAGATGACCCCAGAGCAAAGTGCTAAGTCTGAACAAGATCGCGCCGAAGCTGAGCGTCTGCAAAAAGAAGCAGAAGAGGCCGCATTGAGAAAAGCTGAAGAAGAAGCGAAACGTCAAGCAGAAGAGGCAAGAAAGCTAGCTGAAGAAAATGAAGCTCGCTGGAAAAAGGAAGAAGAAGAGCGTAAGCAGCGTGAAGAAAACGCTGATCACCACCTTACGACTTCAACTTACGCACGTGAAGCAGAAGATGAATCTGATGCACGTGAAGAGAATAGCGCTCGTCGTAAGAAAAAGAAAAAAGGACCTCAAAAAGATAAACAGGCTGCCGGTCCTAAAGGTAAGAAAGGCAAGCTTAAAGCACCAACGTCTTTACAACATGGTTTCCAAAAACCAACAGCTGACGTGAAAAACGAAGTTCGTATCAGTGAAACAATCACTGTTGCTGAGCTTGCATCACGCATGGCAGTTAAAGGTGCTGAAGTTGTTAAAACGATGATGAAGATGGGTGACATGGTTACCATCAACCAAGTGATTGACCAAGAAACAGCGCAGCTTGTTGCTGAAGAAATGGGTCACAAGGTAATTATCGTTAAAGAAAACGAATTAGAAGAGAAAGTTCTAAACGACCGTAGCGAAGAAGGTAAAGCGATTCCTCGTGCACCGGTTGTAACAGTAATGGGTCACGTTGACCACGGTAAAACGTCAACACTTGACTACATTCGTTCAGCAAAAGTTGCCTCTGGTGAGGCCGGTGGTATTACTCAGCACATTGGTGCATACCACGTTGAAACGAATGGCAACATGATTACTTTCTTAGATACTCCAGGCCACGCCGCGTTTACATCAATGCGTGCACGTGGTGCTAAAGCAACGGATATCGTAATCCTAGTAGTTGCTGCGGATGATGGTGTAATGCCACAGACTAAAGAAGCGGTTCAGCACGCGCGTGCTGCAGGCGTTCCTTTAATCATCGCAGTAAACAAAATGGATAAAGAAGGCATCGACCCAGATCGCGTTAAGAACGAGCTAGCACAATTAGACGTTATCCCAGAAGAGTGGGGTGGTGAAACACAGTTTGTACACATCTCTGCGAAAACTGGTTTAGGTATTGATGACCTACTTGAAGCGGTATTAATGCAAGCTGAGCTACTTGAGCTAACTGCGCCAGCTGAAGGTATGGCTGCAGGTGTTGTAATTGAATCGCGTCTAGATAAAGGTCGTGGTCCAGTTGCGTCAATCCTAGTTCAGTCTGGTACACTTAACCAAGGTGATATCGTACTTTGTGGTCTTGAATATGGCCGTGTACGTGCGATGAAAGATGAGAACGGTAAAGACATCAAGTCTGCGGGTCCATCTATCCCAGTTGAGATTTTAGGTCTGTCTGGTATCCCTGCTGCTGGTGATGAAGCAACAGTAGTTAAAGATGAGCGTAAAGCGCGTGAAGTAGCACTTTACCGTCAAGGTAAGTTCCGTGAAGTGAAGCTTGCTCGTCAACAAAAAGCGAAGCTTGAAAACATGTTTACGAACATGGCTGAAGGCGATGTATCAGAAGTTAACATCGTTCTTAAAGCTGACGTACAAGGTTCAATTGAAGCAATCGCTGATTCATTAACTAAGCTTTCTACTGATGAAGTTAAAGTGAAGATTGTTGGTTCAGGTGTAGGTGGTATCACTGAAACTGATGCAACTCTTGCAGCGGCGTCAAACGCAATCGTTGTTGGCTTTAACGTACGTGCTGATGCATCAGCTCGTAAAGTAATTGAGTCAGAAAACCTAGACTTACGTTACTACAGCGTAATCTACAGCCTGATTGAAGAAGTTAAACAAGCGATGTCAGGTATGCTTGCACCAGAATTCAAGCAAGAGATCATTGGTCTTGCTGAAGTTCGTGACGTGTTCAAGTCACCTAAGATTGGTGCAATCGCAGGTTGTATGGTTACTGAAGGTATCGTTAAGCGTAGCGCGCCTATCCGTGTACTTCGTGATAACGTGGTTATCTATGAAGGTGAACTTGAGTCACTACGTCGCTTTAAAGATGACGTTCAAGAAGTACGTAACGGTATGGAATGTGGTATCGGCGTTAAGAACTACAACGATGTTAAAGTTGGCGACCAAATCGAGGTATTCGAGACGGTTGAAGTACAACGTTCACTTTAATTTCGTTTAAGTTATTGCTTTAAATGGGGGCCTAGCCCCCATTTGTGTATTCGTAATTAAATTAACTTATTCTTTAACATCAATAAGTTATTATTTTAGAGTGAAATGAAATGAGAGAATTTTCTCGCACTGATCGTGTTGCACAGCAAATTCAAAAAGAGATTGCTGTTATTCTGCAACGCGAAATTAAAGATCCACGCTTAGGCATGGTGACAGTGTCTGCGGTTGAGGTATCTCGCGACTTATCTTACGCAAAAGTATTTATCACAGTGTTTAATACTGATGATGAAGATAAAGCCAAGCAAAGCGCTAAAATATTAAATGAAGCAACGGGTTATATTCGTTCTTTATTAGGTAAACGTATTCGTGCGCGCATCATGCCTGAGTTACGTTTTGTGATCGATAACTCGCTTATGGAAGGTATGCGTATTTCAAACTTGGTTGATTCAGTTATTCGTGAAGACAATGCCAAGCATGTAGACGAAGATGACAGCGAAGAAGGCACTAAAGACTAATGGCTAGACGCAGTAAAGGTCGTGCTATTGACGGCATCTTATTACTTAATAAGCCGCAAGGTATTTCATCAAACAAAGCATTGCAGCAAGCAAAGGGAATTTACTTTGCTCAAAAAGCAGGCCACACCGGTGCGCTTGATCCGCTCGCGACGGGTATGCTGCCTATTTGTTTTGGTGAAGCGACTAAGTTTACCCAGTTCTTGCTTGATACTGACAAAACCTATGTTGTACGCGCCAAACTTGGTGAGCGAACCACTACCTCTGATTCAGATGGTGAAGTGGTTGAAACGCGCGACGTATCGGTCACCCGTGAACAATTAGCTGAGCAAATTGCCAGTTTCTTAGGTGAGTCGGATCAATACCCTTCGATGTACTCTGCGCTAAAATACCAAGGTCAGCCTTTGTATAAATATGCTCGCGAAGGTATCGAAGTGCCGCGTAAGTGTCGAAAAATTAATGTATTTAGTTTAACGCTTGATGAGTTTGATGAAGCTAATAATGAAGTACAAATGACGGCACATGTGTCTAAAGGCACTTATATTCGTACTATTGTAGACGACTTAGGTGAAAAGCTTGGCTGTGGTGCGCATGTCATCATGTTGCATCGCAGTGCAGTTGGCCATTATCCAAGTGAGAAAATGGTCACTCTTGAGCAACTTGAAGAAAAGCTACAGCAAGCAAAAGCAGACGATGTTGCGCCTTCAAGCTACCTCGATGAGCTATTACTGCCAATGGATACTGCTTTGGTTGATTTACCTGTGATTGAGATTACTCAAGAGCAGGGCGTGGCATTTAGTCATGGTCAAACAGTCGTGATTGGTAAGCCTGTACCAGATGGTGTGGTAAAGGTAATGGCTGATGGGGTGTTCATTGGCACTGGTGAGCGTCATAAAGACGGTCATTTAAAATCAAAGCGTGGCTTATCAAATCAACTGCCTGAGTAAAGATTACCTTGTAGTTATTAGCAAAGCTGGGTAGAATACGCCCCGCTCAATCGTTTTGGCTGAATTAGTGATCGGCTAAAACACAATTTAAATTAATTTTTGGAGTTACTATGTCACTAAGCAATCAAGAAAAAGTTGAAATCATCGCTAAATTTGCACGCGCTGAAGGCGACACTGGTTCACCTGAAGTACAAGTTGCACTTCTAACTTTCGATATCAACAAGCTTCAAGGTCACTTTGCTAGCCACAAGCACGACTTCCACTCACGTCGTGGTCTTCTTCGCAAAGTAAGCCAACGCCGTAAACTGCTTGACTACCTTAAAGGTAAAGACATTGCACGTTACACTGCGTTAATCCAAGAGCTTGGCCTACGTCGCTAAGAACTAGATTACGAGAAAAGGGGCTATTTAGCCCCTTTTTTTGTGCGCGCATGAAAGGTATACTAGCGCACACCTAGGTAGTGGATACTGCTTAGATATCAAAAAACATCATTGCCAATTGTAGTACTTAATCGTGTTTTCATAAGCACAATTAAGTACTGTAATTGGTACTTTGATGGACTATTTTTTACCAATTCGGAGCACAGCTCTGAGTTGCTTTTACATTTAAAGGACATTTTTAAGTGCAAGCAATTATTAAAGAATTTCAACTAGGTCAACACACTGTGACTCTAGAAACTGGTGCTATCGCTCGTCAAGCTGACGGCGCAGTACTAGCAAGCATTGGCGATACTTCAGTATTAGTTACTGTTGTTGGTAAGCGTGATGCACAACCAGGTCAAGACTTCTTCCCACTAACAGTAAACTATCAAGAGCGTATGTACGCTGCAGGTCGTATCCCTGGTGGTTTCCTTAAGCGTGAAGGTCGTCCTAACGATGGCGAAACACTTATCGCTCGTCTAATCGACCGTCCAATTCGTCCACTTTTCCCAGATGGTTTCGTAAACGAAGTACAAGTAATCGCGACAGTTGTTTCTGTTAACCCAGAAATCCAACCTGACATGGTTGCTATGATTGGTACTTCAGCAGCACTTGCTATCTCTGGTATTCCATTCAATGGTCCTATCGGTGCATCACGTGTTGGTTTCATCAACGGTGAATACGTACTTAACCCAACACTAGCTGAGCTTGAAGAAAGCCAATTAGACCTAGTTGTTGCTGGTACTGATAACGCAGTACTTATGGTTGAATCAGAAGCTGAAACACTATCTGAAGACGTAATGTTAGGTGCGGTTGTTTATGGTCATGAGCAATCTCAAGCTATCATCAACGCAATCAACGAGTTCAAAGCTGAAGCGGGTAAACCAGCTTGGGATTGGACTGCACCAGAGAAAAACGTAACACTTGCTGAGAAAATCTCTGCAATTGCTGCTGATAAAGTAGGTGAAGCATACCGCATCACTGACAAAGTAGCGCGTAAAGAAGCACTAGGTGCAGCGAAAGAAGAAGTTGTTGCTACATTAACAGCTGAACTTGCTGAAGGCGAAGAGCTAGATACGCAAGAAGTTGGCAAACTATTCGGTTCTTTAGAAAAAGAAATCGTTCGTGGCCGTATCATCGCTGGTGAAAAACGTATCGATGGTCGTGAACCAGATATGGTTCGTGCACTAGACGTAATGACGGGTGTTTTACCTCGTACTCACGGTTCTGCAATCTTCACGCGTGGTGAGACGCAAGCACTTGTAACTGCAACGCTTGGTACTGAGCGTGATTCACAGTTAATTGACGACTTAACAGGTACTAACAAGCATCACTTCATGCTTCACTACAACTTCCCTCCGTTCTGTGTAGGTGAAACAGGTTTTGTAGGCTCTCCTAAGCGTCGTGAAATTGGTCACGGTAACCTAGCTAAGCGTGGTATTGCTGCGGTACTACCTACACTTACTGACTTCCCATACTCAATCCGTGTTGTTTCAGAAATCACTGAATCAAACGGTTCATCGTCTATGGCATCAGTATGTGGTACGTCACTAGCACTTATGAACGCAGGTGTTCCAATTAAAGCATCTGTTGCTGGTATCGCGATGGGTCTAGTTAAAGAAGGCGACGATTTCGTTGTTCTTTCAGATATCTTAGGTGATGAAGATCACTTAGGTGACATGGACTTTAAAGTAGCGGGTACTTCAAACGGTATCACTGCACTACAAATGGATATCAAGATCGAAGGTATCACTAAAGAAATCATGCAAATCGCTCTTAAACAAGCGAAAGCAGCACGTCTACACATCTTAGGTGTTATGGACGAAGCGATTGCAGCACCTTCTGAAGAGTTATCTCAATTCGCACCACGCATCTACACAATGCAAATCCCTGCGAAGAAAATTGCTGAAGTTATCGGTAAAGGTGGCGCAACTATCCGTCAACTTACTGAAGAAACTGGCACAACGATCGAAATCGAAGATGACGGTACAATCAAGATCGCTGCAACTGATGGCATCAGCGCAAACGATGCAATCAAGCGTATCGAGCAATTAACTGCTGAGCTAGAAGTAGGTACTATCTACACTGGTAAAGTTGTACGTATCGTTGATTTTGGTGCGTTCGTTAATATCCTTCCGGGTAAAGACGGTCTAGTGCACATTTCACAAATCAGCACAGAGCGTGTTAACAACGTAACTGACCACCTAAGCGAAGGCCAAGAAGTTAAAGTTAAAGTTCTTGAAGTAGATCGCCAAGGTCGTGTACGTCTAAGCATCAAAGAAGCAATGGAACCAGCTGCTGAAGAAAAAGCAGAAGAGTCTAAAGACGCTTAATGATGATTGAATAACCAGTTATTTGCTGGATATAAGAAAAAGGGGCTGTTTAGCCCCTTTTTTTATGCTTTAATGAAACCTATCCGCTTCGCCTTTGTCTACAGAGAATTCAGGTATTAAGGAATTTAATGATTTTTAAACACTTAGCATTGACCGCTGTGGCTATTTTTTCTTTAAGTGCATGTCAAACAACTTCACAACCTGAGTCAGTCCCTATTGTTAATGTGCCTTTTACTGCACCATTAGCGCCTGATTTTCGTAACGAAATTACGATTGCTCGCTATTCTGAACTACTAAACCGTGCTGATTTAAGTGCCGAGCAACAAGCCAAACTTTATTACGATCGCGGTGTATTATTTGACAGCTTAGGTATGTCGACTTTAGCGCGTATTGACTTTAACCGTGCGATTAAGCTCAAACCAGACCTAGCAGAGGTGTATAACTTCTTAGGCATTCATCACACACTAATGCAGCAGTATGAACAAGCTTATGAGTTCTTTGATTCGGCACTTGAGCTTAACGAGCAACACGAGTATGCCTATTTAAATCGTGGTATTGCCCTTTACTATGGTGACCGTCCATCACTTGCACAAGATGACTTACAGCAGTTTTTAAATCGTTCGCCAAGCGACCCTTACCGTGTGCTATGGCTTTATTTAGCTCAATCAGAAGCTAATAAAGCGCAGGCCTTAGTTGATTTAAAAGCTAACTCGCAGGGTGTTGATGAGTCTCAATGGGGTTACCAACTGTTGGCACTTTATTTAGGTGACATCAGTGAGTTCGAGTTTTTATCTGGAATTATTGAAGGTGTAACTTCAGAGCAAGAGTATGCGCATCGCTTATGCGAAGCTTATTTCTACCTAGCGAAGATGCATCAAGCGGCGGGTGATAACTATCTTGCTGCCGATTACTTTAGACTTGCCCTTGCCACCAATGTGCATGAGTTTGTTGAATACAAATATGCCCGCTTAGAGCTTGAGTTAATGGCTGGTGAAAACGCAAGCTAAGGTTTCTTTTACTGCTATTCTATTACTGAGCTTGGGTTCCGTACCAAGCTCAGTGTCTCGTTATATTCCCGCTTATGCTTATTACGCAAATACTACTCCTTCACAAGCAACAGCTATCTATTATTTAGCACCCAGTGCCATTAATTTGCAGCATTTAGTGCTGAGTAACTCACAGCTTCGTCAGTTAGCAAGGCTTAATGATAGTAATGCTGCGTATCAACTTGCGCTCAGATTTTTGCTGCAACATGATTACACTGCAGCAAAATTATGGTGGCAGCCTTACTTTGCTACATTCAATTCAGCTCAGCAACAAACCTTAGCGGAGCAGCTAGTCAGAGCAAACCAGTGGCTCGATATAAGTTACCTAGGTAAAGCTGGCAAGTTACCTGAGGGAAATGCCAAGCAAGCTTGGCTGTTGCAACAACAAATGCCGCCAGCTCAAATTGACCCAGCTTATGCGCAGCAACAGCAATTAGCCTTATCAACATCAAGTATACAAGCAAGCAGTCAGTGCCAATTTAATGTTTTAATGATGACAGATCATTACAAGGGCATTGATACTTTAAAGCTGTATAAGCAGCAATACAGTAAAGCGCCTGAGCCTGCAAAAGGCAGCTTTTGTTTTACTGACGTTGTTTATGTTGCTGATAAGTTTAGTTGCGATGATAGTAGTGGGGCGCTTAAGTGTAACTGGCAAAATGCGGCAGCACATCCGTGGCCTGAAGGTTTTGACTTTATTGTGATGATGTCAAAGCAAGGGGCTGCTAATGTGCTTGGCGGGATTATGCATATCAATTCATCGCAATCTTATGCGGTATTTTTACATGAGCTAATGCATTTCAATGGCTTTGAAGATGAGTATGTTTTAGCAGAGCAAAAACAACAGTGGCTGTGTAAGCAACAGGGGCTGGTTGCGCCAAATCTGTTTATTGCAAATAAGGTTTCCCCACCAAAAGGCTGGCAAAAAAGTATCGCTTGTAGCAATCAGTTAGCCTATAAACCAAGCCCTAATTGGTCAATAATGCAATACCAAACTATGAGCCTGTCTGAGCAATACCGTGAGCTTTGGCAAAAACAAATTAACCAGCCCTTAACAAAGCCGATTCGGTTTTCTGAATATTTTGCCTTTTTAGGCTTAAAGCCAGTGTTTACAACAGCTTCCAAAGAGCAGAAATTTTCTGACTAATCGTCTATTTATTGCTATTTTAGTATGCAAAGCGGTTAAATGTTGTGCAAATAGGTGTGTCTCCTATAGACAAAATAGCACCTGATCAGTATAACTATACGCATTGTAAGCTTTTTTTGAAGCCAACTTTTAACCATCCAAATGAACAGTACGCAACTAATTAAAACTAGAGCGGTATTGATATTCTTATGACACTAAAAGGCTCCTAATTATGACTTTGCTCTGGATACCCCTGTTATCCTTAATCGGCAGTGTTATTTCATCCTGCACTTCAAAACTAACACGTAACCAAAGCACTGCTTTGACCATGTTAGCGCCTTTGATTGCCCTTGGAATTGTATTTTCGTATACCCCTGCAGTCTTTTCTGGTGAAACAATTCGCTACACTGCTGAGTGGATCCCTCTTTTAAACATGCAAGTCTCGTTTCGACTTGATGGTTTAACGTTACTTTTTCTATATATGATCTTGGGTATCGGTACCCTGGTGATTTTTTATGCGCGTTATTACTTGAGTAGTAGCGACTCAATGCCAAAGCTATACTGCTATTTAATGCTATTTATGACCGCAATGGTCGGCATCGTGATGTCGAATAATGTGATCCAGCTGTGGTTTTTCTGGGAGCTCACAAGTATTAGCTCGTTCTTATTGATTAGCTATTGGTGGCATAAGTCAGAAGCTCGCAAAGGCGCGCGTATGGCACTTGCTATTACAGGTGCCGGTGGTCTTGCGTTACTAGCAGGTTTATTACTAATTGGTGATATTGTTGGTAGCTATAATCTTGATGTGATTTTAGCAAGCAAAGCGCTTATTCAATCTCATGCACTTTATGAAGCTGCGCTGGTATTAGTGCTTTTAGGTGCATTTACCAAATCTGCACAATTTCCATTTCATTTTTGGTTACCACATGCCATGGCAGCACCGACACCAGTCAGTGCCTACTTGCACTCCGCAACCATGGTTAAAGCAGGCATCTTTTTATTAGCGCGTTTTTATCCAGCGCTATCAGGCACAGATACTTGGTTTATCTTAGTGGCAATGACGGGTCTGGCGACTTTATTGGTTGGCGCTTATATCGCGTTATTTAAGCATGATTTAAAAGGCTTGCTGGCTTATTCAACAATCAGCCATTTAGGTTTAATTACCTTACTGCTTGGTTTAGACACTGAGCTTGCTACAGTGGCTGCTATCTTCCACATCATTAACCACGCAACCTTTAAAGCGTCGTTATTTATGGCAACGGGTATCATTGACCATGAAACTGGCACCCGTGATATGCGTAAACTTAATGGTATGTGGCGATTTATGCCGTATACCGCCACACTTGCTATGGTAGCAGCGGCAGCCATGGCGGGCGTGCCACTGTTAAATGGTTTCTTGTCGAAAGAAATGTTCTTTGCCGAAACACTGCATCAGCAAGTGCTTGGCTCTATGTCTTGGTTAATTCCAGTGTTAGCGACTATTGCTGGTGCACTCTCTGTCGCGTATTCAGCACGCTTTATTCACGACGTGTTTTTTAACGGCGACCCAATCGATTTGCCAAAACAGCCTCATGAGCCACCACGCTATATGCGTGTACCAATCGAAATTTTGGTTGTGCTGTGTTTACTCGTCGGTATGTTCCCGCACTTTGCAGTAAGTGATATTTTAGCTTCGGCGTCTTATGCAGTGCTTGGCGATGCAGCCCCAGATTATAAGCTATCTGTATGGCATGGCTTTAACTTACCTCTGTTAATGAGCTTTATTGCAACAAGCGTGGGTGTGATGATTTATGTGCAGCGTAAGCACCTGTTCCACTTCCAAGCGTCATTGCCAACTTTAAATGCTAAAAAAGGCTTTGAGCGTGGCTTATATAGCTTAATTAAATGGTCACAAGAAAAGATTAAACGAATCGAAAATGGCTCGTTACAGCGCTATGCCTTTGTAATGATTGCTGTGGTGCTTATGTGTGCGGGCTGGCCTTTATTTGAAATGCGCCAGTTAGCAGGAGCAAGTGAGTTAACCCCAATTGATTTCCATAATGCTATTGGTGCTGGCTTACTAATAATTGGTGCGCTGGCAACGGTTATTTGGCACCGCTCACGAATGATATCTTTGATTATGATTTCAATCGTAGGCCTGATGGTATCTGTTGCATTTACTCGATTCTCTGCGCCAGATTTAGCGCTGACTCAGTTAACCGTTGAAGTTGTTACCGTAATGCTACTGATGCTTGCACTGTTCTTTTTACCACAGCGTACTCCGAAAGAATCAAGCTCACTGCGTATTCTGCGTGACTTGGGTATCTCATCGGCAATAGGTGTGGTTGTGGCAAGTATTTGTTATGCGCTTCTGACAAGACCACTTGAGTCAATTTCTGACTTCTTTGTTGCTAATGCAAAAACTGGCGGTGGTGGTACTAACGTTGTAAACGTTATCCTCGTTGACTTTAGGGGTTTTGATACCTTAGGTGAAATTACCGTACTAGGTATTGCTGCATTAGGTATTTATAAGCTTCTTATTAACTTGCCGCTGTTTATGCCAGCAAGTGATAGTGAAGGACGCCCATGGGCAAGAGAGCGTTACCCAATTCTATTATCGAGTATTTCACAAAGCTTGTTACCACTGGCATTACTTGTGTCTGCGTATATTTTCTTACGTGGTCATAACTTACCAGGTGGTGGTTTTATTGCAGGACTAGTTACCGCGATTGCATTTATTTTGCAATATATGGCTAATGGTTCGCACTGGATTGCAGACAGATTTGACGTGAATTATCGTAAGATTATTGCGTCAGGTATTGCTATTGCTTTGTTTACAGGTCTTGGAAGTTGGTTCTTCGAACGTCCATTCCTAACAACCTGGTTTGATTATTTTGATATTCCGCTAGTCGGCAAGACAGAACTTGCTAGTGCTATCGTATTTGATTTAGGTGTGTATTTAACTGTTGTAGGTGCAACGCTGATGATTTTAGCAAGTTTAGGTAAATTAACTGCTGATACACCCAAGCAAGAGGTAAATATTTAATGGAAGTATTGTACGCATCATGCGTCGGCGTGCTGGTTGCATGCGGAATTTACTTAATATTGCGGGCTCGTACCTTCCCGGTGGTACTCGGCCTGACTATGTTGTCGTATGCAGTTAACCTGTTTTTATTCTCTTCAGGTCGTTTAACTATTAACAAAGCGGCTGTACTTGGTACAGGCAGTGAGTATGCCGATCCACTCCCTCAAGCGCTGGTTTTAACAGCCATTGTAATTGGCTTTGCGATGACCGCTTTTGTGGTTATTTTAGCGATTCGTGGTCGTGCTGACTTGGGTAATGACCATGTTGATGGCCATCTTGTTAAGTCATCGAAGGAGCAAAAATGATTCAGCATTTAGCTTCTTTACCAATTTTAATTCCGATGTTGGCAGGGGTTATTTTACTCATGCCGCCATGTGGAAAAAACTTACATATTCGTCGTGTTTCGTCGGTTATTTTGTCGATTGTCACACTATTGGTCAGTGCTTATTTATTATTTTACGTAAATAGTACCGCACCGCTTGTTTACGCAATTGGTGATTGGTCTGCACCATTTGGTATTGTGCTGGTTGCCGATAGGCTAGCAACGCTACTGGTGCTACTTACCAGTTTCCTTGGTGCAGTTGTGGTGCTTTATAGCTGTGCAGGCGATGATAAAAAAGGGAGCTTTTTCCATCCGTTAGTGCACTTTTTAGTGTTAGGTGTAAATGGCGCATTTTTAACTGGCGATGTATTTAACCTGTTCGTATTTTTTGAAGTGCTGTTGATTGCTTCGTATTCATTATTGATGCATGCCGGCAACAAACATAGTACCCGAGCTGCACTGCAGTACGTCATTTTAAACCTGATTGGTTCAAGCGTATTTTTAATTGCGCTGGGTGTACTTTATGGTGTGTTAGGCACATTGAACATTGCTGATTTAGCGCAAAAAGTACCACAGCTGACGGGTGATGATGTTTACCTTGCTAAAATTGGTGGCTTGCTGTTAATCGTGGTATTTGCGTTAAAAGGCGCGTTATTACCGTTACATTTATGGCTACCGAATACCTACGCCAGTGCAATGCCATTAGTTGCTGCATTATTCGCGATTATGACCAAGGTCGGTGTGTATGCCATGTTGCGCGTGTATACCGTAATATTTGGTGATAATGCTGGCGAACTCGCTCACATGGCACAGCCTTGGTTATGGGGCTTAGCACTAGCGACCATAGTGATGGGTGGTATTGGTGTGTTAGCAAGCCAAGATTTTAGAAAGCTTATTGCGAATCTGGTGGTTGTTTCTGTAGGTACTTTAGTGGCATTGGTTGCGATTCAAAATGTTGCTGCAACCGCGGCATTACTTTACTACTTAGTGCATTCAACCATTATTTGCGCTGCACTATTCTTAATTGCGGATTTAATTGCTCAGCAACGTGGTAAAGTTGCCGACCGATTAGTCGCAGGACGCGCCGTTGCACAGCCATATTTACTTGGTACTTTTTTTGTAGTGGCTGCGCTTGCTGTTGTTGGTATGCCACCGTTATCTGGCTTTGTCGGCAAAGTATGGATTTTAAAGAGCACGCTAGATAGCGAAAAAGCCATGTTGTTTTGGCCAATCTATCTAGTTTCGAGTTTAGCGTTATTAGTGGCTGTTTCACGAGCTGGTACCAGCTTATTTTGGGATCACACCCATAAAGACAGTGAAGCAATTGAAGGCACTAAAGCACACCCTGTTAAAGTGATAGCTGTAGTTGCATTACTTGCGTGTTCACCATTAATGGTTGTATTTGCAGGACCGATTTCAGACTATATGTTAGCAACGTCAGAGCAGTTGTTTGATATCAACACTAGCATCAACGCTGTATTACAAGGAGGCCAATAATGCGTTTAGAAGCTCGCTTTCGTTGGTTGCCAACACCATTTCGCAGTGTTTTATTATTCATTGTATGGCTGTTGTTAAATAATAGTGTGTCGCCAGGACACCTATTTTTAGCTGCATTTTTTGCTATTACTATTCCGTGGATTACATTCCCATTTCGTGATCCACAGCCTCTTATTGTAAGGCCGGGTCTTGCGTTTAGGCACTTATTGTTAGTGCTGTACGATATTGTCACTGCCAACTTACAAGTTGCCCTGTTGATCCTTGGGCCAACGAAAAAGTTACGCCCAGGTTTTATCAAAGTACCATTGGATTTAAGTCATGAAATGCCAATCACTATTTTGGCCAGCACAGTATCTTTAACACCGGGTACAGTGAGCGCAGAGGTTTATCCTATTCCTGAGTCACTCGAAGAGGACGAAGAAATTCAGCAGCGCTACTTATTGATCCATGTACTCGATTTAGCTGATGAACAAGCGTTAATTAATACTATTAAGCAGCGCTACGAAGCACCGCTTAAGGAGATTTTTCGATGCTAGATACCGTTTTTCTAATTGTTTTTGCAATGATAGCCATATCTTTATTGTTAAACCTATGGCGTTTAATTGTTGGGCCGTCGGTACCTGATCGTATATTGGCTTTAGATACTATGTTCATAAATACCATTGCTTTAATTATTCTGTATGGCATGAGCATGGGCACCGATTTATATTTTGAAGCCGCATTATTAATCGCCATGCTTGGCTTTGTGAGCACTGTAGCTGTATGTAAATATCTGCTGCGTGGCGATATTATTGAATAAGGTAACGAATGATGAGTGAATGGATTGTATCAATCTTATTATTAATTGGTGGTTGCTTTATTCTTATAGGTTCAATCGGACTTGTGAAAATGCCTGACTTTTTTATGCGCCTGCACGGTCCAACTAAAGCAACAACGCTTGGCATGGCATCATTGTTAATTGCTGCCATGGTGTATTTTAGCTACACCCACGATGGCATCAGTGTGAAAGAAATTTTGATTTCGATTTTCTTACTGATCACCGCACCTATTAGCGGCTATATGCTGATCAAATCAGCCATCCACCACAAGCTTCGTGCTAAAGATGGCACTAAGGGCCTCGATAACATCGAAGAAGATTAATACCTTCTCGCAATAATAGTTAAGCGAATTGGTGTGATATCTGAGTAACCAGAACAATGTGATCTACTACTGTGGCTTTTATTGCGCTCGTAGATCGCATAAAATGCCCCGTCATTTAGTACAGTAGGTAAATAGAGCATTATGCGAGTAGCACTTGGAGTAGAGTACAACGGCGCGCGTTACAGTGGTTGGCAACGTCAATCACACGTCAATAGCGTACAACAAGAAGTAGAAACGGCGTTGTCGCGTATTTGTAATCATCCAGTCGAAATAGTTTGTGCAGGCCGCACCGATGCGGGTGTACATGGCACCGGGCAGGTGATCCATTTTGATACTCACGCTGAGCGTGAAATGGTCGCGTTTACGATGGGTATGAATACCTTACTGCCAAAAGATATTGCTATTCGTTTTGCCAAGCCTGTAAGCGAAGACTTTCATGCTCGTTTTAGTGCCACAGCACGTCGCTATCGTTATGTGATTTATAATTACACCTATCGCGGCGCTATCATGAGTGAAGGGGTGACCCATTTTCATCACCCATTAGACGAAACTAAAATGCAAGAAGCCTGTCAGTATTTAATAGGTGAGCATGATTTTACTTCGTTTAGAGCACTACACTGCCAAGCAAATACAGCAAATCGTACTATTCACCATTTATCGGTAAAACGCCAAGGTGATTATGTGATCATTGATATTAAAGCCAATGCGTTTTTACATCACATGGTACGAAACATCACCGGGTGTTTGATGGACATTGGTCTTCATAAGCATGAACCTGTGTGGTTAAAAGAATTACTCGATTTAAAAGAGCGCGCTAAGGCAAGTGCAACAGCAAAAGCCGCTGGCCTTTACTTAGTTGACGTGGATTACCCAGAACATTTTGGCATTCCTAAAACACCATTAGGGCCTTTGTTTTTACCTGATTCAGACAGTTAGTCTTAAGTCCACGACTACTAAGACCAGTTTTTTATATCGTCTGCGGGTAATTCATGTTTTAATTGAAAAAATCTGTCTGTTTATTTGTTATCAGAAACACAAGTGAGTGTTTCCAATTAAACAGACTGCGACACAGAACAGCATTAAGAGAGTTGCAAATGAGTTGGTTAGAAAAAATCTTACCTAAAACGACTAAATCGTCAGGTCGTAAAGAAATCCCTGAAGGGGTTTGGGCTAAGTGTACAGACTGTGATTCAATTTTATATAAAGCAGAATTAGAAAAAGCACTCAACGTGTGTCCTAAGTGTGATCACCACATGCGTTTAAGTGGCCGTAAACGTCTTGAAAACTTTTTAGATGATGCTGACCGCCAAGAAATTGGTGCAGAGCACGAACCAAAAGACGTATTAAAGTTTAAAGATTCTAAAAAATACTCTGACCGTATTACCCAAGCACAAAAAGCAAGTGGCGAGAAAGACGCACTTGTAGCAATGAAAGGCCGCCTAAAAGGCATTCCTGTTGCTGCTGTTGCTTTTGAGTTCTCGTTTATGGGTGGTTCAATGGCGTCAGTAGTAGGTGCTCGTTTTGTTGAAGCTGTAGATCAATGTTTAGAGCACGACATGCCACTTATTTGTTTCTCTGCATCAGGTGGTGCACGTATGCAAGAAGCACTTATGTCATTAATGCAAATGGCTAAAACAAGTGCTGCACTTGCAAAAATGAGCGAAAAAGGCTTACCGTTTATTTCAGTATTAACTGATCCAACAATGGGTGGTGTATCTGCATCACTGGCAATGCTTGGTGATGTAAACGTTGCTGAACCTAAAGCGCTTATCGGTTTTGCAGGTCCTCGCGTAATTGAGCAAACAGTACGTGAAACGCTTCCTGAAGGTTTCCAACGCAGTGAATTCTTGCTAGAGCATGGTGCAATCGACATGATTGTAGACCGTCGTGAAATGCGTGACACCCTTGCACGTATCTTAGCGAAATTTATGAACTTGCCTTCTACTGAACAAGAGCATAGAGTAGCGTAAATTTCAGCTTAACTGATTAAACGCTATGACAGAAATCCTTCCTAGCCAATCATCAAGCCTTGATGATTGGCTTTGTTATTTAGAAAGTGTCCATCCTGCTAATATCGAAATGGGTTTAGAGCGCGTAGAACGCGTGGCAAACCAAGTCGGCTTACTCGATACATCAAGCAAAATAATCCTAATTGCAGGCACCAACGGTAAAGGGACTACAGCCCGTTGCCTAGAAAGTTTATTACTTGCACAGGGTTACAGTGTGGGTACTTATGCTTCGCCGCATCTTATTCGTTATAACGAGCGCGTACGTATTAATGGCCAAGAGCTTGACGATCAATTCCATGTTGATGCTTTCGATATGCTTGAAAAAGGCCGTGGTGACACGCAGCTTACTTATTTTGAGTACGGTACCTTAGGCGCACTGGCTATTTTCAAACGTCACGCCGTTGATTATGTGCTGCTAGAAGTGGGGCTGGGTGGCCGTTTTGATGCGACTAATATCGTGAATCCGCATGCTTGTGTGATCACCACCATAGATTTAGACCATAAAGAATACCTAGGTGATACTCGTGAACTTGTTGGGTATGATAAAGCCGGTATTTTCCGTACCAATACACCGGCTATTGTTGGCGATTTAGCTATTCCGCATACAGTGACTGATTATGGTAATGAAATTAACGCTGATATGGTGCTATCAGGCCAAGACTTCATATTCACAGAAGACAGTGAAGGCTTTAACTGGCAGTACCAAGATAACGATTGGCGCTTAGCTAAGCCTGCTATCCCTTGTCAAAATGCAGCAACCGCGTTGACCTTACTTGCAAAGCTTGAGCTATTGCCAAGCGAGCAACAAGTGCGTGATTGCTTGGCGAATCTAACTGTAGAAGGGCGCTTTCAGCAGTTAAGTCAGCAGCCGCTTGTTTTTACCGATGTTGCACATAATCCTGAGTCAGCTCGATATTTGGCACGCAAATTAAGCGTGTATAAAGATCAAGGGTTTAAAATTCATGCATTAGTCGCTATGCTTGCAGATAAAGATAAAGTGGCTGCAATGTCTGCCGTGGCAAATGTTGTTGACCAGTGGTCGTTAGCAAGCTTAGATTGTTTTCGTGGCGACAAAGTTGAGAATCTTGCTAAAGCACTAGCCGAAACCACATCAACAGCGCCTAGTACGCACTATGAGAGTGTTGAAACTGCGCTAGATACGTTATTACCAAATGTTGATGAAAACACGTTAGTGATTGTGTTCGGTTCGTTTATAACTGTGGCTGCAGCCATCAATTACTTTAAAAAATAGAGAGGAAATCGGTGAACGCAGGGTTTATTAATCGCTTAGTAGGCACCACGATTGTGGTTGTGGCGGCTATTGTCTTCATTCCAAACATTTTGGATGGTGAGAAGGTTCATTATAAAGAAGGCTTTAAAGCTATTCCTGAACGCCCTGAGTTCACTACGATAGACTTGCAAGAGGTGATTGATAATAAAGTCGCCTCTGCCGAGCAACCTTCGCAAATCCCGGTTGAAGATACGCAAGCAAACGATGCTGATCTTGTCGCAAATGAAACCCAGCAAATTGATACTGCACCGCAAATGGTTGAAGCTTCAACTGATGAGCCAGTAATTAACAAAGCTGAGCCGAAAGTTGCAGTGCAAGAGCCAGCCAAGCCAGCTGCTAAAACGCCTGAGCCAACCCGTAAGCCAGAAGAGAACCTCACACAAATGGCTTATGTTATTCAACTGGGCAGTTTTTCTCACGCACCTAATGTGAAATCACTACAAGAAAAATTAAAAGCGAATGGTTTCAAAACCTTCACTCGCCCAATCAAAACCCCGAACGGCACACTGACAAAAGTCTTTGTAGGTCCTTCACTTAGCAAGAAAGAGTTAGAAAGTAAGCTTCCTGAGTTAAAGCAGTTAACCAAGTTAAACGGCAAAGTTACTCAGTTTGAAATTACAAAATGATCTGGCAATTCCAAATACCCAAACCACCTGTAGATCCATGATTCAGCGCTATCACAGGGTTTTCAATACAAGGCGTGGCGATGCAGGAATGTAGGTACCTTTCAAATTGCCACAACACAGTAGTGGAAGCCCCGTGAAGCGCCCGAAGGGCATGGCTAAAACGCATTTATTCTGCGTTATTGATTTTGACAAGGGGACACCATTCCCTACAATCAATGCCTTGCCTAAATGCGTTTTATCTCATGCTGAATTCTTGCATCCACAGGTGGTTTGGGTATAGAATGCGCCCCAAATTAACGACTAGTTGGTTCTTATGATCTGGGTTGATTACGCCATACTTGGCATTATTGCACTATCCACTATCATCGGCTTAATACGTGGCTTTGTAAAAGAAGCAATGTCATTAGCTGTATGGGCTGGCGCATTTATCATCTCTAGTTTGTTTTACCAATATTTAGCATCCTTCCTAACAAGTATTTCAGAACCCCTTTTAAGAAATGCAGCCGCAATAGCCATATTATTTTTTGCGACACTCCTGTTGGGTGGGTTACTAAACTATATTTTAGGTGAACTTGTACAACGTACTGGTTTATCTGGCACAGACCGTGTTTTCGGCATAGTGTTTGGTGCTCTTCGTGGCGTGTTGGTCGTAAGCGCGTTACTCTTCTTTCTTGATGCTTTTACCGGTGCACCTAATACGCATTGGTGGGGCAACTCTATTTTGATTCCAGAATTTGGCTTTGTTGTTGAGTGGTTCTTCTCGTACCTCGAAAACAACTCGAGCTTTTTAAATTCTGTAAACCGTTAATCGGCGAGGATAAATTTAATGTGTGGTATCGTTGGCATAGTCGGAACTTCTCCTGTTAATCAGGCGTTATATGACGGCTTAACTGTTTTGCAACACCGCGGTCAAGATGCAGCTGGCATCATTACCATTGAAAACAACACGTTTAGCTTACGTAAAGCCAATGGCCTTGTAAAAGATGTATTTCATACCCGTCATATGAAACGTCTGCAAGGTACAATTGGTATTGGCCATGTTCGCTACCCGACAGCTGGTTCTTCTAGCTCGTCTGAAGCGCAACCTTTCTATGTTAACTCGCCATTTGGTATCGCACTTGCGCACAATGGTAACTTAACAAACGCAGAAGCATTAAAGCAGCAATTATTTTCAGAAGCTCGCCGTCATGTTAATACAACATCTGACTCTGAAATTTTACTTAACATCATGGCGCATGAATTAAGTAAATCGAACAAGCTAAAACTTGATGCTGAAGATATCTTCACAGCGGTAACTGAAGTGAATAATAAAGTAACCGGTGGTTATGCAACAATTGCAATGATCATTGGTCACGGTATTGTTGCGTTTCGTGATCCGAACGGTATTCGCCCATTAGTATTTGGTAAGCGTGAAACTGCAAATGGTACTGAGTACATGTTTGCATCAGAAAGCGTTGCTTTAAAAACAGATGGCTTTGAGTTTGTTCGTGACGTTGCACCAGGTGAAGCAATTTACGTAACTGAAGATGGTCAACTTTTCTCGCAAGCGTGTGCTGAAAAAGCAACTTACTCGCCGTGTATCTTTGAGTTTGTTTACTTTGCGCGCCCAGACTCAACAATTGACCGTATGTCTGTTTATGCAACACGTGTAAACATGGGTACTAAGTTAGGTGAGAAAATCGCACGTGAATGGGCTGACAAAGACATCGACGTGGTTATTCCAATCCCAGAAACATCATGTGACGTAGCACTAGAGATTGCATCAGCCCTTAACCTGCCATACCGCCAAGGTTTTGTTAAAAACCGCTACATTGGCCGTACGTTTATCATGCCAGGTCAAGAAATGCGTAAGAAGTCAGTTCGTCAAAAACTGAATGCCATTGACCGTGAGTTCAAAGGTAAAAACGTATTACTTGTTGATGACTCAATTGTGCGTGGTACAACGTCAGCGCAAATCGTAGAAATGGCTCGTGAGTCAGGTGCGAAGAACGTTTACTTCGCATCAGCAGCGCCTGAGATTCGCTTCCCGAACGTTTACGGTATTGATATGCCATCGGCAGCTGAGCTAATTGCGCATGGCCGTGAAGTTGAAGATATCAACGCAAGTATTGGTGCAGATGGTCTTATCTATCAATCGCTAGATGACTTAATCTCAGCAGTAAGCCAAGAAAACCCAGAAATCACCCGTTTTGAAACATCAGTATTTGATGGTCAATACATCACAGGTGATATCGACCAAGATTACCTAAACCACATTGACCGTTTACGTAATGATTCAGCGAAATCAACTCGTGAAAATGCGATGTCAGCAAGTTTAGAGTTACATAACCAAGAAGAAAACAGCGCTGATTAATCAGCCTTGATTTGATTGGTATAAAAAAGGAGCTTCACAGCTCCTTTTTTGTTTATGGAAAGAAAGGAAAATAACAATGAACTTAAGTAAACATAGGGTGGACAATTCCGTTAGTCCATAAAATAGCTGTCGCAGCTAAAATAATTACCAGTAAGATCAGCCCACAAGTGACTACTGAACTGGCATAGATAAAACCTCGCTCTTCAGGAATGTGCATTAAAATTGGCACCCCTGTGTAGAGTAAGTAAACTGAGTAGGCTAGTGCTACAAGGCCTACGCACACCACAAACCACAGCTCAGGTAAAAATGCCGCAAATGAAGACATAAATACTGGCGTTGCTGTGTAAGCTGCAAGCTCTAGGGTTTGTGTAAAGGTGGGTTTTGCACCAAAGGTCACTGCCATCCAATGAGCTAAGTATGCCAGTGCAAAAACGCCCGCAATTAGTGCAAAGTACATCGCAACCGCGATAAGTAATGCACTATCATGGGTTAAATATACAGCCTCACCTGCGCCAATACTCCAGCCCAAATAAACTGATGAATAGTAGCCCATTAATGAAGGAATACAGGCGATTAATAAAATGTGCGATAAGCTATAGCGCAAGCTTTCGTGACGGTTATCAATTGTTTGCCATTCTTCGAGTGGGTGAGCGTATAAGCCCCATAAGTGGTTTAGAATCATAATCATTGCCCCTGTAAAAAAGGAATATGAGCTGTTTTATTTTTGTACAGCTTTGATTAAGTTATGGTTCAGTAATTAAGTCTTGTCAAGAAGCTGAAATAATCGTTATAGCCGATTAAATGTAACTCTTTAGTGCATATAGAAAATTACTTTGCACTGATGTGGGTCATGGAACGTGGGCTAATTTATGTGATAAAATCCAATTAAGATTTTTGATGAGAAGTTATTCAGTGCCTTATTCTGATTTATTAGCGCCCATTCATTCTTTTTTAAAGTGCGAAACGCCTGATGAGTGGATTGCTGCGGCAACCAAAAAAGAAAACTTAGATGTGGTTTTAATCGACCATCTTATCTGTGAATTAAAAGCAGCTCAGTCTGCCATGTTTTTAATTCGTAAGTACGCGGTTGATAAAGAAAGCAGTGATGCGTTGCTTGAGTGGTTAAAACCATTTGAAACACTTATTTATAAGCGAGAAGGGGATTGGCGTGAGCTTGCAGATAAAAACAAGCTGACTAAATCAATGATCCCAAAATCGAACTCACCTTATGGGCAAGACCTTATCGATAAAATGGTGATGCTTATTAAAGAAGAACTACATCACTTTTATCAAGTTCTTGAGATCATGGATGAATACGGCATTGAATATAAAAGCATTACCCCATGTCGTTATGCCAAAGGGATGCTGCGCCACGTAAAAACTTACGAGCCAGATGCCTTGGTAGATAAGTTAATTATCGGTGCTTACATCGAAGCTCGTTCATGTGAGCGCTTTGCTAAATTAGCCCCACATGTTGATAAACGCTTAGGTGATTTTTATATCTCACTACTGCGCTCTGAAGCGCGTCATTACCAAGATTATTTAACTCTTGCGCAAGAAATCAGTGAGTTTGATATTACTGAGCGTGTTGAATTTTTTGGTCAACTTGAAGCTGAGCTTATTTCAACCCCAGATGAAGACTTTAAATTTCACAGCGGTGTGCCTGCATAATATATTAAATCAGAGCGCCTGTTTGGCGCTCTAGTTCATTTATCTTGCCAAATTTAGTGGGTTTTACCCCTATTCAAATTAACTAATTTTCATTACTTTTCTAATACTTATTCATTTATTGTTTTAGTAAATAATTTGTACCTTTTAAAATCTTGCACTACCTTTGACCTAGGTTGCTATTAACATTCGTAAAATAGAATCATAAGTTGTTAAAAGGAGAAGTCATGCGTGATTCTAATGTGCCTTTCGAGTTTAAAGAAGATGCTTCTGAACAATCGTATGCCCAAAAAACATGGAAAGTTTTAACGGTTGAAGATGACTTAAACTACCAACAAGCATTACTAAACAGTTTTAATGCCATATCTCTAGATAACAATGAGTCTCTTGAGGTATTAACGGCAAATTCAGTGTCAGAGGCATCGTCTGTGTTATCGCGTCACAAAGACATCGCTATTGTATTTCTTGATGTGGTAATGGAAGAAGATGATTCAGGCCTACGACTTGTGAATACTATTCGCCACGTATTAGGCAACAATGATATACGCATAGTGCTTTTAACAGGGCAGCCAAGCTTTGCCCCTGAACCGCAAGTAATGCAATCGCTTGATATTGACGAATATTGGAATAAGTCAGATATGACGGTAGATAAGCTTAAATCTATCGTTAGTAGCCATCTTCGTACGTATCAATATATTTCGCAAATCTCAAATGCCAAACAAGGACTGCAGTTAGTACTTGATGCGGCAAGAAGCATTAATAGTAAACACGACATACGTGCATTTTCTCATGCGGTGCTAGATGAAATAGGTAAAATTTTGCATCTATCTAAGGGAGGCGGCGTATTATGCGTTGGCAATGAAAAGCACGTTGATAAACACCCAAAAGTTCTTACTAGTGTCGGTTGTTACAGAGGCCTTGATGGTAAAGAGCTCAGCACAGATGTGCTCAGTGAAGAAGCACAGCAATCGTATATTTTAGCCAGAGATAAAAAAGAGCATGTGTTTTCTGAGCATTACAGTGTTTTTTATTTTGATACCGCTGATGTTGATGTTAGCTATTACATCACGATTGTTAAATCAGATGTTCCCATCGACGAGCATAATGTATTTTTACTAAAGGTATTTAGTGAAAATGTCAGTACAGGCTTTTCGAATATTGCACTGATGAACCGGCTTACTGAGCTTGCTTACACCGATATAACGCTAAACATGCCCAACAGGAACTGGCTCCAGCGCGAAATCGATAATATGAACAAATACGAACAAGCTGAAACTCAGTTAGTGGTGTTTGAGATACTTCAGTTTGACGAAAAGTCTTTTCGGTTTGGTCATGAATTTTGTAAAAAAACACATCTAAAAATGCGCGAGAATATTTTGCAAGCCTTAGCGCCGTATCACCCTCGTATCGCTGTTTTTAAAAGTGATTGTTTAGGTGTTTTAGTGTCAAGCCATGCATTTGAAGATGAAAGCGTTGTTGACTCTTTAAAACGTCAATCTTTTGAAATTGATGGGGTAAAACAGTTTTTAGATGTGCGTATTTTAGTTATGCAGCTAATCGCCTTTGAAGATCATAACGCAGAGCAAATATTCAATTTAGCAGAGTCTACTCTTAATGATGAAAACACACAAAGAGCTGAGCTTCTCTATTATACGTTAGATAATACCAAAGCGATTACACGGCGCTATGAATTGATGCAAGAGCTGCGCACCGCAATACGCAACAAAGAGCTCCAAGTAGCCCTACAACCCAAGGTTAATTTAACCACTAATGAAGTCATTGGTTTTGAAGCACTGGCGCGATGGCAAAGAGGTGATGGAACATTTGTAAGGCCCGATGAGTTTATTGAACTTGCCGAAACCGCAGGACTTATTAGTGAGTTAGATAAGTTGATTTTTGACAAAATAATGCAAACGATTAACCAATTTGCAGAGCAAGGCGTTAGTTTGCCAATCGCGTTTAATGCATCGACGTTTGATTTGTTAGCCGATGATTACTTTGTTGAGGTTGCAGCACGCATTGAGGAATATGGCATTTCACCTTCGTTACTTGAGCTTGAAGTAACAGAGACCCAAGCAATTTTTAACTATGAAAAGATCAATGCATGTTTATGTCGTTTTGCGGGCTTGGGTATAAAAATTAGCATTGATGATTTTGGTACAGGTTATTCATCGCTCGCCCATATTAGTGAAATACCAGCCCAAAATATAAAGATAGATCGCTGTTTTGTAACCAATATCCAAGAGTCAAAATCTAACCAACATATTATTGAAATGATTATGCTTTTAGCAGAAAAATTTGGCTTTGAAGTAACAGCCGAAGGCATTGAAACTGAAGCTGAGTACACTTGGCTTGTAGAAGCTGGCTGTAGTGTTGGACAGGGCTATTATTATGCAAAACCCATGTTTTATGATGATGCATTGCAGTGGCTAAAGGGCAGGTATAATTAACTATTATGGTAGAAGTAACAAGCCAATATAAGTCACTAAAAAAAAGTCTACTTCTTAAATTTATGGTGATGGTTGCTGTTAGCTTATTAATTAGCTTGATGGTTTATGTGATTCAATATCAAATACAAAAAAGTAGTGTCACGCTTTTGCAAGATAACACCTTACTTGCCGCTCACAATACCCTTAGCAGGGAGCTTGGTGATGTACGTAAAGTAGTTAAGTTGCTGGTGGCCGATGACATATTAAAGCAAACTGGTGAAAGCGCATTACTTGAGCATCAAATACAAACCCATTTTGTGAACTTTGGTTTAGCCGCTGAAAATATATCTCAAATACGTTGGCTAGATAGTGAAGGCCAAGAAAGGTATCGGGTTAACTTTAAAGCAGGGCAAGCGGAGCTAGTACCAACACAACAGTTACAAAATAAAAGTAGCCGTTATTATTTTACCGAAGGGATGGATCATAGCGAAGATGAAGTTTATATCACGCCAATAGATTTAAATGTAGAGCGTGGCGCAGTTGTTACACCACATGAACCAACATTAAGAGCATCTTACCGAACCACAAGCGATAGTTACGTGTTAGATGGGCTAGTGGTTGTCAATTTTGACCTGTCGAAAACCTTACAGCAAATAAAGTCACTCAGCAGCTTACAAGCACAAATACAATTAATTAATGGTGAAGGTTATTGGTTGTTACATCCACGCAAAGATAAAGAATGGGGGTTTATGCTGGAGCAACCTATGCTGACACTCGGTAACGAAGATAGCCAATTATGGCAAGTAATCACTCAATTGCCGAAATCTCAGGATCTTATTGCATCGCATAGTCATACAACTAGCTTTTTAAAAATGACCTTAGGTAATAATAGCGTAAATGGTACAAACGATATTATTGTACTGGTAAAGGCAGATGATTCGGTGCAAAACGAGATTATCTTACGATCTTTTATTATCGCTTTAGCTTGCGCTGTCAGCCTGATATCAATTTCTGGCTTATATTTGCAGCGCAGTTATCGAGATCAACGTAAGATTATTAAAGCCAGAGCGCACTTAGAGCACGAGCAGCAGGAGTTGTTAGCAGCCAATACTAAATTACAACGTTACATAAAACAGCAGCATCAACTACAAGGTGAACTCATTGAAGCACAAAGGTTGTCATCACTGGGTTTAATGGTGGCAGGGGTGGCCCACGAAATGAATACGCCACTGGGTGGTGCTGCTATTTCACTATCGAATGCGCAATTAATTAATCAACAACTCAAAGATAAAATAGACCAAGGCTTCACTAAGCAATTTTTAGAATCAAGCGTAGAAAAAGTTGCTGATAATTTAAGGCTCTCTCAAGTAAACTTAGAAAAGGCCATTGATCATGTAAAAAGCTTCAAGGAGATGGCCCATGATCGGTCAAACGATCAGTATGTTAGCTTTAATATTGAAAAAGTCATCGATGATCTACTACTTGGTTTAAAATCCCGCTTTAAAGCTTCAAAAGTAACCATAGAAACTAAAATCGATGTCAAAAAAGACATTATTAGTCGCCCTGGGATTATCTCTCAGGTTATCGAGAGTTTAATCGTTAATGCAATTTCTCACGCCTTTGACGAGCTTGATAACAAACAAATTCAATTGCATGTACATTTAAATCAACAAGGTGACCTTTGTATTAGCGTTTCTGATAATGGTTGTGGGATTGATGACTCTTTGCGTAGTAACTTATTTGACCCCTTTGTAACTACATCTAGAAACCATGGTCATACAGGGTTAGGTTTGTACCTTGTGCATGAATGGGTTACGAGTGTTCTTAACGGAAAAATCCAGCTAGTTGCAAGCAAAAACCTACCTGAAGGAATAGCAACCCAGTTTAAGATAACCTTGCCACGCTTGAAAAAGAACAAAATTAGTTAGCATAGGTTTTTTCATATAGTTGCTTGATGTGGCTAACTTCTTTTTCATTCAGTTCATAGCGCTTCAGTATCTCTAAAAGCTTGCCTGACGCCGTAATTGCTTTAAGACCTAAAGATAAACTTTGCTGAAAAAGCTCAGTCTGAGGGTGATTTTTATCAGTAATCACATGTAAGTGTTGAGTAGCAAGATAGGGGGTAACTATTTCTAATTCTGTTTGCTTTGCTTGCTGTAAGCGCTCGCTATTATCGAGCCAATACAAGGCAACCTCTTTTGTGCCTGCAACTAAATCAACACGACCATGCTTTAATAGCAATAAGCTCTCAATCAAGCTACCTGTGGTCGTCATGCTAAGGTTTGGGTGGTGCTCAAATTGCTCACTAACCACATAGTCTTCACCTTTGCTAATTGTATATGGCTTTAATGAATACAAAGAGCCAGTGTAAGTTATTTTGCTATCAACACGCTTGAATAACACGGTATGTGCGGTAGCTAATGAAGGTGAATATGTAAAATCTCTCGCTCTTTGCTTTGTATAAAAAGCACCTAGCACTGCGACACGTTTATGGCGTTTGGCAAGCTTTAGAGCACGTCCCCAGTGGGTGTATTCAATGGTGGCTTGATGTTTTTGTGTTTTCAGTGCTGCGATGATGACTTCGTGCAGCCAGCCTGGCTTGTTTGGCTTATCAATGAAATAAGGAGGAAACGGCTCTGTGACCAATTGCCAAGTTTGGCAATTGATTGAAAAGCTAATTAGTAAACAACAACATAAAAGGCTTAACCGACTCATCATAGATAATGCATTTTTTGACAATACTGGTTAAAGCATAGTTAAAAAATTGGTTATTTAAAGGGAGTGTGGACTAGTTTTTGCTGCTCTGGAGTAGCTCTTAAGTATGAACCTTGCTCATACCAGTCACCCAGTACAGTGCGGGTTAGTGTTTTTCCATTTTGCTTATAGTGATGCACATTAGGGCGGTGAGTATGACCGTGGATCATATTAGTAACCTGATGCTTTTCAAACATGGCTAAAACTGCATCTTCGGTCACATCTAAAATCTCTAATGCTTTGCCAGCTTGGCTTTGTTTTGATTTTTCGCGGGCGTTGCGGGCAATTTTCTTACGATACCAAAGCGGCATAGCAAGCATTAGTTTTGGCCACCACCAACCACGGCTTTTTTTACGAAACTTTTGATATTCAATATCTTGAGTGCACATTTCATCACCGTGCAAGATAACTGTTGGAGTACCGTATAAATCAATAACAACTTGTTCAGGTAGTAAAGTCATACTTGCGCTTTTTGCATAGTCTTCTCGCATAATGAAATCGCGATTACCATGAATAAAAAACACCTCAGTACCACTTTCACTGACTTGGCTTAAACGTGCGGCAACAGTCTTTGAAAGGTCAGTTTGATAGTCATCACCTACCCATACTTCAAAAAAGTCACCCAAAATATACAGTGCATCAACGTCATCATTAATAATCTTGCTATCAAGAAAATCAAAAAATGCCGCAGTGATGTCTGGGCGGTTTTCTGTTAAATGGAGGTCGGCAATAAAATAACTTTGTTTCATGGTTACTCGCAAAAAAGCGGGCAAAGGCCCGCTTAAAAAGACTAAACGATTAAATTAGCTAACCGTTACTTTTTCGATGATGACATCTTCAAGAGGTACGTCTTGGTGGAAGCCAGCGCTGCCAGTAGCAACACCTTTGATTTTGTTTACCACGTCCATACCTTCAACAACTTCTGCGAACACGCAGTAGCCCCAGCCTTGTGATGTTTCACTGCTGAAGTTTAAGAAGTCATTGTCGTTAACGTTAATGAAGAACTGCGCAGTCGCTGAATGTGGATCCGGCGTACGTGCCATTGCTAATGTGCCCACTTTATTTGCAAGGCCGTTGTTTGCTTCGTTTTCGATTGGGTTGTTTACTTCTTTTTGAACCATACCCGGCTCAAAACCACCGCCTTGTACCATAAAACCATCAATTACACGGTGAAAAATAGTGCCGTTGTAAAAGCCAGCGTTTGCATACTCTAAGAAGTTTTTAACAGTGTTTGGTGCATCGCTTTCGTGCATCTTGATAGTGATGTCACCAAAGTTTGTGTGTAGTACAACCATGAGGTTTCCTATATTCAGGTTTAATAATGGGGCTATTTTATAGTAGTTGCCTTTGATTAACAAAGAGCTTGTTTAAAACGTTTAACAAAGTGCTTATTCAATTGATAAAGCGCTAGAGCAGCGGCTTTGCAAGTGTTACCATAGAGAATCTCGAAACACCGTTAAGGACATTTTATAAATGGTACAAATTTACAACACACTTACGCGACAAAAAGAGCAGTTTAAACCCCTTGTTGATGGCAAAATCGACATGTACGTGTGTGGTATCACCATTTATGATTACTGTCACATCGGTCATGCTCGTACTTTCGTTGGTTTTGACGTGATTGTGCGTTACCTACGCCACATCGGTTACGATTTAAAATACGTTCGTAACATCACAGATGTTGACGACAAAATCATTAAACGTGCTAACGAAAATGGTGAGTCAATTAATGATCTAACGACTCGTATGACCAAAGCCATGCATGAAGATTTCGACAGCTTAAATATGCTGCGTCCGGATGTTGAGCCAACAGTAACAAACCACATGGATGAAATCATCGCTATGGTTGAGCGTTTAATTGCCAAAGGCCATGCGTATGTTGCTGCAGATGGTGATGTATTATTTGATGTATCAACCTTTGAGCAATACGGTGCTTTATCGCAACAAGACCTAACCATGCTACAGGCTGGTTCACGTGTTGAAGTTGCACAAGATAAGCAAGATCCACTTGATTTCGTGCTTTGGAAAAAAGCCAAGCCAGAAGAGCCGTCATGGTCTTCACCATGGGGTGAGGGTCGCCCTGGTTGGCATATTGAATGTTCGGCAATGAGCTCTAAGCACTTAGGTGAGCACTTTGATATTCACGGTGGTGGTTCAGATTTACAGTTCCCGCACCATGAAAACGAAATTGCTCAGTCATGCTGTGCAAATAACGGCAAGTACGTTAATACGTGGATCCACACAGGTATGGTTCAGGTTAATAAAGAGAAGATGTCTAAGTCTTTAAACAACTTCTTTACCGTACGTGACGTATTAAAAGAGTACGATGCTGAATCAGTTCGTTACTTCTTAATTTCAGGTCATTACCGTAGCCAGCTTAACTATTCGCAAGAAAACCTTGAGCAAGCACGTTCGTCACTTGAACGTATTTACACTGCATTGCGTGGCGTAACGCCAATCGAGTGCGATTTAGCTAGCAATGAATATGTGGCTAAATTCAGAAAAGCGATGGATGATGACTTTAACACCCCTGAAGCACTACCAGTATTATTTGAATTAGCAAAAGAGCTAAACCGTGTTAAAGATAGCGATACAGAGCAAGCAGGTAAGCTAGCTTATGTACTACGCAGTGTTGCAGAGGTACTAGGCGTTGCACAACAAGACCCAGAAACCTTTTTACAAGGTGGCCAAGCTGACGACGAAGTAGCACATATCGAAGCGTTAATAGCAAAACGTAACGAAGCCCGCGCAAGTAAAGATTGGGCGGCAGCTGATGAAGCGCGCGATGCATTGAATGCGCTAGGTGTGGTACTTGAAGATTCAGCTGGTAAAACAACATGGCGTAAAGCCTAACTATTCATCGAATCATGACTCATTAAAAAAGGTTGCCAACGAGGCAACCTTTTTTGTTATTAATCAATATAGCTATTGACCTCAACTGTACTTGAGCTTTTACCTTGCCATCTCTTCGTATTAACAAGGACAGACATTGAATATTTTACTTGCCATGATCCCCGCCTTTTTATGGGGCACCACCTATGCAGTGACCAAATATGCCACACCTGATTGGCCGCCACTTTTATTAGGCGCATTGCGTGCATTACCTGCAGGGTTATTACTTTTATTGCTTAAACCTAGTTTGCCAACCCGTTCGCAGTGGCCAAGTTTGTTAACGCTAGGTGCTGTGAATATCGCGCTGTTTTTTGCCTTTATTTTTATCATGGCGGTAAACCTTCCTGCAGCTATAGCAGGGGTAGGGATGGTGTCTGTGCCGGTTGTGGCTTTACTATATGCTTGGCTTACTAAAGGGCAGCGCCCCGCAAAAATTCAAGCATTCTGTGCTATGGCGCTGGTGGTGTTGGCGTGGTTGTTGTTCGACCCAGCACACGTGGCATTAAATGTATTGGGAGTGGCTGCTTTATTTGGGGCCTTACTGACTATTGTGATTGGTAGCACCTTGGTACAGAGTTTGTCGGTGCATATTCATTGGTGGGTTGTGCTTACCTGGCAGTTAATCATTGGCGGCACTATTTTATTATTGGCTGCGTTTATTGATGGCAGTTTACTTCACCCAGAGCAATACCAAGTGATATTTAAGCCTATCTCAGCACTGCAATATTCTGCGCTATTTTGGTTAATCGTGCCTAATACCGCTATCGCCTATATTCTGTATGTTTGGTTATTAGGACGCATGACTGTGGCTGAGTTTTCATTCGGCACTATTGCTAACCCAATCGCGGGAATCGTATGCGCTGTTTTACTGATAAACGAACAATATCAAGACTGGCAATACCTATTAATGTTTTTGATGATTGTGTTTTCAGTGCTCCCCCAGATGCTAAAGCTTAGGCTGTTCAAACTACATTGATTTTAAAACCAAAAAAAGGCTGCCAATTGGCAGCCTTTTGCAATAATTTAGCTCTTCTTAGCTGTGGTACTTTTCACACGCTTCAAGGGTGTTTTCGATTAAGCTTGCCACAGTCATTGGGCCAACACCACCTGGTACTGGTGTAATGAAATGTGCTTTTTGTTCAGCGATATCGTATTCAACATCACCAACAAGCTTGCCAGATTCAAGGCGGTTAATGCCTACATCAATTACGATAGCACCTTCTTTAACCCAATCACCCGGAATGAACTCAGGTTTACCAACCGCAACAACTAATAAATCAGCGCGGCGAACATGCGTTTCTAAATCTTGAGTAAACTTATGGCACACCGTTGTTGTACAGCCTGCAAGTAAAAGCTCAAGTGACATAGGGCGACCAACAATGTTTGACGCACCAACAACAACTGCGTGCATACCTTTGTAGCGAACACCGGTAGAGTCGAGTAGGGTGATAATACCCTTCGGCGTACAAGGACGAAGTGCCGGCATACGCTGAGCTAAACGACCAATATTATAAGGGTGGAAACCATCAACATCTTTATGTGGTGTGATGCGTTCAAGAATTTTTTCAGCATCAAGACCCTGAGGTAAAGGTAACTGTACTAGAATACCGTCTACTTCTTTGTCTTCGTTTAGTTGATCTATTAATGCAAGTAAATCTTGCTCAGTTGTGTCGCCAGGTAAATCGTAAGACTTAGATACAAAGCCGACTTCTTCACATGCTTTACGTTTAGAACCAACATACACTTGGCTAGCTGGATCTTGACCAACTAACACAACTGCTAGTCCTGGAGCGCGTAATCCATTCGCTACACGCTCTGCAACTCGCTCTGCTACATTGCTGCGTACTTGTTTAGCTATTGCCTTACCATCGATGATGTTTGCCGTCATGGGTGACCTTTAATTGGGGTTAGTTAACTTGATACTGATACATCTAAATATGATTATCCAATAAAGGGGGCGTGGATACACAAATCATGTTTGTTTGATCATATTTATTTATGTTGCGTATTTTCGCAGAAAAGCATCATAGCGCCAAGATGCAATCTTATATAAAGCGCTACTTTATAAAAAAGAGTTCAAATTTTAGCTTATATTTGCAATATTTAACCATTATGAACTAAAAGTGACCGATTGAATTATTTTCTTAAAAAAATGTTTGACCTGACTCGGTCAAATCACTATTATGCACCCCGTTGTTAACGAGGTCACTCGCAAACAACGGTAAGCATCGGCGATTAGCGCAGTTTGGTAGCGCACTTGGTTTGGGTCCAAGGGGTCGCAGGTTCAAATCCTGCATCGCCGACCACTTCTTCTTTAAGAAGCGGCGCTTACAGGCAAACTTATGAAGTTTTCGATGCGCCCGTAGCTCAGCTGGATAGAGCAACGCCCTTCTAAGGCGTTGGTCGAAGGTTCGAATCCTTCCGGGTGCGCCATTTGAAAATATGTAAATGCCGTGGTGATTGTAGCTCAGTTGGTAGAGCCCCGGATTGTGATTCCGGTTGTCGTGGGTTCGAGCCCCATCAGTCACCCCAATTTACTCTAAGATATCGGCGATTAGCGCAGTTTGGTAGCGCACTTGGTTTGGGTCCAAGGGGTCGCAGGTTCAAATCCTGCATCGCCGACCACTTTTAAAGATTTATGGTCAAAGAACGATTGGTTTGGGTATATCCAATTCAGTCGAAGGTTCAAATCCTGCATCGCCGACCACTTCTCAATTTCTAAATACATCCTTTAATTCAGCTTAATTCTACTTTGTTATTTTGTTGCGTTCGTTTTTTACGCATTTAAACGCTGATTGCTGCTATATACGCCAAATAATTGCCCCCCAGACTCGACTATAATAAATATTAGGTTATAATGCCGCGTCTATTGTTTAACATAGTGCCCATAGAGGCAAAGCAGCAATGGTATCTCATGGTTACAATGCGCCGTTTTAAGTTGAAATATTCAGCGTTAAAACTTGCTATCACTCATGGAGATCACCTTGTTTGTAAGGAAGGCGAACAGTCGCCAAAATTGAAGATTGAGGTAAATCATGCAAGTTTCTGTTGAGACGACTCAAGGCCTTGAGCGCCGTCTGACCATCACCGTTCCTGCAGAGAACGTTGAGACTGAAGTAAAAAAACGCTTACAACAACTGTCTAAAACCCAGCGTATCGATGGTTTCCGTCCTGGTAAAGTACCAGCGTCTATCATCAACAAGCGTTACGGTGCTGCAGTACGTCAAGAAGTTGCAGGCGAATTAATGCAACGCAACTACATCGAAGCAATCGTTTCTGAAAAAATTAACCCAGCTGGTTCACCTACTTTCGCTCCTAAAGCGTTAGAAGCTGGTAAAGATTTAGAGTTCGATGCAACTTTCGAAGTTTACCCAGAAGTTGAAATCCAAGGTTTAGATAAAATCGCTGTTGAAAAGCCAGCTGTATCTGTAACTGACGAAGACCTAGCTAACATGCTAGAAACTCTACGTAAGCAACACGCTTCTTGGGCTGAAGTTGACGCAGCTGCAGGCGAGAACGACCGTGTAACTATCGACTTCGTTGGTTCTATCGAAGGCGAAGAGTTCGAAGGCGGTAAAGCTGAAGACTTCCCACTAGAACTTGGTCAAGGTCGTATGATCCCAGGTTTCGAAGACAACATCGTTGGCAAAAAAGCGGGCGAAGAAGTTGTTGCTGAAGTAACTTTCCCTGAAGAGTACCACGCTGAAAACCTTAAAGGTAAAGCAGCTACTTTCGCAATCACTGTTAAGAAAGTTGAAACTCAAGAGCTTCCAGAGCTTAACGACGAGTTCGCAACTAAATTCGGTGTAGCTGAAGGCGGTGTTGACGCTCTTAAAGAAGAAGTTAAAAAGAACATGACACGTGAGCTTGACCAAGCAGTTAAAGCTAACGTTAAAGATCAAGCTATCAAAGGTCTTTTAGCTAACAACGAAATCGAAGTGCCAAAAGCGCTAGTAGATCAAGAAATTGATGCACTACGTCAGCAAGCTGCACAACGTTTCGGTGGCGACGCTAAAAACATGCCTGAGCTTCCAGCTGAATTATTCCACGAGCAAGCTGTAACTCGCGTTAAGACTGGCCTATTACTAGGTGAAGTAATTAAAGCGAACGAGCTTAAAGTTGACGACGCTAAAGTTGAAGAGTTAATCGCAACTGTAGCTTCTGCATACGAAGATCCAACTGAAGTAGTAGAGTACTACAAAGCAAACGATCAGCTTATGCAGCAAATGCGCAACGTAGCGATGGAAGAGCAAGCAGTTGAAGCTATCCTAGCTAAAGCAAACGTGACTGACGTTGAAAAAGCATTCGACGACATCATGAATCCACAGCAAGGTGCTTAATAAGTCATTGACTTAAGCTCTCGCTAGCGATTAAATGGCTCGTGTTACCCTGTATTTATACAGCGTACTCGGGCCATTTTAGTTTGTGGTATCAGTTTCAAAAAAACCAACAATACTGATGTTATTTCAGAACTTTTTTCGGCGAGGATTGAATTTGTTCTGATAAGTTCCTATATAGTTATAAAGATTGAATAGACAGCTTAATTTACATTAGTATAAATGTGCTTTCCTTATAGTAAGGATGAGTCGCAGCGGATAAGGAATTAAATAAGAATGAATAGCGGTATGATAGACCCTCTAAACGCACTAGTCCCTATGGTTGTTGAACAAACAGCTAAAGGTGAGCGCTCATATGATATTTACTCACGTCTTTTAAAAGAGCGCATTATTTTCTTAACTGGCCAAGTAGAAGATAACATGGCTAATTTGATTCTTGCGCAAATGCTGTTTTTAGAATCAGAAAACCCAGAAAAAGATATTTATCTTTACATTAATTCGCCAGGCGGTTCTGTGACTGCGGGTATGGCAATTTACGATACAATGAATTTTATCAAGCCTGATGTAAGCACTATTTGTGTTGGCCAAGCGGCAAGCATGGGTGCATTCTTGCTATCAGGTGGCGCTAAAGGTAAGCGTTTTTGTTTACCTAACTCACGTGTAATGATCCACCAACCATTAGGTGGCTTCCAAGGTCAGGCATCTGACTTTGAGATCCATGCCCGTGAAATTTTATCAATTAAAGATAAGTTAAACCGTTTAATGGCTGAACATACTGGCCAGCCACTCGATGTGGTTTCTCGTGATACAGACCGTGATAACTTTATGACTGCTAGCGAAGCAGTTGAATACGGCCTAGTTGACTCAGTATTTTCAAGCCGCGATTCGAAGTAATCTGAATAGCTAATAATAACGTATTGTTAGCTATCACCCTTTACTATGCGAAAACTGATATTCTTTGATATAGTTAAACATAGTGAATTAGCAGTAGCCCAGTGCTACTGCCAACGTAATAAATGAGGTAGCTGAATGTCTGACACTCCTACAGACGGCGACAAAAGTAATAAATTGTTATACTGCTCTTTCTGCGGCAAAAGCCAGCACGAAGTTCGCAAACTAATTGCTGGCCCTTCAGTATATATTTGTGATGAATGTGTAGAGCTGTGTAACGATATTATCAGGGAAGAAATCAAAGACATTGCGCCGAAGCATAATGCGTCTGATAAACTGCCTGTGCCGAAAGAAATTCGTGATCACTTAGATGATTACGTGATTGGCCAAGACCACGCGAAAAAAGTGCTGTCGGTTGCGGTATACAATCACTACAAACGTTTACGCAATCAAACAATCAATGCAGATATTGAGCTTGGTAAGAGTAATATTCTATTAATCGGTCCTACAGGTAGTGGTAAAACATTACTTGCTGAAACAATGGCTCGTTTACTTGATGTACCATTCACGATGGCCGATGCAACGACACTAACTGAAGCAGGTTATGTAGGTGAAGACGTTGAAAACATCATTCAAAAGCTACTGCAAAAATGTGATTACGACGTAGAAAAAGCACAACGTGGTATTGTTTACATTGATGAAATCGATAAGATTTCTCGTAAGTCTGACAATCCATCGATCACCCGTGACGTATCGGGCGAAGGTGTACAACAAGCCTTACTTAAGCTAATTGAAGGTACGGTTGCATCTGTGCCACCACAAGGCGGCCGTAAACATCCACAGCAAGAGTTCTTACAAGTTGATACTTCTAAGATCCTATTTATCTGTGGCGGTGCGTTTGCTGGCCTAGATAAAGTGATTGAACAACGCAGCCATAAAAATACCGGTATTGGTTTTGGTGCTGAAGTTAAGCAATCATCAGGTAGCCGTAGCTTAAGTGAAACATTTAAAGATGTTGAACCAGAAGATTTAGTGAAATACGGTTTAATTCCTGAGTTCATTGGTCGACTTCCGGTTGTTGCGACACTAACAGAGCTAGATGAAGCGGCGCTTATTCAAATTCTGAGCGAACCAAAAAATGCATTAACTAAACAGTTCTCTGCATTGTTTGCGATGGAAGATGTTGAGCTTGAGTTCCGTGAAGATGCACTTAGCGCAATTGCTCATAAAGCAATGGAGCGTAAAACAGGTGCTCGTGGCTTACGTTCAATTGTTGAAGGCGTATTACTTGATACTATGTATGAATTACCTTCAATGGATGATGTTAGCAAAGTGGTTATTGATGAAACCGTTATTAAAGGTGAATCAGACCCAATTTTGATTTACCAAAGCGGTAACCAAGACAAAGCTGCATCAGAATAAAGCTGTAATAGTTTAAAAGTTAAGCAGTTGAACACGAAAAAGGAGCCAAAGGCTCCTTTTTTTATAAATATGTTGAACTTTCCCTTACATATCCCCATATACTTGAGTAATCTTTAAAATAAATGAAGTGCGAAGAGAATATAATGACGCTTGAGAGAACAGATCGAGTCGAAATCCCCGTGTTGGCACTGCGCGATGTAGTGGTTTACCCACACATGGTGATCCCGCTATTTGTTGGTCGTGAAAAATCAATAAAATGCCTAGAAGCGGCGATGGACAAGGACAAACAAATTTTCCTAGTGGCGCAAAAAGACGCCTCTGTTGATGATCCGCAGCAAGATGATATCTACCGTGTTGGCACCATTGCCACAGTACTTCAGTTATTAAAGTTACCTGATGGCACCGTTAAAGTGCTTGTTGAAGGCACACAACGTGCGAGCGTTGAAACGTTTTTAGATAACGATGATTTCTTTGTGGCTGAAGCACAGTTCATCGAATCAGGCCATATCGACGAGCAAGAACAAGATATCTTTATTCGCAGCGCAATTAGCCAATTTGAAGGCTATGTAAAGCTTAATAAGAAGATCCCACCTGAAGTACTTACTTCTGTGTCTGGCATCGATGAAGCTGCACGCCTTGCTGATACCATGGCAGCACACATGCCGCTTAAGGTACCTGAAAAGCAAAAAGTACTTGAGATTGCCGATGTGACCGAGCGTCTTGAATACTTAATGGCACTGATGGAAGGCGAGATTGACTTACTGCAAGTTGAGAAAAAAATCCGTACCCGCGTGAAAAAGCAGATGGAAAAGTCGCAGCGTGAGTATTACCTCAACGAGCAAATGAAAGCGATTCAAAAAGAGCTTGGCGAACTTGATGATGTACCCGATGAATTCGAAGCAATTAAAAAACGCATCGAAGAGTCTGGTATGCCTAAAGAAGCGCAAGAGAAAGCAAACGCTGAGTTATCTAAATTAAAAATGATGTCGCCGATGTCGGCGGAAGCAACCGTCGTGCGCTCGTACATTGATACCTTAATCAATGTACCTTGGAAAAAACGCTCTAAGGTGAAAAAAGACTTAGCTGGCGCACAGAAGATTTTAGATAGTGACCATTACGGCTTAGATAAAGTTAAAGAGCGTATTATTGAGTATCTAGCGGTGCAGCAGCGCACTAATAAGCTTAAAGGCCCAATTTTATGCTTAGTTGGTCCTCCTGGTGTAGGTAAGACTTCACTTGGTCAGTCAATCGCACGCTCTACAGGTCGTAAATATGTGCGTATGGCATTAGGTGGCGTTCGTGACGAAGCGGAAATCCGCGGTCACCGCCGTACTTACATTGGTTCTATGCCTGGTAAGTTAATCCAGAATATGACTAAAGTTGGTGTAAAGAACCCACTATTCTTACTTGATGAAATCGATAAGATGTCATCAGATATGCGTGGCGACCCTGCATCAGCATTACTTGAAGTACTTGATCCTGAGCAAAACAGCCATTTTGCCGATCACTACTTAGAAGTTGATTACGACCTATCTGACGTAATGTTCGTGGCAACATCAAATAGCTTTAATATTCCAGGTCCGTTATTAGACCGTATGGAAGTGATTCGTTTATCGGGTTACACCGAAGACGAGAAGCTAAACATTGCTAAGCAACACTTGATTCCAAAACAAGTTAAGCGCAATGGCTTAAAAGAGCATGAAGTTGAAATTGCTGACAGTGCAATTATTGGCATTATCCGCTACTACACACGTGAAGCGGGCGTTCGTAACTTAGAACGTGAAGTGTCAAAACTATGCCGTAAAGCAGTTAAAAACATCCTGCTTGATAAAGACACTAAAAAGGTACTTATCGACGATAACAACCTTGAAGAGTTCTTAGGCGTACAACGTTTTGATTATGGTAAAGCTGAAGACGGTGACCGTATTGGCCAAGTAACGGGTCTTGCGTGGACTGAAGTAGGTGGTGATTTACTGACTATTGAATCTGCAGCTGTACCAGGTAAAGGCAAGCTAACTTACACAGGTTCGCTTGGTGATGTAATGCAAGAGTCAATTCAGGCTGCGATGACGGTTGTTCGTAATCGTGCTGAAAAACTTCGCATTAATAGCGACTTCTATGAGAAACGTGACATTCATGTTCACGTGCCAGAAGGTGCAACACCAAAAGATGGCCCAAGTGCTGGTATTGCCATGGTAACTGGTTTGGTATCGAGCTTAACGGGTAACCCTGTGCGCTCAGATGTAGCAATGACAGGTGAAATCACATTACGTGGTGAAGTATTACCAATTGGTGGCTTAAAAGAGAAGCTACTGGCAGCGCATCGTGGTGGAATTAAAACCGTTATTATTCCAAAAATTAACGAACGTGACTTAAAAGAGATCCCAGACAACGTATTAGAGGGCCTTGAAATTCACCCAGTTACATGGATTGATGACGTTTTAAAACTGGCTTTGAAGCACCCAGTAGAGAGTTTTTCTGTCGAAACTGAAAAAAACCAGTAAAAAACCGCAAAAAAGTGCATTTAGGGGCTTTTCAAATACAAAGGGTATGATAAGTTAAGCACTAGTTTTCAAGCCTAGGCCTTATGTGGCCTAGGGTTGAGAAAAATATAATAAACTGAGCATAAACTTAATTTGCTCATAAATTTTCAAAACAGTGATGTTATTTTTTATAAAAACAATCGCTCTTGATAATAACAATGAAAGAGGATGATATTGTGAATAAATCTCAATTAATCGATCAAATCGCAGCTGACGCTGACATTTCTAAAGCGGCTGCAGGTCGTGCACTAGATTCATTCATCGAGGCTGTTTCAGGCGCTCTTAAAGATGGCGATTCAGTAGCGCTAGTTGGCTTTGGTACTTTCTCTGTACGTGAGCGTGCAGCGCGTTCAGGTCGTAACCCGCAAACTGGTGAGACTATCCAGATTGCTGCAGCAAACATTCCTTCTTTCAAAGCAGGTAAAGCGCTGAAAGACGCAGTAAACTAATCATTAAAGATTAGTTGGTGAGAGATACCTAATCACACTTAAATTGAATTTAGGTAACTTATCACCAGTTACTTCAAGTGAAAAAGCGTATCTGGTAAGATACGCTTTTTTTACATGAGCAGGGTTAATTTGTACCTGATCAGAATAGAGATAGATAAATGCTTGAGAAAATCAGAGAAGGTTCGCAGGGACCTGCAGCCAAAATTATTTTAGGCGCGGTGATTTTATCTTTTGCTTTAGCTGGGATCGGTGGTTATTTAGGACAAACCACAGAGCAACCCGTTGCAGAAGTAAATGGAGTTAAAATTAGCCAAACCGAATTCAGCCGTGCATACCAAAACGAACGTAACCGTTTAGAACAACAATTTGGTGAATACTTCGCACAAATCGCTGCTGATCCAAATTACATGGCACAAATTCGCCAAGGCGTAATCGACCGTTTAGTACAACAAGAATTGCAAACTCAACTAGCGGCAGAATTAGGTCTTCGTGTAAGCGACGAAAGTGTTCGTAAAGCAATTTTAGAAATGCCTTACTTCCAAGTAGGCGGCCAGTTTAGCAACGACCGCTACTTACAAGTTATTCGTCAAATGAATTTCCAACCAGATGCTTTCCGTGAATATTTACGTGAAGACATGACACGCAGCCAATTAGTAGGTGCTGTTGCTGGTACAGATTTCATCTTAGAAAATGAATTAAACAACAGCGTTGCTCTACAACAGCAAACGCGCAGTATTGATTACTTAGTTGTTGCTAAAGAATCATTACAAGAAGGTATCGAAGTAACAGAGCAAGAAATTGCTGATTACTATGAGTTGAATCAACCGCAATTCTTAGCACCAGAGCAAGTGTCTGTAAGCTACATTGACTTAAATGCAGCTACCTTAACGCTTGATTCAAGTGTTTCAGAAGAAGATATCAAAGCTTACTATGATCAAAACAGTGCACAATATGTTGAGCCTGAAAAACGTCGAGTATCGCACATCTTAATTGATAACAGCGAAGACGATGATGCAGCAAAAGCGAAAGCTGAAGAGCTACTAGCGCAGTTACAAAGCGGTGCTGATTTTGCTGAGCTAGCTGAGTCATCTTCTGATGACGTAGTGAGTGCAGAAATGGGCGGCGACCTAGACTGGATTGAACGTGACATGATGGACCCTGCGTTTGAAGATGCAACGTATGCACTTGAAAGCAAAGGCGACATTTCTGACGTTGTAGAATCAGAGTTTGGTTATCACATCATCAAACTTACTGATATTCAAACACAGCAAGTTAAACCATATGCTGACGTAAAAGATGAGCTTCGCGCTGAACTTGAGCGTACTAAGAAAATTAATGCGTTCTATGAAAAGCAAACTCAAATGGGTGAGCTTGCGTTCGAAATCTCAGATACTTTAATTGATGCAGCAGAAGCAGCAGGCGTTGAAGTACAGAAAACAGAACTTGTTACTCGCAATGCATTACCTGAGCCGTTAAACAACCCACAAGTTGTTACTGCTATTTTCTCACCTGAAGTGTTAGAAGACCGCATGAACTCAGAAGTAATTGAAGTAGGCGATGAGCATGCTGTTGTTGTTCGTGTAAACGATCACAAAGCTGCTACAACGAAAGCACTAGCAGATGTTTCTGAGCAAATTAAGGCGACGTTAGTTTCACAAAAAGCATCGGAGCTTGCTAAAGAAAAAGCACGCACTCTATACGCTGAGATCGAAGCTGGTAAGAGCCTAAACGAAGTTGCACAAGCTGAAGGCCTAACAGTACGCCAAGAAGCTGCACTTGCTCGTCAAGCTTACACAGTATCACCAGCGATTGTTCAACAAGCTTTCAAAATGGCTCACCCACAAGGTGCACCAGAGGTTGAAGTTGTTGACCTAAACAATGGCGATGCTGCAATTGTTGCGCTAAAAGCAGTTAATCCAGCGACTGAAGTTGAGATTAATGAGCAACAAAAGCAAAACATCACTATGGCTCAAGTGAATAAAAACTACATGGTATTTATTGCAGCACTAAAAGCACAAGCTGAAGTGCAAGTACCACAAGCGACTCAAGCTGCTGAATAATTAGCAAACAGAGTTAAATAAAAGGCGCCTATTGGCGCCTTTTTTGTTACCGTTAAAGCTAATGCAAGTTACAAAGAGCTTTTATGGAGTACAGTCTAATAGAGCAGCTACCAAGCGCAGAAGAATACTGTGACATGCGCCTTAAAGCTGGCTTATCAGCACGTTCATTAGCGGCTGCAAAGGCGGGGTTACCAAACTCTCTTTATGCTATTTGTATTCGTAAAAACGATGAGTTGATTGGCATGGGCCGCGTTATTGGTGATGGCGGTTGTAATTTTGAAGTGGTTGATATTGCTGTATCACCTGAATATCAAGGGCAAGGGTTAGGGCGTGTCATTATGGAACATGTTGACCGCTACATTGAATCTGCCGCCTTTGAAGGTAGTTATGTCACTATGGTCGCTGACAAACCAGGCTTTTACGAAAAGCTTGGCTACAAGTTTGTCGCACCACAAAGCCAAGGGATGTATAAAAAGTTTTGATAAGAGTAAAGCTGCAAGGGGAAAGAGTAAAGTTTCGAGGGGAAAGAGTAAAGTTTCGAGGGGAAAGAGTAAAGTTAATTGAGTGATCAAACCGCTCGCGTAGGAGGCGTTTTAACGCCGAATCAAACTGACAGCTTACGGCTGATAGCTGACAGCTCACTATCAGCAGTTCAACAACTTCTGCGTCACGTTTGATTGTGGGTTTTGGAAAATCGCTTCGGTTTGGCCGTATTCAACAATCTCACCGTGATCAAGTACCACAAGTTGGTCGCTAATATGACGCACTAAACTTAGGTGATGCGTAATAAGCACATAGCTAAGGCCAGTATCTTTTTGTAGACGCAGTAATAAGTTTACCGTTTGTGCACGCACAGACGGGTCTAGAGACGATAATGCCTCATCGAGCACTACAACCTTAGGGTCTAAAATTAAAGCCCGTGCAAGCGCTATACGTTGTAATTGTCCACTACTAAACATATGAGGGTAATAGTGCTGATGATCTAACAGCAAACCCACTTTTGCGAGGGTTTGTTTAATTTTATCTTCACGCTCTTCTTTGTTTAAGTCAGTGTTGTACTGTAAACAGTCATTAAGCATGTCGCCAATGGTTAAACCTGGGTTCAACGACGCTTCAGAGTCTTGGAAGATCATACGAATATGGCGACAGTCGTTATCACGCAAGCCATCATTTTCGATGATATTACCATCGAGCAAAATTTGCCCTTTATCAGCGTTGTCGGCTCCTGAGAGTAATTTAGCTAAGGTACTTTTACCTGAGCCGGTTTCGCCGATAATTGCAATGGTTTCACCTTGTCCTAAGCAAAACGAAATATCTCTTAAAACAGAGAATCGTTTGCGTGAGAACAAGCCTGCACGCAGGTTAAAACTCTTTGATAACGCTTGAACTTTGAGCAGTGGTTGCATTATTTCATCGCCTTAATTAATGGGAAATGGCAGGCATAACTATGACTATGATGCTTGGTCAATTTCGGGGTAACCACACATTCTTTTTGTGCTTGTGGGCAACGAGGACCCAAGCGGCAGCCTATTGGCAAATGCTGCAAGGTCGGAATGGTGCCTTTTAAAGCATAAAACGGCTCTTTGTGGGCAAGCCCTTGCTCGTAGTCAGGCAAGCTTTTTAACAGTGCTTGAGTATACGGATGATATGGCTGACTAAAAATACGATTAGTTGGGCCAGCTTCAACCATTTGTCCGCAGTAAAGAACATGCATGCCATGAGACCATTCAACAATTTCTTCAAGTTCGTGAGAAATCATCAAAATCGACATGTTCTTTAGCTGGTTCAAGCTTTTTAACAGTCTAAATACTTGTGCACGCGTGGTGCTTTCAAGGGCGGTAGTTGGCTCATCGGCAATCAATAGTTTCGGAGTACGCGCAATGGCCATGGCAATCATTACTTTTTGACAAATCCCTTCAGAGAGCTCATGAGGGTAGCTGTCGAGTACCTTTTTATGATCTTTAATACCGACCTTGTGGATTAACGCTTTTACTCTGTCTTTACGCTGTTTATTTCGCTTTAAGAAAAAGCCACTGGTTGCTTGCGCAGGCAGGGTTTCGGCAATTTGGTCAAATATCTTGGCAGTTGGATCTAGGCAGCGACTCGGATCTTGGTAGATCATAGCAATGTCTTGACCTACTAGTTTACGGCGTTGCTCGTTAGATAAGCGCATTAAATCAACACCACGCCAATGCATGCGATCAGCGGTGATATGCCAGCGTTTATTTAAAACCCCAACAATGGCTTTTGCAATTAAGCTTTTACCTGAGCCAGACTCGCCAACTAAAGCATGCACTTCACCTTCTTTTAAGGTCATGCTGACTCTATCAACCGCACGAATAACGGTATCTGAGGTGCGTAACTCTATCGTGAGATTGCGAATATCGAGTAATTGCATAATTAGTCGGCCTTACGTTCTTTAAGCACTTGGCGTAAACCGTCACCTACTAAATTGGTAGACAGTACTGCTAAAAATAATAATACGCCCGGTAAGCCAACAGTCCAAGGGGCAAGGTAAATTAAACCAAGGTTTTCAGCCAAAATAGCACCCCATTCTGTGGTTGGGGGCTGTGCGCCCAATTTTAAAAAGCCAAGTGCCGAGATATCCAAAATAGCGGTAGAAAGCGCCATGGTAAAAATAACCACAATATGCTCGTAAATATTCGGGAAGATACCACGGGCGAGAATATGCCAGTTTGACGCACCATCCAGTTTAAATGCCGTGATGTAATCTTTGTTAAGCTCTTCAACAATTAAGTTACGTACCGAGTGAATAAATTGAGGCAGTAAGGCTAAAATAATCGCCCATACTGTATTCATTAAGCCCGGGCCAAGAATCGCAATAATAATGATGGCTAGTAACAGCGATGGAATAGATAACGTAATATCAAGCAAGTGATTCAAAAAGCTTGAGCGAATACCCCGACTGATACCAGCAAAAGTACCTACTAATACCCCAATTACTGTGGTGATCAAAGCGGCGACAACCGACAAACCAAAGGTGTAGGTTGCACCATTCATCAAGCGCGATAACACATCTCGGCCTAAATCGTCGGTGCCTAATAAAAAGCGTACGTCACCTGCATCATGCCACGATGGCGGCAACAGAAGTGCATCGCTGTGTTGTTGGTTCACGCCATAAGGTGCAAGGAGTGGTGCAGACACAGCCAGTAACACTAAAGCAATAAATAACCATAACCCCACAAGAGCAGGGTGATTAGTTTTAAATTTTTTCCAAAATCGCGCTAACGGCGATTTATTCGACTCTTCAGAGAATAAATTAAACTTTGCCATGAGCTTGGTTCCGCGATAATGGGTCGAATAAGGTATAAGTGAGCTCAGCAATAATCGTAGCTAAAATAACGAACATAGAAACAGCGAGTAAGCCACCTTGAATTGCAGGGTAGTCGCGCTGATAAATACTATCGATAAGCCAACGACCAATGCCCGGCCATGAGAATATAACTTCGGTGATCATCGCAAGGGTGATCAAGGTACTAAACTGTAAACCTATTTGTTTAATAACCGGTAGCAGCGCATTACGCAGAGCGTGGTGAAGGATCAGCTGTGCACGGTTTAAGCCTTTAGCGCGTGCTGTTTTAATGTAACTCTGATCGAGTACTTTCAGCATAGAGTCGCGGGTAAAGCGAACCAATACTGTGGTCGGATACATGGCAAGTACAATGGTCGGCAAGGTTAGATGGTGTATTGCATCTAAAAATGCCATGCCATCATACGGAAAGTCACCTAATATGATATCGATTAAAATAAAGCCGGTAATAGGTTCAATTTCGTAAAGTAGACCCATACGGCCCGACATCGGAAACCAACCGAGTTGCAGTGAAAACACCATGATCAACAATAGCGCTAACCAAAAAACAGGCATCGAGTAGCCAATAAGCGTGCCTGAGTTTATAAATTTATCTGGCCAACGTTTGTAGTAAGCAGAAGCTAAAATACCACCCGGTACGCCCACAGCAACAGAGACAAATAATGCGTACAGGCTAAGCTCTAGCGTTGCAGGAAATAAGTCTTGAATATGCTGAAATACGCTTTCGCCGGATGCAAATGAAATTCCCCAATCACCCTGAATAATACGCTCTAAAAAGGCAAAGTATTGCACTACGTAGTTTTCAGTAAAATGGAATTTTTCTTCTAAGGCACTTGTTTGTGAGAAAGTACTATTGGTAATACCGCTTAAGTTAGTTAGTGCATCACCCGGAAACAAAAAGCTCAATGAAAAGGTAAAGATACTCAGTGTCAGCATCATAAACATCAACAGTGCTAAGCGGCGTAGAATATAATCAAGGATCATTATTCTTTCCTCGCGTTAGCTAGTGAAATGCCACCAAAAGGGCTTAAGCTGATGCCTTTAACATCACTACTTGCTGCTTGAAAGCGCATACCATGGGCTATCGGTAAAATAGGCAGCTCTTGCACTATGATCCGCTGTGCTTGATTGTAGTATTGTTTACGCTTTTCAAGATCTGTTGTGTCTAAGGCTTGAGTAAGTAATAAATCAAACTCAGGGTGACACCAATTTGCTGGGTTTTTACCACTGAAAGTCGCAGTACAGCTTAATAATGGGCTCATAAAGTTATCTGGGTCTGGTGTATCTGCAGCCCAACCAAGTAACACGCTATCGTGTCTATGTTCACCAATTCGTTGTAAAAAGGTATTCCACTCGTACTCGACGATATTAACGTTCACACCAATCTTGCGTAAATCACTTTGCATCAGCTCAGCCATTTTACGGGCATTGGGGTTATAAATACGGCTTACTGGCATAGCCCAAATATTCATATCAAAGCCATTTTTGTAGCCAGCTTCTGCGAGTAATGTTTTGGCAAGTGCAGGGTTAAATTCTGGCATGGCTTTTTGCGCTTCAAATGCCCAAGAAGCCGGAGGCAGTAATGACTGCGCTTTAATGCCGTTACCGTAATATACCGCTTGCATGATTTTATCGACATCGATGGCGCTTGCGAGTGCTTGGCGTACACGTACATCATCAAAAGGCGGGCGTTCAGTGTTAAAGGCCCAATAACCAATATTTAAGTTTTGCTCTTTTTGAACTTTAATATCTTCACGTTGCGATAAAATACTTAGCTGCGCGCTGCTTGGGTGCGCAGTCACATCACACTCTTTGGTGAGCATTTTCGCAACGCGTGTGGTGCCGTTTGGCGTAATGTCATATACCAATTGCTCAAGTACAACAGGGTGTTTCCAGTAGTCAGGGTTACGGTAATAGCGAATTAAACGGTCGCGACGATATTCTTTATATACATAAGGGCCAGTACCCACAGGGTATTGGTCAAATAAGTTTTCTTGGTTTCGCGCTTTAAGCTGCATGGCGTATTCTTCCGATAACACCACGGCAAAGTCGGTTGCAAGGTTTGCTAAAAAGCTGCTTTCAGCATTATAAAGCTCAAACCGTACTTGGTAATCAGAAACACGCACAATGCGACGAATAAGCTGATCAATACCCACACTTTGAAAATAAGGGTAACTGGCATCACCAACAAAGTGATAAGGGTTATAAACGTCGAATAAGCGGCTGAAAGTAAAAATTACATCATCAGCGTTAAAATCACGGCTTGGGGTAAAGTATTTTGTGGTGTGAAACTTAACCCCTTTACGCAGGGTAAAGGTAATTGCTTTGCCGTCTGGGCTAATTTTCCAATCAGTTGCCAGCTCTGCTTTAAACTCGGCAGACACCGGATCAATACTTAATAGGCGATCATATAACTGGTTGGCGATAATATCGATAGTCGAACCTGTCGTCGTCACTTGCGGATTAAACGACACAGGGTTTGCTTCAGCGCAATAGACTAAGCCCTGGTTTTTTTGTTCTGTGGTTTTTTCTTCGTTATCTAGGCAGCCTACTAAGCACACCAAAGACAAAGCAAGTAACGGTTTAAACACCTGATTAGCCTCTAACTATTGCTGCTGATCTAATAAATTGTATTTTTTCAAATAGCCACGTAATTGATGATACGTTAATTCTAAGTGTTCTGCAGTTTTCTTTTGGTTAAATTGGCTATGTTCAAGCGCTTTTTTAATGACATCAATTTCAAAGTCGTTAGACAGCTGCTTTAAATTACAAGGAAATTGAATGTCGGGCTTATTAAGTGTTACAACGTCTTGATTTTGTGTCGTGGCGATAGGCGCAGCTTCTACGTTTGCAACAGGGGCACTGCTAACTGCTGCTTTTACGCGCTGTTTAGGTCTAAACTTACTCGCGAATGGGTCTAAAATAATCTGGTGAACGGGAATATGTTCGTTACCATGGCGATATAAGCTACGTTCAACCACATTCTTTAATTCACGAATATTACCTGGCCACTCATAAGATTGCAGCGTTTCGATGGCGCTACGCGTAAAGCCACTAAATAGCTCCCACTCAAGATCGCGAGCCATGTTAATTGCAAATTGTTCTGCCAATAACATGATATCTTCTTGGCGTTCACGCAGCGGGGGCAGGGTAATAACATCAAAGGCGAGGCGGTCGAGTAAGTCGCTTCTAAATTCGCCTTGCTCAGCTAGGGTTGGTAAGTCTTCATTGGTCGCACAGACTAAACGGGTATCGACTTTAACGGTTTGCTTACCACCAACGCGTTCAAATTCGCCGTATTCAATAACGCGTAGTAGTTTTTCTTGTACCATCGCCGAGGTATTGGCTAATTCATCAAGGAATAGCGTACCGCCATTAGCACGTTCAAAGCGGCCTTCGTGGCGTTTGCTAGCACCGGTGAATGCACCACTTTCATGACCAAATAATTCGCTTTCGAGCAGGTTTTCGTTAAGCGCTGCACAGTTGAGCTTTATATAGTTTTGATCCCAACGCTTAGATAAAAAGTGCAAACGCGCAGCAATAAGTTCTTTACCCGTACCGCGCTCACCAATAATAAGAACTGGCTTTTCTAAACTGGCTAGTTGCGAAACTTGATCAAGTACACTTAAAAAACTGTCAGATTGGCCGAGTAAATTATCCTGCTGGCGAAATTGGCTCATATTCCCTAACTCTTAGTCATTTTTACTAAGATCTAGTGTATTTCATTATCTATGAGAACTAAAGAAATTTATAAATTTAGTTTAACTGTTTGAATATATTGAGTTATTCTAGGTTTATAAAAGTTGGCAAGCATATTGATACTAGATATACCAACTGATTAAGTTAAAACACCAAAGAGGTAAATGTTATGGGAATTTTTTCACGTTTTGCAGACATCGTTAATTCTAATATCAATGCCATCTTAGATAAAGCAGAAGACCCAGAAAAAATGGTTCGCCTGATCATCCAAGAGATGGAAGATACATTAGTAGAAGTTCGCTCTACATCAGCAAAAACACTTGCTGAGAAAAAAGAGCTAGTACGTCGCGTTGAAACTTTAAAAGTTCAAGTTGCAGACTGGCAAGAAAAAGCTGAATTAGCACTAAATAAAGACCGTGATGATTTAGCACGTGCAGCACTGATTGAAAAGCAAAAGTCAGCAGATGCAGTCGCAGCGGTTGAAACTGAGCTTGAGCATGTAGAGTCTCACATCGAGAAACTACAGCAAGAAGTCAGCACGTTACAAGAGAAGCTAGCTGATGCAAAAGCGCGTCAAAAAGCAATCATCTTACGTCAACGCTCTGCTGAGTCACGTCTTGAAGTTAAAAAAGCACTCGACAGCTCTAAAGTTGAAGACGCTTTAAACCGCTTCGAACGTTACGAAACTAAGATCGATGGTCTAGAATCACAAATAGAATCTTATGATCTTGGTAAAAAATCATTAGCTGACGAAATTGCTGGTCTTCAGCAAGACGAAAAGATTGATGATGAGCTAGCTGAGCTTAAGAAAAAACTAGCAGATAAAAAATAATAAATGGGGGCATGTCCCCCAATGCTTAAACACATACCGGATTGACAGGAGAGTACCATGTTCGACGCAGAAGTTTTGATGGCACCGATTATTGTTTTTATGGTGGTTGTTGCCCCACTTTGGCTAATTTTACATTACCGTAGTAAAAAACAAGTGAGCCAAGGTTTAAGTGAACACGAGCACCGCCAATTATTAGAGCTTGCACAAAAAGCAGATAAAATGGCAGAGCGTGTTGAAACATTAGAAGCCTTACTTGACCAAGAGGCTCCGCAGTGGAGACGTAAAGTATGAGTACCAAACGCGAATTATTTAGAGACGCAGAGCGTGGCAAAATAGCAGGTGTGTGCGCAGGTATCAGCGATTACTTTAACATGGAGCTTTGGCTGGTACGTATTTTAGTCGTGACAGCAGTGCTATTATCAGGTGGTCCATTTATTGTTGTTGCTTACATTGCTGCTTGGTTTATTTTAGATAAAAAACCAGCAGAAAAAACAGAGAAAAGCACAGACAGCATTCACCAAGACCCGCTTGAAGTAAAATTTAAAGTATGGCAAAAAGGGGAACCACCTCGCCGTGCATTGCAAGACTTAAAAGATCGTCTTGCACGAGTTGATGGTCGTTTACAAGAGATGGAACGCTATGTCACATCAACAGAATTTACGGTTAGCCGTGAAATCAACAAACTTTAAAGGATATATACGCACCTTGTTTGCATCGTGATACCCAGCGCAAATAAGGTGCTAGACACTTTATGAGCCAATCATTTGCAAAGAACACCTTTAATTCGTTAAAAAATAAAGCGGAAAAAGCCCTTCACCGTAGTTTAGATCAACACGTGAAATTAGCCGTTACAGGGTTAAGTGGCAGCGGTAAAACCGCTTTTATTACCGCCTTGGTTAAACATTTAACCAGCCAAGCTGACGATAAAAACTTACCTTTTTTTGATGTGATGCGCGAAAAGCGTCATATCGCCACAAAAATAGTGCCGCAGCAAGCACTGACAATACCGACATTTGAATACACAAATGCATTATCAGCGTTATTACCTATTGAAGGTGAGCCTGCATGGCCTGCCTCTACCGAGCGTATAAATACGCTACGTTTAGCAATTAAATACCAAAGTAATTCGGGGTTACGCGGTCATTTTGCACCGCAATCAACACTCTATTTAGACATTATTGATTACCCAGGTGAATGGCTACTTGATTTGCCAATGCTAGAGCAATCATTTGCTGATTGGTGTGAATCACAATACTCACTCTTGCAGCAAACCGCACGCAACGAAAAAGCGAAGCCATTTTTAACAGCCCTTGCTGAACTTGATCTATCAGCCAGTGTTGATGAAAGCAAACTTGCTGATGTCGCTGCGCTTTATCAGCAGTTATTAGTGGGCCTTAAAAAAGACACCAAACTTGCCATGCTGCAACCTGGTCGCATGCTGATGCCAGGTGAGCTTAAAGGAGCGCCGCTACTACAGTTTTTTCCGGTTGCGAATGTGCCAGACGACATAATCGAAGGGTCCAATTTAGCGCATCTTAAAAAGCGCTATAAAGCCTATGTAAAAGAGGTTGTAAAACCTTTTTACGAGCAGCATTTTCGTCATTTTGACCGACAAATTGTGCTAGTGGATGTGCTCAGTGCCTTGAATGAAGGAAGCGAAACCTTGCATGAGCAAAGTCGTGTTATTAACCAATTGCTGGCGCACTTTAATTATGGTGAAGCAAGCTTCTTTAAGCGTTTGTTTAAACCAAACATCGACAAGCTACTGTTTGCGGCCAACAAGTCAGATCATATTAGTGCGCAATATCATAAAGATTTAGCGTTATTGCTTGATTCAATCGTGCATGACCAAACGAATCATTTAAAGTTCGAAGGCGTGCAAATCGAAACCATGGCAATGTCATCTATCTGCGCTACAGAGCCGCGCCAAGTGGCTGAGAAAGGCCAACAGTTAGCTTGTATTTATGGCAAGCCTTTAGGCGAGCAAGAATGGTTAACGTATTTACCGCCGCAGCCACCGTCACGCCTTCTCAACAAACAAGAGTGGCCAAAACAGGGCTTTGAGTTCTTATCGTTTTCGCCACTGCCATGCCCTGATAAACGGTTAAAGCATATTCGTTTAGATCATGTCATGCAGTACCTGATAGGAGATAAACTAACATGAGTGAGCAACCAAAGGAGATGAACTTTCAGGCAGGTCGCCGTATTTCAAGCTCTGCAAGCAACGAAGCTCCTGCAGAGGAGTTAACAGTTGCTAAAGTGATAGAAAACGCCGAATTTATCGACACTGAAGAAGATCAGCAAGATAGCATAGAGCTTGAGCCTGTGTATAAAAAGTCGAAATGGCAAACCCTAAAAGGGGTGTTTGTTGTTAGCTTTTTAGCGTTAGTGTTACTTGAGTTTGCGATGTCATTGTTTGTGACGTTTCAGCAATCAATTATTTTAGGTTCGCTGTATTTAACGGCTGTTCTCAGTGGTGTGCTACTGATTGCCCGTGTTATTTGGCGCGAGTACCGTATGCTAAGAAGTTTGAAGCGTAATCAATTGCATCGCACAGAGGCCGACCGCTTACTTAATAGCGAGCAAGTAGGTGAAGCATTACCATGGCTAGAAAAGCTTAATAAACATCAAACGCTTACTGGGTTTGAAGAGTTTAAGCAACAAATAGCAAGTCACCATACCGATAAAGAAATCATGACCTTATACGCCGATAGCTTATTGGTAAGCCAAGATCAGCAAGCGAAAAAACTGATTAACCGTTTTGCCACTGAGTCTGGCTTATTGGTTGCGCTAAGCCCGTTGGCTTTAGTCGATATGATGGCGGTGCTATGGCGTGGCACTAAGCTCATTGAGCAAATTGGCCGTATTTACGGTATTGGTTTTGGTTATGCAAGCCGTATTAAATTGTACCGCTTATTAGTGAAACAAGTATTGTTTGTTGGTAGTGCAGAGTTAGTTTCAGATTTAGCAGCAACGGCACTAAGCGCTGAATTACTCGGGAAATTGTCGGGCCGAGCAGCGCAAGGGCTAAGTGCTGGTATTTTTACCGCGCGTATAGGGTATAAAGCGATGGAGCTTAGTCGCCCGTTACCTCGCTTAGAGCATAAGCGCAGCTTGCTAAAAGAAACCGCCAATAGTATTGCCCGTAAAATTGCCTCACGTACGAGCGACAAAGAGACCGAAAATACAAAATGACAACTTTTGTGTACAGTTAATAAAAACGGCTGAGTGATATTTAGCCATCTGAGCATCCGGCATGCTTGTGCATTGTGGGTATCTACGTTTTATTTATGAGTATGAAGTACTGATAATAAAAACGAGAACACACAATGACTAAGCATCACTTACATACACAATGTATTCACGGTCCAGAAAAACCAAATGATCCACATGGCGCACTGAGTGCGCCACTTTACCAAACCTCTACCTTCTCTTTTGCTAATGCAGCCCAAGGTGCAGCCCGATTTGCCGGTGAAGAGCAGGGCTTTATTTATACCCGTTTGGGTAATCCGACAACCCAAGAGCTAGAACAAAAAGTGGCTCAGTTAGAAAACTGTGAAGCAGCGGCTGCCACAGCGACCGGTATGGGGGCTGTGTCTGCGTCTGTGCTTAGCTTTTTACAACAAGGTGACCACCTAGTGGCATCAAGCGCGTTATACGGTTGTACTTTTGCATTTTTTGCTCACATGTTGCCGCGCTTTGGTATCGAAGTTACTTTTGTTGATATGACCAACGAGGCTGAACTTCGCGGCGCGGTTAAAGCCAATTCAAAAATGATTTTTGCAGAAACGCCAATTAATCCGACCATGGCGGTGCTTGATCTAAGTTTGATTGCCGATGTTGCCAAACAGCATCAACTGATAAGCGTTATCGACAATACCTTCTTAACGCCTCTGCTCCAGCAACCTACCTCGTTTGGTATTGATATTGTGGTACACAGCGCAACTAAATACCTAAATGGCCATGGTGATGTGGTGGCTGGGCTTGTATGCGGCACAGAGGAGCATATCAACCTAGTCAAAATGACGGTGCTAAAAGATATTGGTGCAACGATTAGTCCTCATGATGCATGGTTAATTAATCGCGGTTTAAAAACCCTTGCTGTACGCATGGAGCGCCACTGTGCAAGTGCACAAGTAGTTGCTGAATATTTAGAGCAACACCCGTTAGTAAGCCAAGTTTATTACCCTGGGCTTAAATCACATCCGGGTCATCAATTTATTGGCTCACAGATGAAAGCCGCTGGTGGTGTTATTGCCTTTGAAATAAAAGGCAGCCTTAAAGATGGCGAAACATTTATAAATAACACCCAGCTTTGCACGCTTGCTGTCAGTTTAGGGGATGCAGAAACCCTCATTCAACATCCTGCATCGATGACACATTCGCCTTATACACCCGAAGAAAGAGCAGCTGCAGGGATCAGTGATGGCTTAATTCGATTATCAGTTGGTCTTGAGGATGTTAACGATATTATTAACGATCTTAAAGCTGCATTTACATTCGTTGGTTAGGTTGTAATTTTAAGTTTACGACAAAGGCTGGTTTTAACCCTTTAAAAACGTGGTCTGTAAACTTTTTGATCTTTTAGTGTAATTTTATGTTTACGTTAGGGCTGTTTCTGCAAACCTTAGAAACAGCCTTAACTATTAAAATTTCGCTTACTTTTACATAGTATCGGCTTAACAAGTTAATGAGATTCTGATCAATGCTGATCAAGATTTAACGAAGAAGGTTATTATGGCTAAAGCAAGTAATTACACCTCCAAGCAACCTGATGAAAATGGGGTTATCCATTGGAGCGAAGAAGAAAATAAAATATGGTCTGAGCTAGTTGCTCGCCAACTCGCTTGCATAGAAGGTAAAGCCTGTGATGAATATTTAGCAGGCCTTAAGAAAATTAATTTACCAACAGATCGTATTCCACAACTTAGTGAACTCAACGAAGTGCTACTCGAAACAACGGGCTGGCAAGTTGCGCCTGTTCCGGCACTGATCGATTTTGATGAGTTCTTTCGATTACTAGCAAACAAGCAGTTCCCAGTAGCGACTTTTATTCGCAGCCGAGAAGAGTTTGACTACTTACAAGAGCCAGATATCTTCCACGAGATTTTTGGTCATTGTGCGATGCTTACCAACCCAGCATTTGCTGAGTTTACACACAAATATGGTCAGTTAGGTTATGCCGCTGAAAAGAAAGATCGTGTTTATTTAGCACGCCTTTACTGGTTTACTGTTGAGTTTGGTTTAATGCAAACCGAACAAGGTCTGCGAATTTATGGTGGTGGTATTTTATCAAGCCCAGGCGAAACACAATACGTGTACTCAGATAAGCCAGAAATCAATGCGATGAACGTGCTTGATGTATTACGTACACCTTATCGTATTGATATTATGCAGCCTGTGTACTACACCATTAACTCAATCAATGACTTATTTGATATTTCACAAATGGATATCATGTCGCTGGTGAGTAAAGCAAAAGAATTAGGGCTACATGAGCCAAAGTTTCCTCCTAAAGAAAAATTAGCAAGTTAAGGATTTATAATGTCTTCATTAAGCACACAAAAGTGTGAATCGTGTCGTGCGGATGCGCCTAAAGTATCTGATGCTGAATTAGCAGAATTGATCAAAATGATCCCAGACTGGGTTCCTGAAGTGCGCGACGGCATTATGCAATTAGAGCGTGTTTACAAGTTTAAAAACTTCAAGCAAGCACTTGAGTTCACTAATAAAGTGGGCGATATGGCTGAAGAAGAAGGTCACCACCCAGGCCTGTTAACCGAGTGGGGCAAAGTAACCGTTACTTGGTGGAGCCACTCTATCAAAGGGTTACACAAAAATGATTTTATCTGTGCTGCTAAAACAGACGATGTATTCGCTGCACTGTAAATTTTAAGTTCTGCCCAGAACGATAAAAGGCGTAACCTCAGGTTGCGCCTTTTTGCTTTTTTAGAGCCCAAGAATTAACATTAGGCTCTTATCTATGCGAGAACACTAGAAAAGTAAATAATGAAAAACAAAGCGCTTATTCTGCCATTCCTACTCATTTTGCTGCCCTTAATTGATAGCTTGTTTATCCCGCAAACATTTGGCATTCAATGGCATAGCCCTAAGCTGATGTATCAAATAGGCGTAGCACTGATGATTGTAAAGCTAACTATGGTTGCCATTGGGCTTTGGTTATTACTCAAAGCAAAGCGCCTTTATATGGAAGCTAGTAAATCGACTCGTATTGTTAAATTTTCAGTATTTTTACTCGGCGGCTTACAAGTGGTGATAATGACAGCAATATGCTTTTGGTATTTAGTAGCGGGCACGCAAGCGAAACATTTTATGCTGCAAGACAACATTGCTGTATTTACCGCTGATTATGGCGTATTTGCACCGGTACATCATGAGTTCTCATTTATATGCTTTGATGCCAATGGTTTTTACCACATGCAACCAATTGCTCAGCTTCCTTGGCTCGGAACCTTTACCTTTACTAGCCAAGATTCACGTTTGATCATTCAACATAAAAACCAAAGTGGCGCGAATACTCAAGAAATTTCATTAAAAGGGTTTGGCTGTTTGCTGTGAGAGCTGTTGGCCTTGTGAAAGGAGGCTGCGATTATAAGTGGTTTTCTGAATACTTGCTCTGCAGAAGCCATTATCAGCCATTTTTAAATCATGATTGTGACATGACACATGGAGACAAATTGAAAAGTTTAAGGATAGTAAAATACACTTTAGCCATGCTGGCTTTGAATACCGTATTAAGTACTTTTATCACTCTAATAATTGGTAGTGATAATTTAGCTTCACTCTCATTCGGCAAATATTTTACATACCAGTTATTACCCTCTTATTTATTGAGCGCAGCAATTTATACCGTTATGGCTAAGCGCAATGTTGTAAAAGCTTGGAATTATGCCCTAAGTGTATATTTACTGAGCTTTATAGTGGGAACAGTAATTGTATCGATACTATTACAAACGTTATTTATCCCACCTTTATGGTTTGTAGAAGTGCCTTTGAGTATAGCCTTTGCGATTGTTGGTACTGTCATCGGAATTAAGTTAGGTACTCTGGATAGTAAGGAAGTCGAAGGCCCCTGATCTTGTTTTTTCTTTCATAAGGCAAAAAACAAGACTTGACCCTCTTAAAACTTTAGGTTGGGAAATATGAATATTACAAAAGCATCAGAGTTGATGGCCCTTCACAGAGCCATTGTTGAGGCAAAGTTCAAAGAGTCGCACTTTGATTCCGCCATTCCATATAGTGGGATTATTGCAGATTTATCATCAAGGATTCTTGCGGATATTGTTCATACTCTGTTGGAAAACGACGAGCACGATGAAGCGATTGGTTGGTCGTCATTAATTAAACTAAATGAAGATTGGCATGGCTATGAGTGTATAAAGAACTGGATACGAGAAACTAGAAGTTGGATTGATATGGATGAGGAAGATAAATCACAATTCATTAAAGTTTTGTGCTCACCATACCAACCATCAAAACATCAACTAAACAACTTAATTAAGTTTGGTGATACAAATTGTAAGGTTTAACTTTCTTGTATCCTGTAGCTGGTAAAAATAATGAATTGTTTAATTTTGAAGGCTTAGGTCTTGTGCCTATTGAGTAAAAAGTCATAAGCAAAATCTAACCCAATAGATTGAAAAAATTAAAGGTTATAGATAAATGTCAGGTACAAAGTTGTATACGTTTTTAATGGATTGGAATGGCGGTACTTTCATATCTCAGTCTAGGGGTGACAATATTCAAGAAGCAACGAAGGGTTGGTTAAATCAATTAAGTATTAAAAAAATAAAAACATCTGAAAGAAGTCTTTCTTTGTTTAAGAGTAGCTTACAGGACGATTTGCAGCCAATTGCAATAGAGGGTAATACATCTGTTTGGTGTCTTTCTGAATTCATAAGTGGTGAGTTAGCAATCATTAATATAATCGCCACCCTCGAAAAATAAAATTACTCTACTGGTTAGAGCAAATGGAGGGTGGAGCTACCTTTCGGCTTCTAAAAAAGTCTAAAACTAAGAGGCAATAGATTTATGCCAAAGTTAAGTCAAATAGAACTTTACCTTGACGGTAATTATTCGGAAGAAGATAAAAAGGTGTTTCTTTTTAAGTCTCGTTGCTTGTGTAATTTTTGGGAAAGGGAAATCGGTAAACTCAAGTTTACCTCTAAATACTCACGAATAAATGTTTATGTGACAGATGGCAGTACAGAGATAAGGGTGCAGCCAATGAAAGTTGTGCCTTTCCTCGAAGTTGTAGTTCATTACCCGTTAGAGAAAATAAGCCATTTAAAGGATTCTCAGTTTCAACAGCATTACATAAGGATATTAGAAAAAGCTTTGTCGGCTGCTATATCTGCAATGCCAATTCCTCTTGAACAAAGCTTGGATATACTGCAACGGTTCGAAGCTAACAATTATGAGAATGAATGGGTTCAATCTGAAAAAGTATCGGCCAAGAAATCAATAGAATCTAAAGTCATTGCTACACTCTCAATGCATGAATTTAAATTAACTCAATTTGTTTATTTGGATTGCAAATTAGCAGATCAACTAATTATTGTTAAGACTCTACCAAGAGAACTCTTGTTTAATAGTTATCTAGGCAAGCTTTCTATATCAAAGGGCAATATTCTTGAATATAAAAAAGGAAAAAGTACATTGTCACAATTTGATCTTACATCAGCTAAATTTATTTAGTTTGTTTAACTAAGCGTATATGAAGTGGGCTGCCCTATCTTTTTTACTTTAATAAGTAAAAAAACAAGACCTGCTCCTATCAGTGGAATAGATATGTTTTAGATTAGAGTTGAGGGATTTTCTCAAGTTCCTAGTGTAGGCAAAGTTTTTCAAATTGCACAAGACTATGAATGCATAGATGAGCTATGGATATACTAAGCTCTGCATTAAGTTCGATTGATGACATAAAATTTGTAATCGAAGGGGTTGGAATAAAGTGGCCTGTTGATGTAACGTCGGATTTAGTCGGTAATCCTGCGTCGAAGATAGTTGACTCTAAGTTAAATAAAAAGAAGCAACTCTAACTTGTCGTATAGGAAATTGATTAATGCTTAAAGAAAAAAATTTTTTTAGACGCCCAGTTAAACATGCATTATGGGCCACGGTACTTATTATGATATTTGTAACTATTAGACTCGCTATAGGGGAAAGAGTCGGTACAAATTTTGAAATAGCCATAAGGTATATTTTTGCTTGGCCTTTTGTTTATGCTTGCGTTTACATCTTACTAATTGTTTACCTGTACTTTAACCCAGATGCAGATAAACCAAGGAATTAATAGGATTTCTTTGAAATACTTCTCAAAGCAAATAGGATCTGATTTGTGCCGTTCTGCCAGCAGGTAGCGGTGCCGCTGGAGCAATAGGGGATGCAGTCAATGAATCATCAAATAGTAATACACCATCTATTAGAGATACTTTGGTAATTGGGCTGATGTATGTAACTGGACCTAGAAAGCAGTTGGTAATGCTATTGGCAAAGTCGCTGAAGCAGCAGAAGGTTCGTTTGGAGTATTAGACAACCAAGCTACCGATATTGCGACACAAATAACAAAGGATATCGTAAGAAAAACTGTTGATGAAGCAATGAAACCAAATAAAAAGTAGTATATGAAAAGTAAAAATATTTTTATAAGAGCAATAAAATATAGCTTAATCTCTTCAAGTATAATTTTATTACTTGTGCTGTACCGGATGCTCACATCCGAAGTTGTGGGAGAACCCTTAGAAATATTTTATCGACTTCTGATCACCTGTTGCGGGGTTGTACTTTCTATGTATTTTATATTTGTTTTATATCTGTACTTTAACCCAGATGCAGATAAACCAAGGAACAAAGATTAAAGTTATGTCCCTGCCTCCAAGTAACCAATAGGGTCAGTTCTAACCAAAAGGAGAAAATGAAGGACCATGTTTTGCTTTTTGCCCTTGGTAAGTCTTATGTGGCAACTTATTAGTGAAACGAATGGCTCTGGTTCAATTGTCGCTACGCATAAATATGGCCCATTTGGAGAGCCAATTAATACCAGCTCATCGCGTTTCCGTTATACTGGGCAAATCTTAATCCCAGGTACTAAGCTTTATCACTACAAAGCACGGGTTTATCAACCTGAATTAGGGCGTTTTATGCAGACTGATCCCATTGGATATAAAGATGGAATGAATATGTATGCGTATGTAGGTAATGATCCGGCTAATATGGTTGATCCTAACGGTCAAACTGGGCAGCGTATTTCGTTTTCCTATAAAGTAGGTCCGCTAACGCGAAAGGAGGCCGAGAGAATAAATACAAATGCTGGGCATGTTAACAATCTTACGGCTACCGCAGCCGGAGTCATTGCAGCTCGCATTCATCCATACTTAGCGCCTACTGGACTGGCTGTCGACTCCTATCTTACTGAAGTTGAGTTTGCTCTTTCTGAGGGTGATACAATTGAAGTAATAACAGAACTCGAAATTACGTCAACTTTTGATAACGATTCTGGCTACAAAGAGGTGGGGAACTCATATAAAGTTATCAACTCAGGTGGTGAAACTATTTATCACTCTATTCACGGCGATATAAACAATCAGGAGAGAAATGAATCGCCCGACGAAACTACAGACCGAGTGCCATTTAAGGATAAGGTCAGTTGTACTGGGACGAGGATAAAAAGAGAAAGTTGTTAAATTAAAAATGGTGCTTTAGAGGAATTAAGTTTATGATCCGAGAATACTTTAAAAAAATTTATAAAATATATTCTAGTAAATATATTTATATAAGTGTATTTATATCAACGTTGATAGTTCTATACTTGTTTGATGAAAATCATATTCTTGTTAAATTAGTTATATTTATTGGATTAATCTTATTGTTTAATTTTACCTTTATTAGGTTTGAGAAAAAGAAAAGTGATAAAGGGTCAACTAAATAGGTCGCCTCTTATAATTCAATTCCATTAAATCTAAAGTGTTGTTTACAAAATTATCGTCATAACGTTTACCAAATTATTTATCATAAAATTTGGCAGGGTTATGACGGTTTTTCCCACGCTTTTATCGAACGATTTTTTAGTCAGGCCAAATTTCCACTATACGTTATCTCTTACCCGGTCATAACATTTACCAAAAAAATAAAGGGGTCTTGTCTTGCTTTTTGCTTCCTAGAAAGTCAAAAGCAAGCGCAACTCTTAATAATCATTACTACCCTTTATTAGAACTGCCAGCTCTTAAAATATTTGATAGCTGGCAGTCATCTCAAGCCTAACAGTTATTGCTTTACCTGAACTTCGACTTCTTGCCCGGTTTGTAGTTGCTCGGCGCCGCGTACTGCCACTTTATCGCCCGCATTTAAAGCGATGTTAGAAGTCGGAGTGACTTCAACAAGTTTATCTTTGCCATTACCTACTTTTACGGGAATTTGCAGGGCTTTGTTGTCGTTGTCGATTTTGACGATATGGGTGCCTTTTTTGCGTAAAATCAGCGCATCGCGATTCACCAGTAGTACATCTCCTTTGCTTTTTAGTGGCACGGCTACATCAACCAGTTGGCCAATTGCCCATGTTTGCTCGGCATCATTTGCTAGTAGGGCACGTACTTCTACGGTTTGTGAACGCGGATCGGTTGATGGGATCACCGCTGTTATGGTGGCTGTTGTCATATCAGGGGCTGATAAGTCGCCGGCTTGAATTGGTAACTCTATGCCTTTGTGTAAAAACTTTAAGTATTTAACAGGTACATACAAACGCACTTCTAAGTTATTAATATCGAGCAGAGTGACCAGTTCATCTGCGCGATTTATTTCGCGACCAGCGCGTTTAAAACGCTCGCTGATCACGCCATCAAATGGGGCGCGCACGGTTGCACGCGAAAGTTGATCGTCTATCACTTTTAATTCAACCTTAGCCAGTGCGATATCAGATAACGCAAGGTCATGCTTATTTTGCATATCATCGACTTGGCTTGCTGCAGCACTACTGGCTTTGGCGAGTTTTTGTAAACGAGCGAGCTCTTGTTGATATAAGCGTAGGTTTATTTTGGCGCGGTTGAGCATTTCTTGCTGGCGTGCTTTTTCAAGTTCAAGCGGTAAGGTGTCCATACGAACTAGGGTGTCGCCACTTTTCACCAGAGTACCTGGCTCAACAACATATAATAAACGCCCGCTAACGCCTGCTGTTAGGGTTACATCGTCTTTGCCATACAAAGTGCCGCTTACTTCAATTTCGCTTGTCAGTGGAGCTTGTGTGACGGTTTCTACCGTAACCGGCACGACTGCAAAGGCGTTAAATGCGATAAGACTGAATAGCGCACAAAAGCGAGCGGTTAATTTACGAAAAGGTGTGTTCATTGTTTTAATACTCATTGATTCGATACCAAGCTTAAAGGCATTTTTTCTGGTTGCTGTTTGTTATTAACAGGCGGCAGTTGTCTGCCAAGTTGCAATAAACTTGGCATTAATATCAGGGTGAATAGGGCGCTAATAGCCATGCCGCCGACAATCACAGTGGCAAGGCCACGGTAAATTTCTGATCCGACCCCCGGCATTAGCATCAGTGGCAGCATGCCAAATAAGCTGGTTAAGGTACTTAAGTAAACGGGTCTTGCGCGCAGTAGCACTGCTTGGCGAACAGCGTCTTCTCGGCTGAGCCCTGCGGCCATCGCGACACGGGTTTGATCAACCAATAAAATGGCATTATTTACCACCAGACCCAGCAAGATAATAAAGCCAATCATGGTCAGTAAGTCGAGCGATTGAAAGGTAAATAAGTTAAGTACAAATAAAGCCAGTACACCGCCTGCAATTGCCAGTGGCATAACCAGTAAAACTAACGCGCTGTCTTTGGCTGACTTAAACAATGCGGTCATTAGCAAGAATAAAATAAACAGAGCCAAGATAAAGTTGATTGTCATTTCTTGCATGGCCGAATTCATCTTTTGTGCGTTACCCGCCAAAATCGCGCCAGAGCTGTCAGGCAAGCTTGCACGAACTTTTGGCATAACTTGCTCAGAGAGAATAGTTTGCGCTTGTTGCAAGCTCATGTCTGCTGGTGGCGTGACAACAATACTCACGGTACGGCGGCCATTAACACGTCTAAGCTGTGTTGGGCCTACGGTGCGCTCAATATTGGCAAGCTCACCTAAGGTTTGAATACCTGATTGCGGGGTCACAATAGGCAGTGCTTTAAGCTCCTCTGGAGTTTGCCACGGTATACCGCGCAAAATCACGTTCATGCGTTCGTTGCCATCAAAGTATTCATTAACAAATAACCCACCTGTATAGGCTTGCACTGCTTGAGATACATCACGACGAGTTAGCCCTGCTTGGGTTATACGGCGGTCATTGGGTGTGAGCCTAAGTTCTGGCTCTGCCATATCGAGTCGTGGTTGTGGCCTTGCGGTGGCATTCGGCATTGCTTCAGTAACAGCTTGCAGCGCCACATTAGCACCGGCTATTAGCTCGTCCATATTCGGACCCGTTAAATCGATATTGATATTGCGACCATCACCGCCATTAGCAACTTGGATCATCGACCCTCTAAAGAAAAATACTTGGGTGTCGGGCAAATCAATGAAGATCTCTTCTCGGGCTACCTTCATTAGTTCTTCAACACGTTGCGGATCGGCAGAATAAATAAAACCGCCAGCGTTCGAACCAAAAGCATAAAAGTTAAAATCTTTAATTCCCGGCTCTTTTTCACCTGTGTAATAAGGCATTAAACGCTTTTTAATACGCATCAGCAGCTCTTCTTCCATAAACTGCACATTGCCGCCAGGCGGGGTATTTAAGTTAAAGAAAAAGCCATCGGTTGGTGCGCGCGGCATAAAATCAGTTTTCGGGAGCATGGTCATGGTCGCGACGAGTGAGCCACCCAATAACGACACTATCCATACTATTTGTTTAACGCGGGTATTGGTAAGCGCCATGATGAAGTTAGTTAGCTTATGCCAATATTTACTATAAGGATCCGCTTTTAGCTCTTTGTCTGGCCAAAAGTGGTTAGCTAACGGAATAAGTGTAATTGCGCAAATCATAGAGGCAATAACTGCAATGGATAAGGTAAGCGCCAAGTCCGAGAATAACTGCCCCTCAATACCTGCCATAAATAAAATTGGCAAGAAGATAGCAACGCTGGTGGTGGTTGAGGCAAATAAAGCGCCTGTTACTTGAGCTGCGCCTTTTAGCGCGGCTTTTTTAGTATCAAAGCCTTCGCTTCTGAGCCTTGCGATGTTTTCTTGCACTATGATGGCGGCATCAAGTACTAAGCCAACAGCAAAGGCAAGGCCTGCCAGTGAAATAACATTTAAACTGCGATCAAAAATATTCAACGTTAAAAACGCGACTAACAAAGAGACAGGAATTGTCGCTGCAATCACAAACGTGGCCTTTAAGCCTCTAAAGAACAGCCACAAGATTAAACACGACAGCAGAACACCTAGGCCTAAGTTACTTTTTACCAACGACAAAGCATTACGAATATGCACAGAGGCATCAAAACTTAATTCAATCGATAAGCCATTCTCAGCCAGCGGCCCTTCGTTTAGCTCTTTAATGGCAAGGTTAATTTCGTCGAGTAGGGCAACGGTATTGGCTTCGTTAGCGCGCGAAATACGAATGTAATACGCGGGTTTACCATTTCGACCACTCATCCCTAAACGGTCAGAAAAAGTGCGCTCTACACTTGCGATATCGCCAAGGTAAATGGGTCTATCGCCTGAATAACCAACGCGCATTTGTGCCATGCTCGATAAATCATATTGCCCAGTAAAGCGTACGGTATATTGACGACGGCCAACATTGGCAAGGCCACCAGAGGTATCGCGTGAGCTGGCTAATACGTTACTGATTTGGTCAAGGCTGACGCCAAGTGCGGCGGCTTTGTGAGGGTCAAAGGTGATACGTAATTCTTTTGGTCGCTCACTGGCTAAATCAACGCGGGCAACACCAGGAATACGTGCCAAACGGGGCTCAACAAATTCATCGATTTGTTTTTGGAACTGCGCCATGTCTAAATCAAGGCTGTCGCTATTAAAATCTTTCGGGGTGACCAGTAACGTTGCTGCGGCTTCCCCATTATTACCGCCAGCAAATACAACAGGATCAAATGCATCTAACGGCAGGGGCGGCGCTTGGTTAAGGCTAGTTAACACATCAAGCATAGCCTGTTGCATGTTTTGCCCAACAGCAAAAGTCAACGTGATAGAGCCATTACCACGGTTAATGTAAGTATTAACCTCTAAGGCACCCGGGGTGTTTTTTACTGCGTTCTCGAGCGGCTCAATGATCACCGATTCAATCTCTTCAGGTGCAGCTTGGCGCCAGCCAGAGAAAATAGTGATCTGCGGTTGCTCAATATCTGGTGTGAGCTGAATTGGCAGCTTAAAAATGCTCAACATGCCAAACAACATAATCAACACCAAGATGACAATAACACTCGCAGGGTTTTTCAGCGAACTACGTGTCAGATTCATTGTGTGTGTTCCAAAATCAGTTTGTGTGCATTGTAGTGCGATGTAAAAAAAGTGCCAGTGAGGTAAATGAAATGTGTTTCAGAAGTAACGCTGAATAGCCGTAATTAAGCGATAAAGTGTGTATTTGAAATAAGATGTAACAATTTAGCTGAGGAGCTTTAAGTTAAAAGCATTAAGTAATAGCGCCTGAAACTAGGGAGTAGTATCTTTTCGGCTAAGGGAAGCCACATTTTGCTCAAACACACGTTTTACTTCTGCACTGTAGTGATTGTGGTCGTTAATGGTGATAAATGGGTTCGTAAAACTAACATCACAGAAAACCGTATAACATTGGATTGTAACTGCAACTCGATCTGGGGTTGCAAGGCCATCTAAGGTTGTTTGCAATGCTTCAAAAACATAATCTTTATTAACGTGCGATGTTAAAGCAACTTCAAGTTCTTTAACTTCTATGCGATGTGAATTCATATCAGTTACAAAAAATTCGTATAGGTAACTACGTGATACAAACAGCAAGATTGCCACAAGATAGAATAACCCTGTGTAATAAAATAACTCCGTGTGGGTAAAACTCCGAAAAGACTTAAACATTTTTACTATTATTTTTGTTTGTTTTTTATACTAAAACATATTTGTGAGTATATCTCAACAAACTAGCTAAAAATCATTGCATTACAGATAATAAAAAAGCGCGAAACTAGTTAGCATCGCGCTTCTTATCTCAAACTTAAGCTGACGGCTGACAGCTGACGGCTTAAAGCTCCGCTTTATTATTCATCAATCGAGCGAAGTAGGGCATTAATACCTACTTTTTCGCGAGTTTGCTGATCCACTTTTTTCACGATGATGGCAGCATATAGGCTGTGCGAACCATCTTTTGACGGTAAAGAACCAGGAACAACAACCGCACCAGCTGGTACTCGGCCGTAATGGATTTCGCCAGTTTCACGGTCATAGATACGTGTGCTTTGGCTGATGTAAACACCCATCGAGATAACGGCGCCTTCTTCAACTACAACACCTTCAACAATTTCAGAACGTGCGCCAATGAAGCAGTTGTCTTCAATAATAGTTGGGTTAGCTTGTAGTGGCTCAAGCACACCACCAATGCCTACACCGCCAGATAAGTGAACGTTTTTACCAATTTGTGCACATGAGCCAACCGTTGCCCATGTATCAACCATGGTACCTTCATCAACGTAGGCGCCAATGTTGACATAAGATGGCATAAGCACCACGTTTTTACCTACGAAGCTGCCTTTACGTGCCACAGCATTAGGCACAACACGCATGCCGCCTTGTTGGAATTGCTCTGGTGTATAGTCGCTAAATTTAAGTGGTACTTTGTCGTAAAACTGATTAACACCATCGCTCATTGGTTGGTTATCACGAATACGGAAAGACAGTAGCACCGCTTTTTTTAACCATTGATGTACAACCCACTCACCACTGATTTTTTCAGCAACACGTGCAGCGCCGCTATCAAGTAATTCAAGCGCGTCGATAATAGCTTGTTTTACTTCACTTGATACCGTGCTTGGGCTGATGCTATCGCGGTTGTCCCAGGCGTTTTCGATCATGGTTTTTAAATCTGACATAAGATCCTCTTATTCGGTTTCTGCGTTGAGTTTTTTACGCAATGCTTGATGAATTTTAGCCTGCTCTTCGTCTGTTAATGCTTGGTATTCGTTATTTGATACCACGAAGAAATCTTCTGCACGCTCACCAACTGTGGTGATCCGTGCGGCATGAATATGTAATAAGTGCGCTTGAAATACTTCCGCAATTTTTGTTAATAGACCCGGAATATCCACCGCTTGAATTTCAATTAAGCTGCGGTCTTTACGGGCATGCGGTCTAAGCACAATTTTTGGTTTGATATTAAAGTCTTTGAAGCGCTGAGAGCGATTCTTTTTAAGGCGAATTTTCTTTTTCGGGTCGCTAATTGCAAGATCTAAAGCACGTTTAATGCCTTGCGAACGGTTACTCGCAATCGGGTCACCATTGACCTCTAAAATAACAAAGCTAAATAGCACGTAGCCATCTTTTGTGGTCAGTACCTGCGCATGTTGAATCTGTGCTTTTTTCGAACCAATCACACTAACTAAACGTGAGAATAAACTGCCCGAGTAAGGGCTATAAGCAAATACTTGTGTACCACCATGCATTGCGGTGTTAGACACGGCAACGCTAGGCTGGCTTAAATCGTCACAGCTTAGTAAGTGCTCTGTGTGCCACGAAATCTGTTGCTCGCTAAAAGCAGTAAAATAATTGGCTTTAAAGCGACTCCAAATTAAGTCGATTTGATCTTCGTTACAACCGTGGTTCAGTAAGCGCTGTTTGGCTTGCTGTTTTTTATCACGTATTTGATCACGTTGGTCCATTGGATTTTCAAGCCCTAAACGAAGCGCGCGCTGGGTGTGTAAATACAGCTCACGTAGTAGGGTATTTTTCCAATCGTTCCACAGGTTATCGTTAGTTGCGCGAATATCGGCCAAGGTTAAGCAGTATAAGTAGTCAAGCTGGCGCTCATTTTTCACCTTACTTGCAAAGTCTTTAATTACATCTGGGTCATTAATATCTTTACGCTGCGCTGTAACCGACATAAGTAAGTGATTAGCCACTAACCACGAAATAAGCTTGCCATCTGAGGCTGGGAAGCGGTGTAGCTTAGCAAACGCAATTGCATCAACTGAACCAAGCTCAGAGTGATCGCCACCACGGCCTTTAGCAATATCGTGGAAAATACCGGCTAAATAAAGTAACTCAGGCTTATCCATACGAGTGACAATTTCACTACATAACGGAAATTCGCTGACTTTTGATTTATCAAAGTACTTATAAATATTGTTGATGAGTTTATGGGTATGTTCATCCACAGTGTAGGCATGGAATAAATCGAACTGCATTTGGCCAAAAATATTACGCCACTGTGGTAAGTAGGCAGCAATAATGCCGTGCTTGTGCATCAGCGTAAATGCGCGGCCCATACCGTTAGGGTGTTTGATTAAACGCAAAAATGCTTCGCGACAGGCGGCGTAATCTTGTAAATCACCCAATAAACGACGGCGAACTTGGCGCATTGTACGTATGGTACTTGGGTAAATATGGGTGATCTCTGGGTTATCAGCAATATGCTCGAACAACACAAATAGCTGATCACGGCGGAAGAACACCGACGGATTCTTAACACGAATTTGATGACCAATACGCTCAAAGTTACGGTCAAGCTCAATCACAGGTAACTCACCAGCACCCGGTAAAATGCTTTGCTCAAAGTATGAAAGCAGCATTTGGTTAAGCTCACGTACGCGGCTCATGATCCTAAATAAGCGTTTCATCATGCGCTCGACCGAGGCTTTACCGTCACTACCAAAGCCGAGAATTTCTGCGGCATGAGGTTGATGATCGAACAATAAGCGGTTTTCAGAGCGACCCGCAGCGATGTGCAGCGCAAAACGAATGTTCCAGAGGTTTTCTAAACATTCAGACAGCTCTTGGTATTCTTCGTGAGTAAGATAGCCGTGATTTATAAGTTCTTGTAATGTTTCGGCTCTAAAGTGCTTTTTAGCAACCCAAATAATGGTCTGTAAGTCGCGCAGGCCACCTGGGTTTTCTTTGATATTCGGCTCAAGGTTATAAGCCGTACCATGGCATTTTTTATGGCGTAAACTTTGTTCTTGTACTTTTGCCAAAAAGAATTCGTCTGAGCGCCAAATAGGCGTATCTATTAAATGATTTTTTAATTTTTCGAATTCGATATGGTTACCGAAAATTAATCGGCTTTCGAGTAAGCTGGTGGCAAATGTCACATCTTCGCGTTTTTGTTCTAATGCTTGTTCTATAGTGCGAACGCTGTGACCAATTTCTAAATTAAGATCCCAAAGCATGGTAACGAACTGACCAATTTTTTCGCACACGGCTTCGCTTGGCTGCTCGCTTACTAGCAACATAAAGTCGATATCGGAATAGGGGTGTAGTTCGCCACGACCATAACCACCCACAGCAATCAGGGCAAGATCACTTTCGTGAGCAAGGTCGTAATCGTGAAACAGTTTAATTAATAAGCGGTCGATAAACTCAGCGCGGGCATTAATTAAGTTGCTAACGGGTTGTTTTGAGAATTCGTTCTGTAGCCATTTATAAAAATAACTAGAACAATCGCGATAATCGCTAAGTTGCTCAGCTTGGCTGAGCAACTTTTTTACTTTATTGGGTAATGCCACTGGGGCTGGCTCCTAGTGTTCGATGATCCTGTCAATAGTATCATCTGATCGGAGCGTTAAAATTTCAACACCATTTTCAGTCACTAACAGTGTATGTTCCCACTGCGCAGACAATGAACGGTCCTTTGTTACGACAGTCCAGTTGTCTTTAAGTAGCTTACATTGGCGTTTACCAGCATTAACCATAGGCTCGATTGTTAAGCACATACCTGCTTTTAATACTTCGCCAGTACCTGCTTTACCATAGTGCATTACTTGAGGTTCTTCGTGGAACTCAGCACCAATGCCGTGACCACAATATTCACGAACGATAGAATAGCTAAAGCTTTCTGCGTATTTTTGGATTGCAGCACCAATATCACCTAAGCGTACGCCTGGTTTAACCATTTTAATTGCAAGGTATAGGCTTTCTTGTGTGATATCAGCAAGACGCTTGCCTTGAATGTTAGGCGTACCAACGTGGAACATCTTAGATGTATCACCGTGATAGCCATCTTTGATCACAGTCACGTCGATATTTACGCTATCGCCTTCTTTAAGTGGTTTGTCATTTGGAATACCGTGACAAATTACATGGTTCACTGAGGTGCAAATTGATTTTGGGAAACCGTGATAATTAAGCGGTGCTGGAATAGCATCTTGAACATTAACAATATAATCATGACAAATTGTATTTAGTTCATCTGTGGTTACACCTGGCACCACATGCGGTTCTATCATTTCTAGTACCTCGGCGGCTAAGCGCCCGGCAACACGCATTTTTTCGATTTCTTCAGGGGTCTTGATCACAGCACTCATTGAGGCTCCAAAGTTGTTTTTCAGGTCAGTTTTTAGTGCACAAATTTTGCACTAGACGTTGAGTTTTCAATTTTAATATGGTATAAAGCGCGCCGTCTTTTTACAAATAAATTCTTAACTGATTTTTTGTATTTAAGGCAAACACAATTTTATTTTAACACACACACGTATCGTCACATACACTTGGGTGCACTTAAGTTACAAATTAACTGCGGTGTTGGTGCTATGGGATATGTGGAGGCCTAACCCTAAATTATAGAGGATTATACAAATGGCAAACGTTTCAATGCGCGATATGCTTCAAGCTGGTGTTCACTTTGGTCACCAGGCACGTTACTGGAACCCTAAGATGAAGCCTTTCATCTTCGGCGCTCGTAACCGTGTTCATATCATCAACCTAGAGCAAACTGTACCAATGTTCAACGAAGCACTTAAGTTCTTATCGAACGCAGCTTCTAACAAAGGTAAAGTACTTTTCGTTGGTACTAAGCGCGCAGCAAGCGAAGCAGTTAAAGAAGCAGCGATCCAAAGCGAGCAGTTCTACGTAAACCACCGTTGGTTAGGTGGTATGTTGACTAACTGGAAAACAGTTCGTCAATCAATCAAGCGTCTTAAAGACCTTGAAGCGCAAAGCCAAGACGGTACTTTCGAGAAATTAACTAAGAAAGAAGCGTTAATGCTTACTCGTGAAATGGAAAAGCTTGAAAAGAGCCTTGGTGGTATCAAAGACATGGGCGGTCTTCCAGACGCGCTTTTCGTTATCGATGCAGACCACGAGCACATCGCTATCCGTGAAGCTAACAACCTAGGTATCCCAGTTGTTGCTATCGTTGATACTAACTCTAACCCAGACGGTGTTGATTACATCGTACCTGGTAACGACGATGCGATCCGTGCTATCCAACTTTACACTGGCGCTGTATCAGCTGCGATCACTGAAGGTCGTGAGAACAACATCGTTGCTCAAGCTGAGAAAGACGACTTCGTAGAAGCTGAGTAATTAGCTGTCATCAAGTCTTCATCTAATTAAGATGAAGACTTGTTATTCTTGTTAAGCGGCCTATACCGCTTCCCTATAACAGAATTCAATTGAGGATATTCTAATGGCTGTAACTGCTGCCCTAGTTAAAGAATTACGCGAGCGTACTGGCGCTGGCATGATGGATTGTAAAAAAGCGTTAACTGAAACTAACGGTGACATCGAGTTAGCGATCGAAAACATGCGTAAGAGCGGTGCTGCAAAGGCTGCTAAAAAAGCAGGTAACATCGCTGCTGAAGGTACAATCTTAATCAAAGAAGGTAACGGTTTCGCTGCACTTCTTGAAGTTAACTGTCAAACTGACTTCGTTGCTAAAGACGCTAACTTCCTTGGTTTCGCTAACCAAGTTCTTGACGCTGCTGCAGAATCTAAAGCAGACATCGAAGCACTTAAAGCACAATTCGAAGAAACTCGTGTTGCTCTAGTTGCTAAAATCGGTGAAAACATCAACGTTCGTCGCGTTGAGTACATCGACGGTGACAAGCTTTCTTCTTACCGCCACGGCGACCGTATCGGTGTTGTTGTAGTTGGTGAAGCTGACGAAGAAACACTTAAGCAAGTTGCTATGCACGTAGCTGCGTCTAAGCCTGAGTTCGTAAACCCAGAAGACGTACCAGCTGACGTTGTTGAAAAAGAAAAAGCAGTTCAAATCGATATCGCGATGAACGAAGGCAAGCCTGCTGAAATCGCTGAGAAAATGGTTATCGGTCGTATGAAGAAATTCACTGGTGAGATCTCTCTTACTGGTCAAGCTTTCATCATGGAACCTAAAAAATCAGTTGGCGAAATTCTTAAAGAGAAAGGCGCAACTGTTTCTAACTTCATCCGTTTAGAAGTTGGTGAAGGTATCGAGCGTAAAGAAGAAGACTTCGCTGCTGAAGTAGCTGCTCAAATCGCTGCTGCAAAAGGCGAGTAATTTTCTAACTTAGTGACGTAGGGCAATAAGATGAAATTAATCTGCTATTAGCTTTTGCGTCACTGATGAAAATTCTTTAAAATAACCGCGTTTTATGTGTAACCATAGCGCGGTTATTTTTTATCTCATTACTAAGGCTGGCCCAAATATTATGACTATCAATCGTAAACCTATTTTTAGACGTGTTCTTCTTAAACTTAGCGGTGAAGCATTAATGGGAGACGAAGGCTTCGGCATCGACCCAAAAGTACTTGACCGTATGGCTCAAGAAATTAAAGAACTTGTAGAGCTCGACGTAGAAGTAGGTTTAGTTATCGGTGGCGGTAACTTCTTGCGTGGTGGTTCATTAGCAGAAGCGGGTATGAACCGCGTAGTTGGCGACCACATGGGTATGCTTGCGACTGTAATGAATGGCTTAGCAATGCGTGATGCACTGCACCGTGCATTTGTAAATTGTCGTTTAATGTCTGCTATCCCACTGAACGGTGTGTGTGATGCTTACAACTGGGCAGAAGCTATCAGCCTATTAAAATCTGGCCGCGTTGTAATTTTCTCAGCGGGTACAGGTAACCCATTCTTCACGACTGACTCAGCAGCGTGTTTACGTGGTATTGAAATTGAAGCAGATACTGTAATCAAAGCGACTAAAGTGGATGGTGTTTACTCTGATGATCCAGTGAAAAACCCAGACGCTACACTATATCGCCACTTAAGCTACAATGAAATCATTGATAAAGAGCTTAAGGTTATGGATTTAGCTGCATTTACGCTGGCGCGCGACCACAACATGCCATTAAGCGTATTTAACATGAATAAATCAGGCGCGCTTAAGCGTGTTATTATGGGCGAAGATGAAGGAACGCTTATCTCTTCACAAGCCTCAGATGAAACTAGCAAATAGATTAGGATTGAACCGTGATTAACGATATCAAAAAAGATGCGTCAGAACGTATGCAAAAAAGTGTTGCGGCACTAGGCAGTCAATTATCTAAAATTCGCACAGGCCGTGCGCACCCAGCATTACTTGACGGTATTCAAGTGTCTTACTACGGTGCTGACACGCCATTAAACCAAGTTGCTAACGTAACAATTGAAGACTCTCGTACACTTGCAATTAGCGTGTTCGATAAGTCACTAGCGCAAGCAGTAGAAAAAGCGATCATGGCTTCAGATTTAGGTTTAAACCCAATGTCTGCAGGTACTGTTATTCGTGTTCCACTTCCTCCACTTACAGAAGAGCGTCGTAAAGACCTTATCAAAATCGTACGTGGCGAAGTTGAAAGCGGTCGTGTTGCTGTACGTAACATCCGTCGTGACGCAAATGGTGACATTAAGAGCTTATTGAAAGAAAAAGACATTTCTGAAGATGAAGCACGTCAAGCAGAAGACGAGATCCAAAAGCTTACTGATAAGTTCATCAAAGAGATGGACGCACAACTAGCTGCAAAAGAAGCTGAGTTAATGGAAATCTAATCGCTGCTGTTTATCTTTCAGACACTGATTCTGTAAGTAAACAGGCGTAACTAAATTTATTAGTTTTGAAACGCCGTCTAGGGTATACTAGACGGCGTTTTTTTATGGAATACTCGATATTTATGGTTCTTAACGCTGATAAAATTTCCCAGCAAAGTTTGCCTAAGCATGTCGCTATAATCATGGATGGCAACGGACGTTGGGCACAAGCGAAAAATCGCCCACGTGTTTATGGGCACAAAAAGGGCGTTGATGCGGTTCGTCAATCAGTGCAATTTTGTACTCGCTTAGGTATACAGTCGTTAACACTATTCGCATTTAGTAGCGAAAATTGGCGACGTCCAGAAGACGAAGTAAATACGCTCATGGAGCTATTTTTATTCGTACTGGGCAAAGAAGTTAAAAAACTTCATAAAAATAATGTAAAGCTAAACATAATTGGTGATTTATCACGCTTTTCAGAAGGTTTGCGCAATAAAGTTGATGCAGCCCATGAATTAACTCGTAATAATACGGGTCTACAGTTAAACGTGGCAGCTAATTATGGTGGACGTTGGGATATTACTAACGCTGCAACAACGCTTGCGAAAAAGGTCGCAGCCGGTGAAATGGCCGCAGAAGATATTACTGAAGAGCTAATGGCTGAACAAATGAGTATGGCCGACCAAGGTGAGCTTGATTTAATGATCCGCACCGGTGGAGATTTACGCATCAGTAACTTCCTTTTATGGCAAGCGGCTTATGCTGAGCTTTACTTTACCGATACGCTTTGGCCAGACTTCAATGAAGCTGCATTTGCTGACGCTATCGCATGTTACGTTGCCAGAGAGCGACGATTTGGTTGTACAGGCGAACAAATAAAACAATTACTCGCCGAGACCTAATTACTAGTTGAAGGTACACACATTGCTAAAACAACGAATTTTAACCTCGCTCGTGTTGGCACCACTTGCACTTATTTTGGTTTTTTATACCCCATTAACACTATTTAGTTATATCGCCGCTGGTATTGTTTTGCTCGGTGCGTGGGAATGGTCTGCATTTATGGGCCTATGCGATAAAGTTAAACGCTTTGGATTTGTAGCCGCAACGGCTGCATTTTTGGCATTACTGAACTGGCATTGGCCCATTGAATCACTTTGGCAAAATGGTCAATTAGTGGGTGATGCAAACTACCTATTTACCTTATCATTTGCATGGTGGATTGTGGCAACTTACTTAGTTTGGCGCTACCCAGCTATGGCAAAGGCTTGGAATGAAGGCATTGTAATGCGTGCCATTGCTGGCTTTTTAACGTTAGTGCCACTTTGGCTTGCACTAAATACACTACGTAGCGCAGGGTATGGCGAATCTACTCACTTTGGCTCAATGCTTATCTTGGTTGTACTTGGTATCGTTTGGAGCGCAGATATTGGTGCTTACTTTACTGGTAAAAACTTAGGTAAACGTAAACTAATGCCAAAGGTAAGTCCTAATAAAACGATTGAAGGTTTATTAGGTGGTGTAGTGGCTTCGGTTGTTTTTGTTTTAGCATTTTGCCATTTCACTAATGTTGATATGAGTGTTTGGCCAATCTATGCCGTGATGACTGCATTTATCGCGTTGTTCTCAGCGGTAGGCGATTTACTCGAAAGTATGTTTAAACGTGAAGTTGGCTTGAAAGACAGCGGTTCATGTTTACCAGGTCATGGCGGTATTTTAGACCGTATCGATAGCTTAACTGCAGCTGCGCCAATTTTTGTACTTTGCTACGCATGGACACTGAGTTTATGAGCAAAGTAGAGCAACTTGTTGTACTGGGCGCAACTGGTTCAATCGGTTTAAGCACCTTAGATGTTGTTTCTAGAAACCCGGAGCGCTTTGCGGTTTTTGCATTAGCGGCGGGTAAAAATGCCGAGCAAATGGCTGAGTTGTGTATCGCACATCAGCCTAAGTTTGCAGTTATGGCTGATCAACAAGCCGCTAGCGCGCTTTCGACTTTACTCGCTAAAAGCTCATGCAGCACACAGGTGCTAGCAGGTGTTGATGCGATGTGTGAGCTTGCTGCACATACAGATGTTGATGTAGTGATGTCGGCGATAGTAGGTGCAGCAGGTCTGTTACCGACTTTAAGTGCAGTTGAAGCTGGCAAAAAAGTGTTGCTAGCGAATAAAGAGTCGCTAGTTATGTCGGGTCAGTTGTTTATTGATAAAGTCAAACAACATGGCGCCACTTTACTGCCTATCGACAGCGAACATAATGCGATTTTCCAATGTATGCCAGCATCATTACAGAATGCATCAGGCCTACTTGCTGATAATGGTGTAAGCAAAATCTTGCTTACAGGTTCTGGCGGTCCTTTCTTAAAGCGTGATTTAGCGACATTACCATCAGTGACTGTTGCTGAGGCAGTGGCACATCCAAACTGGTCAATGGGACAAAAGATTTCTGTTGATTCAGCGACTATGATGAATAAAGGCCTAGAGTTTATAGAAGCCAAGTGGCTGTTTAACTGCTGTGCCAGTGATATTGAAGTGGTGATCCACCCACAAAGTATTATTCACTCTATGGTGCAATATCAAGATGGCTCAGTGCTTGCGCAAATGGGTAATCCAGATATGCGCACACCAATTGCTCATGCTTTAGCTTTTCCTGAGCGTGTCGATGCGGGTGTCAAACCGCTCGATTTTTCACAAATGGCAGATTTTACTTTCACTAAACCAGATTATGCTCGTTACCCTAATTTAAAACTTGCCATTGATGCGTGTGAAATGGGGCAAGGTGCAACCACCACAGTAAATGCGGCGAATGAAATAGCGGTTGCAGCATTTCTAAATGGTCAAATCGGCTTTACAGATATTTATCGAATTAACGCTGAAACGCTCAATGCAACACAAAACATCAACGTGCAAACTCTCGACGAGATTTTAGCTTGCGACCAAGCTGCACGTGTAAAAGCGACTGAGTTTGTAAAAAGAGGCATCAACTAGCATGTTTGATTTTTTCTGGAATCTTGGCTCATTTATTCTTGCTCTGGGTATTTTAGTGACTGTGCATGAATATGGTCATTTCTGGGTTGCGCGAAAAGCCGGCGTGAAAGTGCTACGTTTTTCAATTGGCTTTGGTAAGCCGTTGATCAAGTGGTACGACAAACACCAAACCGAATATGTAATTGCAGCAATCCCACTAGGTGGTTATGTCAAAATGCTTGATGAGCGTGTTGACGAAGTGCCGCCAGAGCAGCGCCATTTATCATTTAATGCTAAATCAGTAAAAGCACGCATTGCGATTGTGGCTGCAGGCCCGATGGCAAACTTTTTATTTGCCATTTTTGCCCTTGCTGTAATGTATATGGTGGGTGTTCAGTCATTAAAACCTGTGGTGGGTGAGGTGACTCAAGGCAGCCGTGCCGCAGCTGCTAATATTGAGCCAAACCAGCAAATTATTAAAATTGGTGAGGACGATATCAATACTTGGCAAGATGCCACATTCTCGCTAATGAGCCGCTTAGGTGAGCAAAGTGTTGTGGTAACGCTTCGCGATCAGAATTATCAAAAGCATGTGCGTACTCTTAACTTAGATGGTTGGAAATTAGATCAACAAGACGTACCACCATTAACCTCTATAGGCATTGTGCCATTTCGTCCTAAAGCACTTTTAGAAGTGGCGATGATCAGCAAAGGCTCGGCGGCAGAAGCTGCAGGCTTACAGGTTAACGACAAAATTCTTGCTGTAAATGGTGAAAATATCAGCAGTTGGACCCAGTTAGTTTCACTAATTCAGCAATCACCTAACAAATCCTTACAATTTAGTGTACAAAGGCAAGATAGTATAAAAGAGCTGTCAGTGACGCCACAAAGCAGAACCAATGATGCCGGCGTTGCTCAGGGCTTTTTAGGTGTGTCTCCGGTGGTTGAGCCATGGCCAGAAAACTATATTGAAACTAGACATTATGGCCCTGTCGATAGTATTGTGCTGGGCATACAAGAAACATGGCGTTTAATTACCCTTAGTTTTGACATGATTGGTAATTTAATTACCGGTCAGGTGTCGGTTAAAAATTTAAGTGGCCCGGTGGGCATTGCAGTTGGCGCGGGAACTAGCGTAAGCTATGGCTTGGTTGCATTTTTAAGCTTTTTAGCATTAATTAGTGTAAACCTTGGCGTATTTAACTTATTACCGCTGCCAGTGCTAGATGGTGGGCACTTAATGTATTACATAATTGAACTTTTTCGCAAAAAGCCGGTCTCTGAAAAGACGCAAGAATTTGGTTTTAAAGTGGGGGCCTTGCTGCTTCTGTTTTTAACATGTTTCGCTTTGTTCAATGATGTATCGCGTTTATAACAAGTAAGCGAAAAATTCCAATTTGAACACGATTGTAAAACACCGCAAAAGTTAAATTTATAAGGTGTTGAGCGGTAATACAGTTGTAAAGGATAAAGATAACAAAATGGCTATAAAAAAACATTTGGCAGTTTCAAGTTTATTAGGTGCTAGCTTTGCAGCCCTAGGCCAAAACTCCTTTATTGTAGATGATTTAAAAGTTGAAGGCTTACAGCGTGTTGCACTGGGTGCAGCGTTAACGCATATTCCGATCAACGTGGGCGATAATATTGATGAGTACACAATTTCTAGAACCATAAAGGCTCTCTATCGTTCAGGTCACTTTGACAATATTAAAGCATTACGTGATGGCAACAGTGTTATCTTCCGAGTGACTGAGCGCCCAACGATCAGCATGATCGAATTTGATGGCAATAAAGACATCAAAGATGAGCAACTTAATGAGTCGCTAGACCAGCAAGATATCCGTACTGGTGAGCCGCTTGATAAAACGGTTCTTGATAACATTGAAAAAGGCTTAGTTGAATTCTTCCACAGTATTGGTAAATACAATGCAAAAGTGGATGTAAGCATTACTAAGTTACCGCGTAACCGTGTAAAACTTTTATTCAAATTTGATGAAGGTGACGCAGCGTCAATTCGTCAAATCAACTTGGTTGGTAACGAGCTTTTCTCAGATGAAGAGCTACTTAAATTAGCCGAGTCTCAACAAGATTTGCCTTGGTGGCAGTTCATGTCGAGTGACCGCTACCAAAAGCAAACTATCGAAGGCGATTTAGAGAAAATTCGTAGTTACTACTTAGACCGTGGTTACCTACGTTTTAATATCGATTCGACACAAGTATCAGTTAGTCCTGAGCGTGATTCTGTTTATGTAACAGCAAATATCACCGAAGGTGTTAAATACAAAGTGAAAGGCTTTGACTTTATTGGTGACTTGTTAGGCCGTGAAGAGCTTATTAAGAGCGTTATCCCGCTAAAAACTGGCGAGCTTTATAACGGCTCTGTGGTGACATCATCAGAAGAGTTTATCAAAAGCTACTTAGCACGTTTTGGTTATGCCAATGCTGAAGTACGTACCATCCCTGAGATTGATGACGAAAACAAAGAAGTTCAATTAACGCTTTCTGTTAATCCGGGCAAACGTGTTTATGTTCGTCGTATTATTGTGGGCGGTAACCAAAATACTTCTGATGAAGTGGTTCGTCGTGAAATGACACAGCTTGAAGGTGCGTGGTTATCAAACCAAAGCCTTGAGCGCTCTAAACTGCAAATCCAGCGTTTACCTTACATGGAAAGCGTTGATTTTAATGTTGTGCCAGTACCAGGTGTAGATGACCAAGTTGATGTAGATTTCACTGTGAAAGAACAATCTGCAGGTAGCTTTAACGCAGGTCTTGCTTATGGTTCTTACTTGGGTCTGCAATTTAACATTGGTGTGAGTGAATCAAACTTCTTAGGTACCGGTAACCAAATTGGTTTCAACATTAATACCTCACGTGGTTCTGAACGTATTAGTGTGTCTTATACTGACCCTTACTTTACGCCAGATGGTGTATCGCAAGGTAGTAGCATCTTCTACAGTAACTATGATGCAAGTAAATTCAGCCTAATCGACTATAAATCGAAGAGTTATGGTATTGGTACAAACATTGGTTTCCCAATCGATGCAGTAAACCGTATTAACTTTGGTGTTCGTTGGGTGCAAGAAGAGCTGTCTGATATTGCAGAATATGAGCAAACACGTGTTATTCGTGAAACATTCTTAGACCCTGAAAATCCAGACGCAGGCTTTGACTTTACTAAGTACGAGTTAAGCGCAGGTTGGTCACGTGTTACTGTTAACCGTGGTTTATTCCCAACAGCAGGTTCGCGCCAATCTCTTAACTTAACTGCGACAACGCCAAACTCTGATTTACAGTACTTTAAGCTAAATTATGACTCGCGTTTCTACTGGCCAATCAGTAATGACCACCGCTGGGTGTTCTCAACGCGTGCGGCACTTGGTTACGGTAATGGTTACGGTACAACCAATGGTTATGACCAAACACTGCCGTTCCAAGAGTTCTTCAGAATTACTGAAATGGAACTACGTGGCTTTGACCGTAATACGATCTTACCACGTGCCGTATCACGTTTTCCGCAAAGCGTTCCTGGTACACCATTACCTGATGGTACAACAACAGGTAGCATTGGTGGTGCATCAGAATTTGACCAATTACAAACAGCAGGCCGAATTGGTGGTAATGCCAAAGCGGTAGCAGGGATGGAGCTTATTGTTCCAACACCTTTCTTAGATGAAGAAAACACCAGCTCTGTACGTACTAGCTTCTTCGTAGATGCTGCAAACGTATGGGATACAGAGTTTAATATTGACCGTTATCAAAACCTTTCAACAGATGAACGTGCAAAATTGGATGATTACTCAGATCCGATGCGCTTTAGGGTTTCAACCGGTCTTTCTCTACAATGGATCTCTCCGATGGGTCCAATGCTGATCAGTTTTGCGTATCCATTGCAAAAAGAAGAAGATGACGATACGAAGACCATCAGCTTTAACATTAGTAATACATTCTAAAGGAGTTTTTTCGTGAATAAATCAATTAAATCAACAGCTTTTGCACTACTTGCTACTTTATCTATGGGTCTATCTACTAACGCATTCGCGCACAAAGTAGGTATCGTTGATATGCAAGAAATCTACAAGCAAATCCCACAAATGGCTAAAGTAGAGCAAACTTTAGAAGCTGAATTCTCAGAGCGTCGTCAAGAACTAGAAAAACTTCAAGGTGATATCCGTTTTGAAGCTGAAAAGTTCAAGCGTGAAGCAACAACGATGAGCGATAAGCAAAAAGAAGAATTACGTACTAAGATTCAAGGTATGCAGCAGCAACTTGCTGAAAAAGGTCGTCCTTTAGAGCAAGAAATCAAAATGCGTCAAAACCAAGAACTAGCTAAAGTTCAAAAGCTAATCTTAGATGCAATCGAAGAAGTAGCGAAAGCTGGCAAATTCGATGAAGTTAAAGTTAAAGAAACAACGATTTATGTTAACCCTAAAACTGTCGATGACTTATCAAGCAAAGTTGTTGAAAAAGTAAGTAAGCAATAGAAATCATATATGCAAAACTACACGCTTTCGCAGATAGCGGATCTTCTGGGCGCCGAGCTTCAAGGTGACGGCGCCACAGAGATTAAAAAAATATCTACACTTGCAAATGCCCAACATGGGCATATTGCATTTTTAGCGAACAAGAAATATCGCTCGCAATTAGAAGATACTCAAGCAAGTGCGGTGATTTTATCACCAGCAGATGCTGAGTACTTTTCGGGTAATAAGCTCATTGTTGCTAATCCTTATGTTTGTTACGCCAAACTTGCTCAGCTAATGGATACCACACCGCGCTCAGCAGTGACGGGTATTCACCCAAGTGCAGTCATTCACGATTCAGCCTCTATTGGCGATAATGTCGCGATCGCCGCCAATGTGGTGATCGAAGCGGGCGCTGTAATTGCAAACGATGTGCAGATTGGCCCAGGCTGTTTTATTGGTGAGCACGCAAAAATTGGCCAAGGCACTAAGCTTTGGGCAAATGTAAGCGTTTACCATGAAGTAGAGATTGGCAGCGACTGTTTATTCCAAGCTAATACGGTAGTGGGCAGTGATGGTTTTGGTTACGCTAACGAGCGTGGCGAATGGGTGAAAATACCGCAACTTGGCCGAGTAATCATCGGTGATAAGGTTGAGGTAGGCGCGTCTACTACAATTGACCGTGGTGCGCTAGACGATACTATCATCCATAGTAATGTAATTATCGATAATCAATGTCAAATAGCGCATAATGTTGAGATCGGTTCGGGTACAGCGGTTGCTGGTTGTACGGTATTTGCTGGCAGCACAGTGATCGGTAGGAATTGTCAGATTGGCGGTATGGTTGCAATTAATGGTCACATTAGCGTATGCGATGGTGCTATAATCACCGGCATGAGTATGGTGACTAAGGCAATCACAGAACCTGGAATTTATTCTTCAGGCTTGCCACATCTAACCAACAAAGAATGGCGACGTAGTATTGCCCATATCCGTAACCTTGGCGATATGAAAGACCGCATTAAAGCACTTGAGTCACTGACTAAGTCACTCAATATTGAAGACAAATAAGGATGCTATTTTGGCAAATGAATTAAATAGTCTTGATATCCAGGATATCTTGAGTTTACTTCCGCATCGTTACCCGATGCTACTTGTTGACCGTGTACTTGATTACACGCCAGGCGAGTCGTTACATGCGATTAAAAATGTAACAGTGAACGAACCTATTTTTACGGGTCATTTTCCTAATCAACCTATCTTTCCAGGTGTGTTGATTTTAGAAGCAATGGCTCAAGCAACTGGCTTACTTGGTTTTAAGACAGTTGAAAATCGTAGCGATAACGAACTATATTTATTCGCAGCGATCGACAATGCGCGATTCAAACAGCCGGTATTACCTGGCGATACTATGCATTTGCATGTAGAGTTTGTAAAAGAGCGCCGCAATATATGGAAATTTGCAGCAGAAGCAAAAGTTGACGGCAAAGTAGTGTGTACTGCCGAAATCATGTGTGCGAGAAGAGAGTTTTAATAGTGATCCATCCTACGGCGATAATCGAACCAGGTGCAAAACTTGGAAATAACGTATCAGTTGGCCCTTACAGCTATATCGGTAACGATGTAACTATTGGTGATAACTGTATCATCGAATCTCATGTGGTTGTAAAAGGCCCATCGACGATTGGTTCTGGTAACCATATTTTCCAATTTGCTTCGGTTGGTGAAGCTTGCCAAGACAAAAAGTATGCGAATGAGCCAACGACTTTGATCATTGGTGACAACAACGTGATCCGTGAGTGTGCGACAATTCACCGTGGTACGATTCAAGACCAAGGTGTAACAAAAATTGGTAGCAACAACTTATTTATGGCTTACACACACGTTGCACATGATGCAGTTGTGGGCGATAACGTTATTTTTGCTAACAATGCCTCTGTAGCTGGCCACGTACACGTAGGTGACTGGGTGATCCTTGCAGGTAATTCAGGTGTTCACCAGTTCTGTAAAATTGGTTCACATGCCTTTGTAGGTATGTACTCAGGCGTTAATAAAGATGTACCGCCATTTGTAACTACTATTGGTACGCCGGCAGGCCCTGTAGCAATCAATACTGAAGGCATGAAACGCCGTGGCTTTGAAAGCGATGAAATCATGGCAACACGCCGTGCATATAAAACGCTTTATCGTAAGAGCTTAGGTGTTGAAGAAGCAATCGCTGAGCTAAGTGAAGATGCTGCGAAGTACCCAGCTGTTCAGCTGATGATAGACTTCGTGAAAAGCTCAGAGCGCGGAATTATTCGCTAATCATAAGCGAACTTCTATAAAAGCCACCGTAAGGTGGCTTTTTTGTTTTTATACTCATTCGCTTAATTAGGTAACTTGATATAGTTCAGGTTTTGCTAAGTCAGTGCTTGCTATCTTCATGGCAAAAAAGGATCTAGTAATATGAATAAACTCATCATTTTTGCATTGTTAAGCTTAATTATAAGTGGTTGTAGTAGTGCGCCTTCGGTATCTAAAGGAGCAATAGAAAAAGGCAAAGCCAGTTATTACGCTGATAAATATCATGGCCGAACGACAGCAAGTGGTGAGGTGTTTAATCAACAGGCATTGAGCGCGGCTCATCAAACGCTTGGTTTTGGCAGCAGAGTAAAAGTTACTAATATTGCTAACAATAAAAGCGTGATTGTTACCATTAATGACCGCGGCCCATTTATCCGCGGTCGTATTATCGACTTATCAAAAAAGGCGTTTTCACAAATTGCCTCAGTCAAGCAAGGTGTGATTGACGTCACCGTTGAGCAGCTCGATTAAAAACGGGTAATAAGTTCTACGTAGTCGGCCTCATTAGCCATTAATTCAGCATGACTTGCAAGGGCTCTTACATGTCCTTGCTCTAACCAAATAACCTTATCAACACGACTTAGCATTGCTGGGTCGTGAGTAATGGTCAGCATGGTTTTATCTGCCCATATTTTCTCAAGTGTAGTCAGCAAGTTTTGCTTAGTGTGATTATCTAGGCTCTCTGTTGGTTCATCAAGAATGATTAAATTACCTTGCCTTAATAGAGCTTGGGCAATGGCAATACGACGTGACTGACCATGAGAAAGCTTTCTGCCTGCTGTTCCTAAGCGGGTATTAAGGCCTGCTTTTAAGTTCTTAAGCCAAGAGCCAAGTTCAGCTTGTTCACAGGCCTCAATAAGCATTTCATCTGTCGCATCAAAAGCTGCATAGCGAAGATTTTCACGTAGCGTGCCATCAAAAATATGATGCTGCTGGGCAACTATCGTTAGCTGCTTAAAGCGTGTTGCAGTGCTCAAGCTTTCAAGTTCAAAGTTATCTTGCTTGGTGGTGAGCTTTAATGAGCCTGATTGCAGCGGCCAAAGGCCCGTGAGTAAGTTAACTAGAGTGGTTTTGCCACTGCCACTGGCACCGACTAGAGCAACTTTACTGCCGGGTGTAATCGCAAAATTGATATTGCTAAGGGCTTTACTTTTTGCCCCCAAGTATTGGTAATTGACCTCGCTTAGCTCAAGACCAAGCCCTGATTTGTCAGCTAATTGGTTTGCTAGCTGATCATCTAAGTTGTTTGGCTTTTCGGCTAAGCTGCTGTGTTTATCTTCAAGATCAAACAGTTGCTTTGCGGCACTTAAAGTAAGCGGCAATTCAATAAATGCCGTAGGCAGGGTGAGCACGGTTTCAAAGCTTGCTAATACAAATAACGCGAGCATCGCCAGTTCAACGTTTTTCATAGTCCCCATTGTAACCAGTGGAATTATCATAAATACACTGGCCAGCATGGTGAGTTGGATCACCAAAGTGCTTAAACCATTACTGTTTGCCACGGCTTTGTGGCGATTATAGAGCTGGTTGTTGTATTGTTTACTGAGTGAGTCACAATGCGCTAATTGCGCCGCCTGTGCTTGATATACAGCAAGCTCTCTGGCACCTGATAGTGTATCGGCAAGTTCAGCTCTTAACTCGGCTGAAAGTTGGGTTTCGGTATCCGCTTGTTGATGAAGCTTATGGCTTAACAATGCGGGAAGCAGCACGCCAATAATCATCAGTGAAGTAAAGCAAACTAATGCAACCTCAGCGTTATACATGGCCATGAAGGCCATTACGATAGGAATGCTGATCAAGGCGACAATAATCGGCAGCAGCACATTGAGGTAGAATTTATCCAGCGCATCGACATCATTCTGTAGCCGGTTAAATAAATCGCTACTACGACTCATTGCTAAGTCAACATTGTTTAGTTGGCTCAGAGTCTTGAACATGTTTACGCGAATTTCGCTCAGCAATAAAAAGGTAGCATTATGAGTTATCATCCGCTCACCGTAACGAGACGCTGTGCGCACGATAGCTAAAAAGCGGATCACTCCAGCAGGGGTAAAGTAATTCATCTGCACACCCGCAATGCCCGCCGCTGCCATAGCTGCTAAAAACCACCCAGATATAGCGAGCAAGCCCACATTAGCGAGAACCGTTAAGCTTGCTAAAAAAGCCCCTAAAAGCAACATGCCAGTATGAGGTTTGCACAGTTTTAATAGACGTATAAAGTTATGCATGGGCGTCACCATGGCTTACCAGTTTAGCAAAAAGGCCCGCTTGCTCAGTCAGTTGCTGGTACTGACCAGATTCAACAATGTGACCTTGTTGCATAACGTAAATCTTATCGGCGTGTTTAACCGTATTCAGTCGGTGAGCAATAACCAGCACTAAATGGTCTTTTGCATACTCTCGGATAGCTTGATTGATTAAATGCTCTGTTTGGCTGTCTAAGTGAGCGGTAGGCTCATCTAACATCAGCACTGGGGCATTCTTCAAAAATGCACGGGCAAGGGCTATGCGCTGCTTTTGCCCACCAGAGAGGCCTTCGCCTTGTTCACCGAGCAAGGTGTTAAAGCCATCAGGTAAGGCTGTAATAAATTCAAGTGCACCTGCTTTACTCGCTGCTTCATCGAGTTCTGCTTGGCTTGCATCAGGTTTAGCTAAACGCAGGTTCTCTGCAACGGTCCGATAAAATAACGTGGCTTGCTGTGGGATCCACGCCAGCTGTGCTTGCCAATCAGCTAATACCGTATCACTCAGTGGTTGCCCGTTAATGCTAATGGCACTATTGGCCTGATGATGAAAACCTAATAGGCAATCAAACAAGGTACTTTTACCCGAACCACTTTCACCTACAAAGGCAATTAAGCCTGTGCTTGGCAGGGTTAGGTTGATATCAGTCACCCCCTCGTTTGTTTCTGGGTAGTGAAAGGTAAGTGCATTCAGCTGTATGTCTTTTAGCGGTAACTCAAGTTTAGATGACCCGACATGTTCATCAGCATCGCTTTGATTGATTATGTCGACCATATCAGCAGCGGCGCTGATCCCTTCAAGTTTTGCATGATAGTGAGTACCCATTTGTCGAAGTGGTAAGTAAAACTCAGGGGCCAGTAGTAACACCACAAATCCAGTGGCAAAATCGAGCGTTCCAAAAAACAATCTAAAGCCAATGATCACAGCAACAAGGGCGACACTAATGGTGGCTAAAAACTCAAGGGCGAAAGACGATAAAAAGGCAACTTTCAATACCCCCATAGTAGCACCACGGTAATCATCAGAAATCTGACTGATGCTATTTAGCTCACGCTTGGTTGCATTAAAGAGCTTGAGTTGAGTCAGTCCTTGTACTCGGTCAAAAAAGTAATTACCAAGTACCGCGAGTTGTTGCCAACGTTCTTGGTTTAATTGCTCCGCTTTATGGCCCACTAAAATCATAAAAAAGGGGATAAGCGGGGCTGTTAAAAGGAAGATGAGGCCTGCTTTGTAATCGGTTGGAAAAATCACCACCAATATCGCTAATGGAATAAGCGCGCTATAAGCCACACTCGGAATGTAGTTTGCGTAATATTGATGCAGTGCTTCCACCCCATTATGTAAGGTGTTAAGTGTTGCGCCGTGACCTTTTTGTTCACTGTAGGCTGGCCCAAGTTTGCTGAGCTTTTCTAGCAGTGTATTACGCATCACGTTTTTTATTTTTAATGCGGCGAGGTTACTTACGCGTTCACTTAGCGTAACCAACAAAGCACGAACTAAAATTAGCCCTGCCAGCGGCCATAATAATGGGCTTACGGCTTGCAAGTTTGCTTGTTCAAACATGACTCGATGAGCCGCGTTTGCAAGAAGATAACAAGAGGCAATCATTAATAGGGCGTTGAGTGTGCCCAGACTAATGCTTAATTTAAGAAGCCCTGAAGCGGACTGGCTATACTGCTTTAAAAAAGCGCGCAGCGTTTGCTGCTGCGCGCGATTTGGTCGGGGTTTAGTTGTCATCGGTGTTTTTGAGTCTCGCGTACAGCTCTAGCTCATCATCAGCAATCGAATCTTTATGTTGGTGAAATTCGTACCACATTACGTTGATCACCCCAAGTGTACAGGCTAATAGAACACCTAAAATCCAGGCAAAATACCACATATTTAAATCTCCTTAATAGCTACCGTGAGTGTTGTTTTCAATTTCACTAATCGTTACTTTGCGCCACATCTTCACATAACACCATGTTGTGTAGATAAGAATAAGTGGTACAAAAATAACCGCAGCGATAAACATCACGTTAAGTGTCATATGGCTCGAAACCGCATCCCACATAGTTAAACTAATATTTGGGTTGTTGCTCGAAGGCATCACAAACGGGAACATTGACATACCCGCTGTTAAAATCACGCCTGCAAGCATTAAGCTTGACGCAGCCAATGCCATTGCTGGTTTTTGTAATTTAGATAATACAATTGCCAGTGCCGCCATCACGAATGCAAGGGCAGGGAACAGCATGGTTAATGGCATTTTTGTATAGTTATCAAGCCATGCACCCGGTGCCTGAGTTACTGTTTTAGCAAGCGGGTTTGCAAAACCTTGAGTATCGCCCATGCTAACGATTTTATATCCGTCAATTTGCGATACCCACACACCTGCTAAAGCAAACAGCACAATAAACGCCATCAGTGCATATTGACCATATTGTGCTGAGCGTTTAGCAACCTCTGCATCAGTACGAAGTTGTAACCACATGCCTGCATGACCAACCAGCATTAGTACACTCACTAAGCCAACAACAATGGCAAACGGGTTTAATAAAGCAAAGAATGAACCTTGATAACTTACACGCAGTAGGTCGTCGATATGATAAGGCACGCCCAGTAATAAGTTACCAAATGCCACACCAAATACTAAAGCCGGAATAAAGCTGCCAGCAAATAGACCCCAATCCCAGTTATTACGCCAGCGCGGTGAATCTATTTTTGAGCGATAATCAAAACCAAGCGGTCTGAAAAATAACGCAAATAACACCAGCATCATAGCAAAGTAAAAGCCAGAGAAAGCGGCCGCGTATACCATAGGCCAAGCTGCAAACAGTGCACCCCCAGCGGTGATGAACCAAACTTGGTTACCATCCCAGTGAGCGCCAATGGTGTTAATAACTGTACGGCGTTCAACATCGGTTTTACCAACTAGGCGAAGCAAAATTGCCACACCCATGTCCATACCATCGGTCACTGCAAAGCCAATCAGTAAGACACCAATTAACAGCCACCAGATTAGTTTTAGTGTTTCGTAATCAAAAATCATGACTGAGCTCCTTGGCTTGCAAGTGAATCCGCTTTAGCAAGTTCATGGTGATATTTACCGGTATGAAGTGAGCTTGGGCCTTGTTTAATAAAGCGCAGCATCAGCCAGCCTTCAACCGCAGCAAGACCTGTATAGAAAACTAAGAAACCAGTAATACTAATCAATAAGTCATTCACCGTGAGTGACGAGGTTGCCAAGAAGGTCGGTAAAATTTCCGAAATTGCCCACGGTTGGCGGCCGTACTCCGCAACAATCCAACCAAACTCAATGGCAATCCAAGGCAGAGGAATACTCCATACCGCAGCCCATAATAACCAGCGCTTTTGTTCAATAATGCGGTGTGCGTTGTAATAAAATGCGAGGACGAATACACCAAGCATGATCACACCACAGCCAACCATGATTCTAAATGACCAGAACATAGGGCCGACTTGAGGGATTGAGTCTTTCACTGCTTTTTGAATGTGCTCTTCTGTTGCATCTACCACGTTAGGGGTGTAGCGCTTAAGTAGCAAACCATAGCCAAGGTCGTCTTTTAAGGTATCGAACTTTGCAATGTTTTCTGGTGTGTCTTCACCGCCACGAAGCTTTTCTAAGTATTCGTATGCAATCATGCCATTGCGAATACGTTCTTCGTGCTGCTTTTCAAGATCTTTAATACCCGTTACTTGCTCGTCAATAGAGCGAGTAGCAATGATGCCAAGTGCATAAGGGATTTTTACAGCGGCATGGGTGACTTGTTCTTCTGAGTCAGGAATACCAACTAAAGTAAATGCGGCAGGGGCTTCTTCGGTATGCCACTCAGCTTCAATAGTTGCGAGTTTGACTTTTTGCACTTCGCCAACTTCGTATCCAGATTCATCACCAAGTAAAATAACACAAAGAATAGACGCTAAACCAAACCCTGAAGCAACCGAGAACGAACGCTTAGCAAAAGCAAGGTCGCGACCTTTTAAGATGTACCAGCTACTAATACCAAGTACAAACATAGATGCTGCAACATAACCTGCTGATACGGTATGAATAAACTTAACTTGTGCAACAGGGTTAAATACTAATTCAGCAAAGCTAGTCATTTCCATGCGCATGGTTTGGTAGTTAAATTCAGCACCGACTGGGTTTTGCATCCAACCATTTGCTACTAAAATCCATAGCGCAGATAAGTTAGTCCCTAATGCCATTAAGAAGGTAGCACCTAGATGCTGACGTTTACTCAAACGCTCCCAGCCTAAAAAGAACATACCGACAAAGGTTGATTCTAAGAAGAAAGCCATTAAGCCTTCAATCGCTAGCGGTGCGCCAAATATATCGCCCACATAGTGAGAGTAATAAGACCAGTTGGTACCAAACTCAAACTCCATGGTTAGACCTGTCGCCACACCAATCGCAAAGTTAATACCAAACAACTTACCCCAGAACTTAGTCATATCACGATAAATTTCGCGACCTGTCATCACGTAAACGGATTCCATGATCACTAAAATCCACGTCATACCTAAGGTAAGGGGAACAAATAGGAAGTGAAATAGGGCAGTGATTGCAAATTGCAATCGCGATAGATCCACAAATGTTTCATCTATCATTGTTTAGCTCCTTGTTAGCGGGTGCGGTAGACACGACAAATATTGATTATGAAGTTTCAGTAATTATTGAAACTTTGTGAATATTAAACCTGTATTCATTTTAGTCAATAGGAAAATACGAAATAAAGATGAATAAGTCCTGCTCACCTTTTCTACAGATTAGAGATAAAGCTCTAAAGTTTCAAATATTTAATCGTTATAAAAAGCCGTTTTGCTATGGCTTATTTTATTCTTTTTTAAGCTCTTTTTAGATAGTGGCCAGTAAACCTGCAGGCTACACACGCAAATAAATGCTCAACCAATGAGCAAGTAGGCAGGCTAATTTCGATTTCTAGTATTTATTAACTCTGTGACATTTATCCGACTGCTAAAACACGGTAAACTCGTTTTTATTAGTGCCAAAAGTTGCGAATTATCAACGAATGAAAGAACAAACAAAGCCGTTACGTATTGCCTTGGTGGCAGGTGAGTTATCAGGTGATATTTTAGGTGAAGGGCTAGTAAAAGCACTTAAACGCCGTTTTCCGGATGCCATATTTGAAGGGATTGCAGGCCCGCGTATGCAAGCGGCTGGCTGTAAAACATTATTCGATATGGACGAATTATCTGTAATGGGCCTAGTTGAAGTACTTGGCCGATTACCGCGCCTACTAAAAATACGCAAACAATTGGTGCAGCATTTTATCGACAACCCACCAGATGTATTTATTGGTATTGATGCCCCTGACTTTAACTTACGTGTCGAAAAGCCGCTAAAAGAAGCGGGTATTAAAACAGTACAATATGTTAGCCCATCAGTGTGGGCGTGGCGCGAAAAACGTATTCATAAAATCAGTGCCGCCACTAATTTAGTGCTGGCACTTTTACCGTTCGAAAAAGCCTTTTATGATAAGCACGATGTACCTTGTACCTTTGTGGGTCATACTCTGGCTGATGATATTGCCCTTGAGCACGACCAAACCGAGGCTCGTAATCAGCTTGGTTTAGCACAAACAGATAAAGTGCTTGCATTACTACCAGGTAGCCGAGGTTCTGAAGTAGGGCTTTTAAGCGAAACCTACATTGAAACAGCGGCTAAACTTCAAGCGCAAAACCCTGACCTTAAAATTGTGGTGCCGTTAGTCAATGAAAAACGAAAAGCACAGTTTTGTGAAATTTTAGAAAAAACAGCCCCTGATCTAAAACTGCAATTATTGGATGGTCAGTCAAATCTTGCAATGCAAGCCGCTGATGCCATTTTACTTGCCTCAGGAACCGCAACGCTTGAAGGTATGCTGTACAAAAAGCCGATGGTTGTGGGTTATAAAATTAAGCCACTGAGTTACTGGATTTTCAAAACCTTATTCACTTTTAACATTAAGTATTTCTCGTTGCCTAATTTATTAGCCGATGAAGAACTCGTTCCAGAGTACTTACAAACTGAATGTAATGTTGAAAACCTATCGGCTGCGCTAACACCAATGCTTAATACTGATAACAGCGAACTAAAAGCGCGCTTTTTATCCATACATAAAGACATTAGATTAAATGCCAATGAACAAGCTGCAGCAGCAGTCGCGGAGTTACTAAATGCAAATTGAACGACCGAATGTTAATTATATTGCTGGTGTAGATGAAGTTGGCCGTGGTCCATTAGTGGGTGATGTTGTTACCGCAGCGGTAATACTTGACCCAAATAAGCCTATTGCAGGGTTAGCTGATTCTAAAAAGTTATCAGACAAAAAACGTCAATTATTAGCCGCAGAAATAAAAGAAAAAGCCCTGTGCTATGCTATTGGTCGTTGTAGCCCAACTGAGATTGACGAGTTAAACATTTTACACGCTACTATGCTCGCGATGAGTCGCGCGGTTGAAGGCTTAAGCGTAAAGCCTGAGTTTGTTTTTATTGATGGTAACCGAGTGCCTAGTCAGTTAGCTGTACCAGCACAGGCGGTAGTAAAAGGCGATAGCCTAGTTGAAGAGATTTCGGCGGCATCTATTTTAGCGAAAGTTGCTCGTGATGATGAAATGATTGAGCTTGATAAGCGTTACCCTGACTATGGTTTTGCTGGCCATAAAGGCTATCCGACTAAAGCACACTTTGCAGCGCTTGAACAATACGGTGCTATTGCAGAGCATCGTAAAAGCTTTAAACCTGTTCAGCGCATTTTGGCGTTAAAAGGAGAGCAACTGTAATGCCTGCGCCACAATTTGTTCACTTACGTGTTCACTCAGATTTCTCAATGGTGGATGGCCTAGCTAAAACTAAGCCAATTGTCGCTAAAGCAGAAGAGCTGCAAATGCCTGCGTTGGCTATCACCGATCAGATGAACTTATGTGGTTTGGTGCGTTTTTATGGCGCTGCCCATGGCGCTGGTATTAAACCTATTGTCGGCGCAGACTTTTGGTTAAGAAGCCCTGAATTTGAAGATGAACCTAGCCGAATTACCATCTTAGCGAAAGATAACGAAGGTTATAAAAACCTTACTTTATTGATCTCTAAAGCATACCAGCGAGGACATTTATTTCACCGCCCAGTGGTTGACCGTGAATGGCTGGTGGAGCACAAAAATGGCCTAATTTTATTATCTGGCGCTAAAGATGGCGACTTAGGTAAAGCCCTATTAAAGGGTAACCCTGGGCTTATTGAATCGGTTGTTAGTTTTTATAAGCAACATTTTAGCGATCATTATTACATTGAGCTTATTCGTACGGAACGTGCTTTAGAAGAAGACTATTTACACCTAGCTGTTGAGCTTGCTACAAAAGAGCAGTTACCTGTAGTGGCAACTAACGAAGTGGTGTTTTTAAAACCAGAAAACTTTGAAGCCCATGAAATCCGCGTGGCAATCCATGACGGTTACACCTTAGAAGATAAACGTAGACCAAAACGTTTTTCTGAGCAGCAATATCTTAAAACAGCAGAGCAAATGGCTGAGCTATTTAGCGATATTCCTGAAGCGTTAGAAAACACCGTTGAAATTGCTAAGCGTTGTAATGTGACCGTACAATTAGGAACTTACTTCTTACCTGATTACCCAACCGGTTCGCTGAAAATTGAAGACTTCTTGGTTAAGGTCTCTGAAGATGGTCTTGAAGAACGTTTACAGTTTTTATTCCCAGATGAGCAAGAGCGTAAAGAAAAACGTGGTGAGTATGATGAGCGTCTGAAAATAGAGCTCGACGTAATCAACCAAATGGGTTTCCCGGGTTACTTCTTGATCGTAATGGAGTTCATTCAGTGGAGTAAAGATAACAATATTCCGGTAGGTCCAGGGCGTGGTTCTGGTGCCGGTTCATTGGTTGCTTATGCACTGAAGATTACTGACCTTGATCCGCTTGAATTTGACTTACTATTCGAACGTTTCTTGAACCCAGAACGTATCTCAATGCCCGATTTCGACGTCGATTTCTGTATGGATAGGCGTGATGAGGTAATTGATCACGTAGCGGCGCTTTATGGCCGTGACGCGGTATCTCAGATCATTACTTTTGGTACCATGGCTGCAAAAGCGGTTATCCGTGACGTAGGCCGTGTACTTGGTCACCCTTACGGCTTTGTTGATCGTATCTCTAAACTAGTGCCGGGCGATCCGGGCATGACCTTGGCTAAAGCGTTTGATGTTGAGCCGCGTTTACAAGAAGCCTACGACGGTGATGAAGAGGTCAAAGAGCTTATTGATATGTGTCGCATCCTCGAAGGCTGTACACGTAACGCCGGTAAACACGCTGGTGGTGTTGTAATATCACCAACCACTATCACTGACTTTGCTGCTCTTTATTGTGATGATGAGGGTAAATTCCCGGTAACGCAATTTGATAAAAACGACGTTGAAACGGCGGGTTTAGTTAAGTTTGACTTCCTAGGTCTAAGAACACTTACCATCTTGCAATGGGCGCTTGATATGACTAACGAGCGCTTAGCCCGAGAGGGTAAAGAGCCGGTTGATATCAACGCCATCCCACTTGATGATAAGCCAAGTATTGAGTTACTGCTACGCGCCGAAACCACCGCGGTATTCCAGTTAGAATCTCGTGGTATGAAAGACCTTATTCGTCGTCTAAAGCCCGACTGCTTCGAAGATATGATCGCACTGGTAGCGCTATTCCGCCCTGGTCCATTGCAATCAGGCATGGTAGATAACTTTATCGACCGTAAGCATGGCCGCGAAGAGTTATCTTATCCTGATGTACAGTGGCAACACGATAGCTTGATACCCATTCTAGAACCGACTTACGGTATCATTCTTTATCAAGAACAGGTAATGCAGATTGCGCAGGTACTGGCTGGTTATACGCTAGGTGGCGCTGACATGTTGCGTCGTGCGATGGGTAAGAAAAAGCCAGAGGAGATGGCAAAGCAACGTTCAACCTTCGAAGAAGGAGCTGTTAATAACGGAGTTGACGGCGAACTTGCAATGAAAATCTTCGACTTGGTAGAGAAATTCGCAGGTTATGGTTTTAATAAATCTCACTCAGCTGCTTATGCCTTAGTATCGTACCAAACGCTGTGGATGAAAACCCACTACCCAGCAGAATTTATGGCTGCGGTAATGTCGGCGGATATGGATAACACCGATAAAATTGTTACCTTGGTAGATGAATGTGAAAACATGAAACTGACCTTGTTACCGCCGGATGTAAATGCCGGTGAGTACAAGTTTACGGTTAATCTACAAGGTGAGATTGTTTACGGTATCGGTGCCATTAAAGGGGTTGGTGAGGCGCCTGTTGAAGCTATTCTAGAAGCCCGTAGCGAAGGTGGCCCGTTTAAAGACTTATTTGATTTTTGTGCCCGTGTTGACTTAAAGCGTTTAAACAAGCGAGTTGTTGAAAAGCTTATTTATGCCGGAGCGCTTGATCAACTTGGCCCAGATAAAACCCAACCTGGCCGTGCAACCTTATTAGCAAGTTTAAAAGATGCCATGCGAGCGGCCGATCAGCATCATAAGGCTGAGTCATTAGGGCAGGCAGATTTATTTGGATTACTTGCCACAGAGCCAGATGAAGTTGAACAAGCATTTATCAAAGCCACAGATTTAACCGACAATGAGTGGCTAGATGGTGAGAAAGAAACTTTAGGGCTGTATTTAACTGGCCACCCAATTAATCAGTATCGTAAAGAGTTAAAGCATTATACATCAGGAAGGCTGGTCGATTTACAACCTACTAACCGTGATGTGCAGTCAACGGCCGCAGGCTTAGTGATTTCTGCCCGTACCTTGATAAACAAAAAGGGAAATCGATGGGGTCTTGTAACTTTAGATGACAAGAGTGCCCGTATTGATGTACGCTTATTCCCAGAACAGTTTGAAATGTACCAAGATTTGCTGCAAGTAAACAATATCTTGGTAATATCTGGACAGGTCAGCTTTGATAACTTCTCTGGTGGCATTACAATGACCGCTAGAGACATATGCACCATCGCTGAGGCGCGAGAAAAACGTATAAAAGCGATTAAAATGACCTTGAATATGGTGCAGATCGAGGCGAACTTCTTCGATAATTTACAAAAAGTACTGGAACCTTATAAGTTTGGTACTTGTCCTATTAAAGTATTCTATCAACGTCCGGATGCGTTGGCTGAGATTACCTTAGGAACCGAATGGTGTGTTACGCCGAGTGATGACTTAATTCATAAGTTATCGCTGATGGCGGCGCAAGATGTAGAACTAGAATTTAATTAATTAGGTAGTTTAGAGCATGAGCCTCAATTATCTTGATTTTGAGCTTCCAATCGCAGAATTAGAAGCAAAAATTGAAGAATTACAAAATGTAAGCCGCGCTGGCGAATTAGACCTTGGATTAGAAGAGGAAGTCAGTCGATTAAAAGAGAAAAGTGCTGAAATGAAAGAGAAAATTTTCTCTGAATTAGGTGCTTGGCAGGTTTCTCAGTTAGCCCGTCATCCGTTGCGTCCTTATACTCGTGATTACATCGAGCGCATTTTCACGGAATTTGACGAACTAGCAGGCGACCGTACTTTTGCTAACGACCCAGCTATTTTAGGTGGTGTTGCACGTTTTGAAGGTCAACCAGTGATGGTTATTGGCCAACAAAAAGGGCGTGACACGGCTGAAAAAATTAAACGCAACTTTGGTATGCCAAAGCCAGAAGGTTACCGTAAAGCATTACGCTTAATGGAAATGGCTGAGCGTTTCAAAATGCCAATCATGACATTTATCGACACTCCAGGTGCATACCCAGGTGTTGGCGCTGAAGAGCGTGGTCAAAGTGAAGCAATTGCGCGTAACCTTAAAGTTATGGCCGCGTTAAAAGTACCAACTATCTGTACTGTTATCGGTGAAGGTGGTTCTGGTGGTGCATTAGCAATTGGTGTGGGCGACCGCGTTAACATGTTGCAATACAGCACTTACTCTGTAATTTCACCAGAAGGTTGTGCATCAATCTTATGGAAAAGTGCAGACAAGGCACCATTAGCTGCAGAAGCCATGGGTGTAACAGCTGCACGTGTTAAAGAGCTTGATTTAATCAACAACGTAATTGATGAGCCACTTGGTGGCGCACATCGTAATTACGATGCGATGGCGCGTAACCTTAAAAACCAACTTAAGCGTGACCTAGCTGACTTACAAGGCCTTTCACTAGATGAAATGCTTGATCAGCGTTACAAACGTTTAATGTCGTTTGGCTATTGCTAAACACAGCTTAAAATTGAAAAAAGCCGCTTTTGCGGCTTTTTTTGTTTTATAATGCCGATAACAAAGACGCTTGTATACTCATTGGTTTTAAATGCAAACATCAGATTTATACCACCATTTTTTAGCACAATTGCAGCCTTTGCTGAACGCTCAGCAAAGTAGCTTTAGCGTTGCCTTATCTGGCGGTGTTGATTCTGTTGTATTGTTACATTTAATGAAGCAAGCTCAACAGCAACACTCAGAACTTAAACTTGAAGCTGTGTATGTTAATCATGGTTTGAGCAAGTATGCTGATGAGTGGCAAGGGTTTTGCCAATCGCTGTGTGAAGAGCTCGATGTCGCATTTAAAGCGGTGCATGTTGAAATTTATGAGCGCTCGCGTACATCACTTGAGGCACAAGCAAGAGAGGCTCGGTACCAAGCACTCGACGAAAACTGTATACCAAGTAGTGTAATACTGCTTGGTCAGCACTTAAATGATCAACTTGAGACCTTCTTACTTCGTTTAAAGCGTGGTTCTGGCTTGCAAGGCTTAGCATCAATGCCACAAACGCGATTGTTAGCGTCTGGGCGTGTATGTTTTAGACCGCTGATTAATATCACTCGTGAGCAAATTGAACAATTTACCAGTGAATTTGCTATTACCCATATCACCGATGACTCAAATATTGATGAACGCTTTGACCGTAATTTTTTACGTCATCAGGTTATGCCGATTTTAACGGAGCGTTTTCAAGGGTTTGAAAAAAGTGCAGCGCGCAGTATTCGGCTGTTACAAAAGCAGCAATCGCTGCTCGATGAATATACTCAAAACGACCTTACACACTGCCAAAATTCACAGGGTGGTTTAAGCTGCGAGGCAATAGCGGGGTTTAGTAAGCCCAGACAAGCAAACCTTGTACGTGCGTGGCTGAATCAGTTTACCCATCAACTACCTTCAGAGAATCAGCTACAGCAAATTATTGAACAAGGCTTAACAGCAAAAGCCGATGCCCAGTTAAAAATTTGTTTGCAAAGCGGCGATGTTCGTCGGCATCAGCAACATTGGTACTTTGTAAAAGAGCAGGCAATACCTGAGGCGATGAATATTGCTTTACAGAGTTTTGAACTGACAGATGGCCGAAAACTAATAGTGAAAGCGGGCAAGGGTATTAGAAAACCAAAGCCCGATGAGCAAGTAAGGGTTGAATTTAATAAGCCTCAAGCGCGTATAAAACCGTTGCATAAACCTGGTTCAAATACTTTAAAACATTGGTTTAAAGATGCCAAAGTAGCTCCTTGGTTACGTGCGCAGACACCACTTATTTTTTATAACGATCAACTTGTGCAAGTTGTTGGCTACTTTATTAGTGAGCAGCACAGTGTTGAAGATGGCATTCTTTGGGAGACAATCTATGAGTGAACAACCACATGTTGGTTTATCACTAGTTAATAAGGCACCACTTGGCTTTGCGTTGTCGGTGCTAGTGGCTGTAATTGCTGGTTTTGCTTATGCAGAGCTGACAATAAATACACTTTTTTATGCGCTAGCTGGCGGCCTAGTTTGCTCATTATTGCTGCTAGGTTACTGGTCAGGCAAAGGCGGTATTTTCTTTATTCTGGGCGTACTTACGCCGCTGGCTCTAGTGATGGTATCGCCCCTCACCACCATGGCTGCCTTGCTTTACTTATTAAGCGGCTTCTTCGCTGGTTTTTGGTTAGTATTACTGGGTTATAAATTTATAAACAAAAAAGCCTAGCGGGGGATGCTAGGCTTTTACTCAATTAGTAAGCTCTTGCGCAGTTTCTTCCTGCTGCTTTTGCCTTATAAAGGCCCTTGTCAGCACGGGCAAACACTTCGTTTTCGCAGTCTTGGTTATTGGCGAGCGTATAACCAATACTTGATGTTACATCATATTGAGCCATCAACCCTGAGCTAGCAACCAAACTCATAATACGATCAGCAATTACCTTATTAGTGGTGAATTCAGGGTCGTCGATTAATAATGCAAATTCATCTCCACCAAAGCGGAAAATAGAGTCTGTGCCGCGCACACTAGTGCGTAATACATTAGCAAATTCTTGCAGTACATCATCGCCAATTTTATGACCAAAGTTATCGTTCACTTGTTTAAAGTTATCTAAATCAAGCAGCATTAAACTAAATGGACGATGCTGACGGCGGCAACGTTCTAGCTTTTGTGCCAAGCTGTCATTAAATTGACTACGATTATTTAAGCCTGTTAAAGCATCTTTAGTCGCTAAACGTAATACGCGGGTGTACATAAGCGCATTACGTAATGGGTAAACGAGTGCTGTATGAAGCTGCTTTAATTTTGCTTCAATCGCTTTACCCATAGGGAACTGACTAAAATAAATTAACTGCCCTAAGCGTTCACTTTCGATATCTAAATCAAAAGAGTACGGTGTTTGACTGGTATCGCTGCCAGCACTTTGTGACACTCCGAGTGCAGATTGGAACTGTAATCCAGATAAATTGATCAGTTGTTTTGCGTGTTCGGCAAAAATTGTCAAAATTTCTTCGATTGATAACGTAGTTTGTAACCTTGCGACCAAATCGTGTGGACTATTTGTTTCATTTATTCGGTAATGCTCTGCCGAAAACGGCAGAAACTCGCCTCGCGCAGACACCCGCTGCGTCAAAATATGGACATTTTCCATGATAATTCTCCCCCCGGAGTGTTTAGATACTCATACTTAGCGAGATTTGTGCCACATTTTTAAACTGGCTGAAAAACAGATGGTTGCTATATTTAAGGTAGGGTACAGCTTTATCATCAAGTAGAAGGGAGTTTATTGCTTGCAAAATGTGCTGATTCAAGTGTTTGGCTTGCTCGTCGCTGCCGTATTATTTGTTTGGTTCTTCAAACGAATTGGTTTACCACCTATTCTTGCTTATCTTGCCACCGGCGTGTTGGCGGGGAGTCATGGTATTGGCTGGATGGCGCAAAGCCACGAAATGCACTTTGTTGCCGAACTCGGCATTGTATTTTTACTGTTTAGTTTAGGGCTTGAGTTTTCATTGCCGCGTTTAATGGCAATGCGCAATATTGTGTTTGGTCTTGGCTCCTTACAGGTTGTGGTGACCAGCATTGTATTTATGCTGATTTTACTGCTGTTAGAGCACAGCCTTTTAAATAGTTTTACCATCGCCAGTTTAATGGCGCTGTCTTCAACGGCGGTGGTGGTTAAGTTACTTAAAGAATCAGGAGACTTAAACCAGCGCCGCGGCCAGTTGGCAATAGGGGTGTTGCTATTTCAAGATATTGCTGTTGTCCCTCTACTCATTGTTTATCCTTTACTAGCACAAAGTGGCTCTGAAGAAATTGCTGGAGCATTGGCTTTTGCACTTACTAAAGGCGCTTTAGTATGTATTTTATTGTTCGGCATAGGTAAATGGATTTTGCCTAAAGTGTTTAGCGAAATAGCGTTGGTAAGAACCGATGAGCTATTCATGCTAACGACTTTATTGGTTGCCTTGTTTGCCGCAGGCCTGACTTACCTATTTGGTTTATCGATGGCGTTAGGCGCCTTTTTAGCTGGTATGATGTTAGGTGAGAGTCATTATCGTCACCAACTAGAAGCAGATATTCGGCCGTTTCGCGATATATTGATGGGGCTCTTTTTTGTTACCGTCGGTATGCAGTTAGATGTGCTTTATGTACTTAATAGCTGGTACTGGATCATCGCAGTATTAATTGGCTTATTGCTATTTAAAATTGCGGTGCTCGCGATTTCCGCTCAAGTGATGGGTGAGCGCAAGCAAGATGCGGTTTCGGCGGGTATTATGCTTTGGCAAATGGGAGAATTTGGCTTTGTGTTAATTGCACTTGCTTCGCAGCATTTGCTGATAAGCTCAGAGCAAGCTTCGTTTTTAATTGCAGTTGGCGTACTTTCAATGGCACTAACGCCTTATCTTATTGAAAAAACACCGCTTATTCTTAAAAAGCTTGGCCTTTTAAGCCATGCAGGGCAGTATTGGCAGCAGCCTGCGACAAGTAGCCCTTTATATCAAAATCATATTGTGATCTGTGGCTTTTCTCGTGTTGGGCAAACCGTAGCACGCTTTTTAAAACCAGAAGCTATTGAATACGTGGCGGTTGAAAGTAACCCTATCTTATTGCAAGAAGCAAAAGCGGCTGGTGAGCCAGTTATTTTTGGCCATGTAAATCAAAAAGATATTTTAAAATCAGCGGGTGTAGAGCGGGCAAGGCTAGTCATTATTACTTTTACTGATTTTGAGCAAACGCAAATTGTTGTTGATGCCATCAAGCAAATAGCTCCTGACGTGAAAATACTGGTACGGATGCGAGATGATACCGAAATGGAAACGCTTAAAGAGCTTGGTGTTACTGAGGTAGTGCCTGAAACACTCGAAGCAAGCCTAATGTTGGTTTCGCATGTGCTTTATATGTCTGGCGTGCCGATGACACGGATCATACGCCGAGTAAGTAAAGAGCGGCGTAATCGTTATAAGTTTTTAAATGGCTTTTTCACTGGCGATAAACTCGATGGCGAAGAGGCAAGTTCAGATAGGCTTGAGTATTTACATGTTATAGCTCTGCCAGAACACGCTTATGCGGTTAATCAGAAAATTAGTGAGCTTAAACTTGAGCAGCGCCGTGTGTCGGTTAGAGCGCTGCGCCGACAAGACCGAGAAATTGACGCACCTTCATCACAAACTATTTTATTGGCAGGTGATATTTTAGTGTTACAAGGCAAGCCTCGCCGAGTAGAGCGGGTAGAGAGATTTTTACTCGACGGTATGGAGTAGCTATTAGCTACTCCAGTTCTAAGAATTTACGAATTTCAGGTAGCTTTTTAAGGCCATCTTGGTAGCCAATTTCAATAAGCTTTTGGGTATAACGTTTTTCAAACAGTAAGTAGCTCGTTAAACTCGATTGCGAACGTTTCTTCACGCCTATCATGCGTAGTAACAGTTTGATTGCCATAGGCATGTCATCATAAAACTGAGCTGCGATTGCATTAAAGTTTTGCGATGGGTTGATCACGCAAGTTTCGATTTGTTTTAACTCTTGGTGTTTGTCGCGGGCAGGTAACAGGCTTAGCGTGCGATTGATACGCTGTAAACGCTCTAAATCAGACTGTAGCGTGTCGGTAAATACGCTATCGAGTAAGTGACCAGCAATATTAGAAAGACCCGGGTAATGAGGCTGGTAACCCGGTGGGTGCAATTCTTTTGGTTCATCAACACCAATAATAAAGATTTTTTCAGCACCTAAGTGAACCGACGGACTCAGTGGCGAAAGTTGGTGAATAGAGCCGTCGCCAAAATAGTGGTTATAAACATTCACGCTCGGGAACACCATCGGAATAGCGCTCGATGCCATTAAGTGCTCAACATTAATGCGGGTTGCTTGCCCTTCACGCTTTGCTCTGCGCCACGGTTTTTGTGTCAGTGACTGAAAAAATGCGACAGAGTCACCAGTTGTATAGCTCGAAGCAGTAATTGATACTGCATCTAGGTAGTTTTTATGTAAATTCCGTTCGATACGCGATAAATCGAGTATTTCGTGCAACAGTTTTCTCAGCGGTTTATTGTTCAGTAAACTCGCTGGTGGGTGATTAATATGTTCAGATTGAAAACTCGTAAGCATGTTGCGAGTAATATGCAAAAACACACTTAAAAAGTCGCTTTTATAAACCTGAGAAGTCGAAAAATTCTTCCACACCCATTCAAGTTTTTTGCATGCTAAATGCGCACAGGATGCATAACATGCTAACGCTGCGGAATTAATTGCGCCAGCTGATGTCCCATTAATAATAGTAAAGGGCAGTGGGGCTGTACGAGGCATGCTTTGCGTTATCGCTTTAAGCACACCAACTTGATAAGCCGCTCGCGCGCCACCACCTGTTAGTAATAAAGCGATTTTAGAGTGTTGTGTTTTTTTTAACTTACTGCTCATGGTTGCATTTAAATAGTTGTGCGTCTTTACTTTATTTATCAACTGTAAGTCTTTAAGCTAGAAGAAGCAAAGATTAGCTCAAGGCTAAATGGTTTTTTCGTATTTTTATCTGTTTTATTTTTAAGGGAGTGTCTATGTCAGAGCATTCGTCAGAACCTGAAGTACAAAAGGGTTCATCAAATAACAACCTGATTTTTGCGGTGGTTGTGCTTATTCTTGTTGCTGGTGTGGCAGCGTTTATTTTATTGAAGCCTGAAGATAAACCAGTGCAAGTTGTTGAAGACATTGTTGCAGAAGAAGCGCCAGTTGTTGAGTATCAAGAGCCTGAACCAGAACCTGAAGTGACAGAGCCTGAGCCAGAACCAGTTGTAGTCGATACTGCTCCAGAGCGCACTCCAGAGCCAGTTCCAGAAGTCGAGCCACTACCAACGTTAAATGAAAGCGATGAAGTGGTTGTTGCTCGTATGGATGAGTTACTAAGTGACCAAGTGATGAGCTTAATGGTGACCGATGACCTTATTCGTCGTGGTGTTGTGTATGTTGATAACATCGCAAAAGGTAAAGTGGCATTAAGCCATGCACCTGTTGAGCGTCCTAAAGAGTCGTTTAAAGTTATTGAGGGCGACATTTTAACAATCGACCCAAATAGCTATGAGCGCTATACGCCATACGTAAAACTATTTACTAGCCTAAGCGCTGCTCAAGTTATTCGTATGTATGATGAATACAAACCACTTATCAACGAAGCTTATGCAGAAATTGGCTACGAAGGTGATGCATTCACAGGCACGCTAGAAGAGGCTATTGACGTACTGCTTGATACGCCAGAGCCAAAAGGTGATATGCCACTTGTTCGCAACTCAGTCACTTATCAATATGCATACTCTGAGTGGGAAAACCTACCTGATGCGCAAAAACAATTACTGCGTATGGGCCCAGAAAATATGAAAAAAGTGAAAGCTGCATTACTCAACATTAAAGCTGAACTTGAAAAGTAAGCGATAACCCCCTTAATGACAGTGCGATTGTATACCAAGTATGCAATCGCACTTTCTTTTTCGAATACCCCTTGAATAACAGGCTAAAAGTAGAGATAATCCCTCCCGCGCCAAACAAGGCCCTCAATGGTAGTCTTATTGGTCCTCTCGCAACACTAGCAGGTGAACCTGGTCAGGCCCGGAAGGGAGCAGCCACAGCGTGTGACGTGTGTGCCGAGATGCGGCTGGTAAGACTGCCACCCAAAATCTTCTTTGGGTGACTTTCCTCATATAAATTCTGTTTTAAAGCTTTCTTTAGAAACAATCTTTTATTCCTGTGTTAATTAAACTTAACTTTAAGTATGTTTATTCTCTAAGTTATCTAGACATCCACATTAACAATGTAAATTTCATCAATTTATCAAGACATCCATTTTATTTAGAATTATCAAGACACCCATATTAAAAATGTAAACTTCGTCGTTATGCACATGATTGAATTGAAGGAGACACAGCTGGTGAGGTACAGGTTACAAAAATTAAAAAGACACCCATTTTAGGCTACTTTAGTAGATTTTTTAATAGCTGACTTTAAATAAGGCTACCCAGTCGTTCTAAATTAATTTACTAAATTTATTTATAAATCGAATGTTCTTTTTACATGATGCTGTAGTTATTCTCTGACTAGTGCCAGATTTCGGGCAAGCTTAGTCCAAATGCAAGGCTACTCTAAATATTTTCGAGTTTCGGTTTAGGCAAATAGTGCTCGACTAGTGCTAATAGAGCTTCTTCGTTTTCGTTTCATGTGATTTGTATAAGCAGATATAGCCTGTTCTTTACCAGCCGTATTTTTAAATGAGCGTGTAAATGAGGTTGTGAGTGTAAGCCAGTTGTCAGTACAAATGTTTAATCTTTCAAGTATTGGTAAAGCATCTTCTGGGATTTTCCCTGGCTTATCTTGTCGTATTGAACGGCCTGTCCAATCTACAAGTTGCAGATATGTCTTGAGTTCAAATGGTAGTCCCTTAGGCATATGTTTACGAGGTTTACCTGCAAAGCGCATAAGTGATTTCGGTTGCTTATTATTTTGAGCTGCATTAATTCTAGATTTAATACTGGTGTAGTCAGATTGCTCAGGTAAATCAGCCGCTTTTGCTCTTACTGGGTTTAAATCAACATAAGCAAGGCATGCAGCAAGTGCAGCTTCATCGAGCAAGGCTTGCGATTTAAAGCGACCTTCCCAAAATCGTCCTTTACATTCATCCTCTAGATTCGCTTTTCGTGCAATACCCTCGTTAAGAACTCGCATAAACCAACTAATGCTGCTGAGCCTTTCTCTATATAAATTTACTCTGGCATTAATTGCAGCGAGCTCGGTTTGTGTTAGCAATTCGCCATTTAAGAATCGTTGGCATAGGAATGTACTTTTGAATAATTTGTGCCACCTAATTAGAATCGCTTTATTATTTAGACGCTTAGCTTTTGCTATATTGATGTGTAGGACTAGATGAGTGTGATTACTCATAACCGCGTAGGCACAAATATCAATACAAAATATCCGGCCAAGTTGAAGTAGTTTGTTTTCAACCCAACCCCGCCTATGTTCATATGAACGACCCGTCAGTGGGTCTTGCCCGCACAAATAAGCGCGACGAACGCAGCGTGAAATACAATGGTAGTAAGGCGTGTTTGAAACGCTAATTAAGTTTCTACGTGGGGTTGCCATGCTCTTCTCCTCCATGAGTTGAACAATTTAAGTTTAGTCATAATTTTGAGAAGTGAGAAATTTTAAGTTGGGTGTCTAGTTAGAGGTTTTTTTATAGGTTTAACTCTGTGAAGTAATAGAAATTAATATGGGTGTCTTGTTAGTAAAGTAATTAATTGATTATTAGACCCCATATTTTAATTATGGGATCAAATTTGGTTACTGGGGGAGTAAGTTAAGGCGGTGAGCTATTCTACAAACACTCTAAATCCCCATGCTGGAATTGTAAGTTCTGTTGTTTGAGTAAATTCCATTGCCTGTTTTGAAAAAGCATCTGTGTATTTACCTAAAAACAATGGCTCGTTAAAGTTAACTGTTTGAGGCTCTTTCGATAGGTTGAACACAGCAAATACTTTATCGTTGCCTTTTGCTCGAACAAAGCTAAGTACCTGTTTTGGTGCGGTGTTTGGTACATGCACCATGCGGCCGCCAAATTGGCCATTCCACAGTGCTTCATTATTATGTTTGAGTGTAAATAATGATTGATATAAATCACCGATAGGGTGCTTTTGCCATTTGATTGGGTCTCGTTCGAAAAAAGCGAGGCGTTTATCGTTACCTGCTTCTTGACCGTTATAAATCATCGGGAAGCCTTCACCAACGACAGATAATGCAATAACGGCTTCAAGTGCATCGCCATAGTTTTCGAACATAGTGCCTTCCCATGCATTTGTGTCATGGTTGGCAACACCCACTAGGCGATAAGCTTCTTCTGGAAATGCACTTTCGTTCCATGAGTAATAAACGAAGAGGGCGCTAACATCAGCATGACCTTTTACAATTTTATGCATGTGCTCAGACCATGACCAGGCGTAAGTCATATCAAAGGCTTCGGCATGTAAATCGCGAGACTCCCACTCAGCAAGCATTAAAACAGGCTTTATGTCATCAAGCTCACGGCGGACGTTATTCCAAAAGTCTACGGGCACAAAGCCTGCCACATCACAGCGATAGCCATCAATACCGACTTCTTTTACCCAGTACTTCATTGACTCTGTCATGTACTCACGTAGAGCAGGTTTTGAATAATCAAAATCAATAATGTCAGACCAGTCCCACCATGGTGTCGGTCTAAATTGGCCTTTGTAGTCTCGGTCGTACCAATCGGGATGTTCAAATCGAAGCCAGTTATCCCAAGCACTGTGATTTGCTACCCAATCTAAAATGACATACATCCCCATATCATGGGCTTTGTTCACAAAGGCTTTAAGGTCTTCAAGTGTGCCAAACTCAGGGTTTACTTTACGGTAATCTTTTACAGAATAAGGGCTGCCTAAACTGCCTTTTCGGTTTTCTTCACCAATCGGGTTTATGGGCATAAGCCAAATAATATCAACGCCTAACTCTTTCAAGCGTGGCAATTGCTGCTGTGCTGCATTAAAGGTGCCTTCTTTGGTGAATTGGCGAGTATTGAGTTGATACATCACCGCATTTTTTGACCACTCTGGGTGAGTCAGTTTTACGTAGGGTTTGGGCTCATAGGCACTGTTTGAAGTTTTAGTGTGTGTACATGCAGTAGTTAGGCTTAGTAATAAAATAAGCAAACTTTTGGTTAGCAATGAATTCATATCAGGCCTTGTTGTCGAATAAAGGTGTTGCATGAAAAAACAACACTTCGACTAAATATATACCCTGAGCTAATATTTACAATTAAATGCATACGTATTCACAGCGTGGTTACATAATCGATTAAGTAGCAATATTACGCTTAATTATATTTGGATGGGGGCTAAATACTTAAAGGATTAAATAGGATGTGAGGGAGTATGTAAAACGACAGCAAGAAAAAGCTAAGCTGTCGTTTAAATATGCCGAGCTAGGCTGAAATCATAAAAGTAGATTTACTGGCATCCCAGCTGATCAGTTTTTTAATTTCTAGCTCTTTTATAATGGTTAGTAATTCAGAGTCACTTAGGCAGCAGCCTTGTTTTAGTTTATCGAGTGATATCTCTTTATTACGGCTATGAAGCTTAGAGTCCAACATAATACGGTAGATTAATTTTGACTTACGGTTCATAACGCATCTCCTCCACATTTTTGTTGATAGCATTTTAGTTGCTACTTGGTTTTATAATTTGGTCTAATGTGTACTGATGATTTTTTCGACTATGAGGGATCTTTTTAGCCAAGTCAATTAATATTGGATAAAAATTATACGATTTTGAATCAGCAGGAGAAACGTAGAAGTGAAGTTGTAAGTCATTGAAAATAAAGTGGAGATAAAACTTTTCTGCTTGGGAAGCCTAGTCTATGAGCTCGTCACGGCTAACCGCAATCACATCATGCAGCGCTTTAAATAGTAAATGTTTTTCAATGGGTTTGCCTACGTGGCCATTAAAACCACAATTCATGTATTCGATGATATTTTCTTTCATCACGTTGGCAGTCAAGGCAATAACAGGCACCTCTTTATCAATACTACGAATATGTGAGCAGGCTTCTATTCCCCCCATTGTGGGCATTTGTATATCCATTAAAACTAAAATGGGGTTGAGTTGTTTAAATAGCTCGACTGCTTCGGCACCATCTTTTGCAAAGTGAAGGTCAGCGTTGGTTTCTGCAAGCATTGACTTGATGATCATGGTATTGAGTGGGTTATCTTCAGCAATCAACAGTGTTTTAGCCGATAAGTCAGGTGCAGTCACATCGGTAAAGCTATCATGTAAGTGTTGCTTTTCAGATACTTTGAGCGGTAAATAAACGGTGAAATGGGTGCCTTTACCGAGCGCGCTGTCAACATCAATAGTGCCGTTCATGCGGTTAATAAGATTCGCGGTGATCGACATTCCTAATCCTGTCCCGCCAAAACGCCGCGTTATGCTGTTATCGGCTTGCTGAAAACGGTTAAACAGGTGCATTAAACCCTCTTTGCTCATACCAATGCCGGTATCAATCACTTCTATCTCAACACCTTGCTTTTGGTTTTGGCTTTGCAAAGACTTATTTATTTTTACTTGCACGCCACCTTGCTCGGTAAATTTAACGGCGTTAGAAACCAGGTTTAAAATAATTTGCCGAACTCGAACTGGGTCTCCTATCCATAAATCTTCAACGTCATCGTCTATATCTATGTTTAAATCAATTGCTTTTTCGTTACAAAGCGGCAGAAAATCAGAATTGATTGACTCAACGACCTTCGACATCGAAAAGTCCACCTGTTCAATCGAAAGCTCGTTCGCCTCCATTTTCGAAAAATCTAAAATATCGTTGATAATGGTAAGGAGTGATCGACAAGAAAACAGCGCCTTAGAAACAACTTCTATATTCTTCGGTTTTTGAATATTTGGTTGCAAAACCTGCAACAGCCCCATAATGCCATTAAGTGGGGTGCGTATTTCATGGCTCATATTGGCTAAAAATTCTGATTTTATTCTCGCTCCTTCTACCGCACGCTCAGTGAGCTCAATCTGTTGTTTATAAGAGTTAGAAAGCTTTCTAAAGTAAATAAGCAATATGCTGGTGAGCAATATAATCGTTAATACATGCACGATGTAAGCAATTTGGAAGTTTTCATCAATGGCGATGCTTTTATCTTTAAGTATGAAGTTTACATGTTGCTCGAACGCGGCAAGTGCCTTTAGTGCTGCTTTGTCATCTACCTTTACTGTAGAGTCTATTTGCTCGCTTGTTGCGCCATCGGCAATCATCGTTAAAACAATATTGACTTTACTTTCATACTCAATAACCGTTTTTTTAACGTCAGTAAGTGCAGTTTTGTCGTATTCTTTGATTGCGCCAAGCTTGGCAAGGATCTCTTTTATTTCGGTGAGTTCACTTTCAATGGGCGGAAGATACAGTTCTGTATTTTTTCTAAGCACTAGGTTTTTAAAATGGTGAATAAAGCCACCATAACCAAGTCTTTGAATGAGCTTGTCGTGAAGTACATAAACGTGTGCGGCGGTTTTTGAATAGTCATGCCATTGTGAGTCGACATTTTTGTAAAAGAATAATGAGGTAATGGTGAGTGACGTTACTAATGCAATCACGATAATTGCATTCACTTTCAACTTGTTTTTAGTTTGCTGCAACGCTTTTGTCATCTGTTTACCGCACCTATCTAGCTGTTAATTTAAGCATAGCGCATTTTTATTTGTTCACATAAGAAAGGCTTATATCAGAATGACTTTTTGTGAGGATAATAAAAAACCTTAACAACTAAGGTAAAAATAACTTAGAGCGAATAATTAAGTTTTTTTATAAAAAAGTTTGAAATCAATTGCACTGTACTTTTTTCGCACTTGCTGTATCTTAAGTTGGTACGCAATTTTTATGATTTAATTGAGTGTAAGCCACACTCATTTGTTAGGTGGAGAAAAGGATATGCACGCGCAAACAGTCAAAGAATCAATAGCAACTATTCAATCGGGTGTCGCAAAAGCGGATGGTAAGCTTTTAGTTACTGAGCAAGAGATTGTTTTTGAACCGTTTAATAAAGAGTTAGGCTTAGGTCCATACACGCTTCCACGAGCGCACATCAATAACGTTGATAAGTGTTCAGGTAAAGGCGCGGGTATTTTGCCAATCACAGCAGATGGAATTCGTATTACTTTAAATAACAACGATGTATTTGAGTTCATTTTAGCAAACCCTGATGAGTGGCTAAGCGTACTTGCTCACTAAGTAAATCCTTCAAAAAGACGGCATATTATTATAGCAACCTGCCATAATGTGCCGTGTTAGCTTTTTACTAATTAATTTCCTTTCTTCGCAACACATTGATCTCAAACAATACTAAGGCAAAGTTCTTAGGGTATTTTACCCATCTAAACTATTAAATTGCTCGTTGCTTATTAACGGAGGCTCTTGGGCAAATGATCAACTTAGATGAACAACGCCTAGTTTCGCTTGAACGCGGTTTTCATATTCCACCTAAACCTGAACTATTGAGCCAAATTGCCGATGAAGTGCAAAAATCGGATGCAAGCTTAGATAAAATAGCTCAGCTAATATCAAGAGACATCAGTCTTTCAGCTTTATTATTAAAAACAATAAACAGCCCGGTGTTTGGCTTACAACGCACCATTAGTGATATACGCCAAGCGGCGATGTTTTTAGGGTTAGATCAGCTTAACCAGTTGGTAACTTTGGCGCTGCTTAAGCAAAATTTTAAAGGCAATGCCTGTATTAGCCTAGAGCGCTTTTGGGATGAGTCGGTTGAAGTTGCGAATGCCTGTGTGCAGCTTGGTAACAGTTATAAGTCATTAATGCCAGTGGACGAGCTTTATTCATTAGGGCTTTTTCATAATGTCGGTATTGCGGCTATGGCATTAAAATTTAAAGACTATGTTGAGGTTCTCAAGCAAGCAAATTTAGCTAAAGAGTATGCGATTACCGACCTAGAACAAGCACGTTATCAGTGCGACCATGCGGTGATTGGCTATTTTATCTCGGTATCTTGGCACCTACCTAAGCCACTTTGTCACGTTATTTTAAATCATCATAACACGCACTTTTTAGAGCAAAACAATGATGAACAACAACGTATGGCGTACGCCATCTTAAAATGTGCAGAAAGTGCTGTAGACTATGCCCGTCACCAACAATATTCAAGCGAGTGGTTTAAGATTAAAGAGCTGTGCTTTGCAGAGCTGGGTATTGTTGACCAAGATTTTGCCGATATGGTCGAAGATTACGTCGACAATGCGATGGCAAGTTAAAGCCGATTAGTTTTTATTTCCTATCATCTTAACTTCGATGAGTTTGCGAGTGGTGAGTTATCATCACTCGCTTTTTTTACATCGAAAGAAAGTATGCATTACTATACTTTCCTGCTGTAGCAAGGCATCATAACTTTTTCTAGGGAGAGGTTACGATGCTTAAATTGCTGTTACCATTAGTTTTATGTTCAAGTTCTGCGATGGCTGCAACAAGTCTGCCGGATAATCGTCATATTGTTGTTAAAGGTGAGGCAGTTGTGCGTACAGCCCCCGATAGGGCTGACATCACGTTAGAGTTTGAAGCGGTAAAAGCTGAAAGCGTGCAGGCTAAGCAGCAAGTCGATGCGCAAGTTAATGAACTCCTGGCGGGCTTAAATAATTTCTCTATAGACGAGAAAAGTATCTCTGCGGGGCGGATATTTTTAGAGCCCAATATGCGCTATGACGAAAACGATAACCAAGTTAAAGATGGCTTTCGAGCCACGCGCAAGGTCAAAGTCAGCCTTAAAAAACTCTCCCTTCTGGACGGCTTTTTAAACTTTGCGCTTAAAGTGGGTGTCAATCAAATCGAGCAAATTCAACTTTTATCAACCAAAGCCTCAGATTACGAGCAAGCCGCTCTTGATAAAGCAGTTGCGAATGCCAAACAGCAGGGAAGTAGCCTTGCAAGCGCATTCGAAGCGAAACTTGGTCGGGTGTATAGTATTCAATCGCAAGAGATAGGTAGTCACTTTGGCTATGGTAGCAATACAAATATTGAACGAATCATGGTCACGGGCTCACGTATTAATACAGTCCCAGAAGGTAAGTATTTACAAGAATCGATTACCTTCAGAGCAAGTGTCAATGTTGTGTTTGATTTGGTGGTCGAGTAATTAATGAGATTTTTTAAGTACTGTGTTTATCTATTCCTTTTGTTGATGGCATTCAGTGGTCTTGCCGCAACAAAGCACATAAATATTGTCAAACCTGTGGTTGCGGCATTTAAGGCAGGTGATAAAGCTGCCATTGCTAAGCGAGTGCATTATCCACTGCAGCGCAAAGAGCCGCTGCAAGCAATTGAAAATGAGCAAATGCTTATAGAAAACTTTGAGCAAATTTTTGATAAAGAGTTTGTCGAAAAAATCGTGAACTCAAATATTCGCCATGATTGGGAGATGATGGGGTGGCGCGGCATCATGTTTGATTCAGGCAAATTGTGGTTAGACTTTGATGGCTCTATTTGGGCTGTGCCTTATGAATCAGAGGCAGAAAAAGCACGACGTGAAGCATTGATTGACGAGCAAAAACAAGCATTACATAAAAGCCTCCGTGAATTTATAAAGCCGATATTAACGTGGCAAACAAAACAGCATTTAATTCGTATCGATGAACTGGCTGATAATCAGTACCGTTATGCAGCATGGGGGATTGATCAATCTATGCAAGATGAGCCAAGCCTTGTGATCACAGGGGGCACATTAAGCTTTGATGGCAGTGGAGGGAATCATTTTTATACCTTTACTAACAATGGCTATCGTTATGTCTGTCATGTGATAGTGCTTGGCACTGAACACTCACCGCCGGGGCTTTTAGAGGTATTTAGAAATAATGTACAGATATTGTCTGAGCCTGTTTTAGCTTTTTAGGTTGTTTTTCTTATTTTGTACTACACTTCTTCTTTCTAAGGAGCCTCGTTTAAAGGAGTAAGTTGTGAGTACAAAATTTTGGATACTAAGAACCACTAAAGTTTTTACGTTAGTGGCTATTTTATTATTTATGGTGGAAATTCTAAAAGGTCACGAGACAATGGGCGCGTTAGGCTTTGCGCTACTTTGGTCTTTTATTGCCACGGCCATTTTTATCGCAACCCGTTTATATCATTCATCAAAAGGGCGCCACTGTGCACTTTGTAATGACACCCCTGATGATAAAAAAGCGAGTTAGCTTAGGTTATTAACAAACACGCCGCCCCATACCAACGCACAAATCGTTAAAGCAATCAGTACGGCTGCGGATCCTAAGTCTTTAGCTAGGCCTGATAATGGATGAATTTCAAGGCCTATTCGGTCAATGGCGGCTTCAATTGCCGTATTGACGACTTCAGCAAACATCACAAATAGCACTGATACAAGCAGCATAATTTTCTCATACAGACTAATCTGCCATACAAAAACCACCGCTATGGCAAGCACCAACATTACCAGCTCTTGTTTAAAAGCAGACTCATGCTTTGCTAACCACGTGAATGCTCGTTGGGAGTTTTTGAATGCAAGGCGAATACGTTTAATGCCAATGGGTTTGTTAGTGCTATCAAATTGCATAGTATGAAATCTCTATTTCGTTAGCTTTGTGTTGAGCAAGCATTAAAGATATCTTGCTCTGGGTGATATTCAGTGCTTTGTACATGGGTTAAGCCTAGTAGGGTGTCAAAAATGTTATCGTGCGAAAAAGCATGGTTACGCTGCTGTTCGATACATTGATTAAAGCGGGTATCGGCTAGTTTATTACTCCAAAACAGCATAGGCACTTGGGTTTGCTCTTTAGGCGCTAACGCATACGGGAAGCCATGTAAGTACAAGCCTTTTTCACCCAGTGATTCACCGTGATCAGAAACATACAGTAGGGCTTTGTCATCCGCCTGACTGCTTTGCAGTAAATTAATAAGTTTACTCAGCACTAGGTCGGTATAAGCAATGGTATTATCATAGGTGTTTGTGAGTTGCTCACTGCTACAATTTTGGATATCGCTACGTGGGCAATCAGGCAAAAATTTACTGTCTTTTTCTGGATAGCGGCGATAGTAGGTTGGCCCGTGTGAACCAATCATATGTAATACCAATAGTTGGTGTTTCGCATCACTTTTGGCAAGCTTTGCAGCTAATTCTTCAACCAGTACTTCATCAAAACAATAGCGTCCGTCACAAAGTGGGTTGCTCTTTGTTGGTTCTACCGTTTCTGAGTTTACCCGCACACAAACCCCTTTACAGCTGCTATTGTTATCAATCCACGTTACTTCTACACCACTTCGTTGAATGATATCTAGGGCATTTTCTTGGCTTTGCGCGATGCGCGAATCATAGTGATTGCGGTCTAAGCGCGAGAACATGCAAGGTACAGAAATGGCCGTTGCGGTGCCACATGAACTAACATCACTGAAATATTTAACGCCAAGTTTAGGGGTATATTGATTAGTTGGCTTGTCGTAACCTTGCAGTGAGAAATTTGCTGCACGCGCTGTTTCACCTACCACCATAATCGTCAGTGAACTTTGTTGCTTAGCTAATAGGTGCGGTGTTTTATCTAAGACTTTAAATGGTAAAGGTGGATAAAAATAATTATCGCGCAGGTACTTATAGCCCGCAGTATAAAATGCAAAGGGGGTAATGTAGCTGGTTAATTGACGATTATTACGCCCTACAGAGGCGTAATCTTTATAAAAAGGAACGGCAATAACAGCTACAGCAATAAACGCTGTAACGTTAAGAAGCGCAAAGCTTTTAAGACGAACACGAAAGTTTCCGACAATTTCAAAGCGAGAAAACAAGTAAGCAGGCAGTACGCCTAGCACAGTAATAAAAGCGATAACTTGTACATTAAGGTATGAAAAAGCCTCACCTGAATTTGTCTCTAAGATATTTTGCAGCATGCTTTTATCAAAGATAACACCGTAATTTAAGGTTGCATAAAACAACAACGATGAAACCACGACGCTTGTTAAAAGCACGGGTTTAACAAAGGTGATTAGCGATAACCAACTTAACACCATTGCCGTCAGTGCTAATAAGAAAAACGGTACGCTTGCTATAAATAACCAATTGATATGTTCAGGTTTGCTGGCTGCTTCAAGCATGTTAAATAAAAACAGGCCATTAAATGCAATAACCAAGTACAACGACACCAGCCAGACAAATTGGCTGTAGCTAACGTGCCATTTTTTAGTAAAGAGTTGTTTAATTTGCATGCTCATAATCATTCCTCATCGCTACGATTTATTTGGTAAGCGATACAACTGTTCGGTATAAGCTAAATTGCTAAATAAGACGTGTGCTAAGGCTTTTTTGGCAAGCTCAACGCTGCTATCTGTGTTATCGATGGCAACTTGCGTTTTACTTGTAGAGTCATAGCGCCAATAGCTCACTTTTTGGTTTGGCATCAGGATCACGGCTTCACCATTTTCTACGTAAGCAAAGTTGTCGTAGTACTGCATCATGGCGCGCTCAACAGGGTATTGTTGTGTTAAATCATAACCAAGCATGGGGGTTGCTTGCTCAACGCCTAATAACGACAACAAAGTAACAGGTAAATCAATTTGGCTGACTAAGCGAGTATCGCGCTTTGCATCCATATCACTATTTAGGATCACAGCAGGGATGTGAAAAGATTTAAGCGGCACAGGCTCTGAGCCAAACACGCGCACATCATGATCTGCAACCACTAAAAAGACGGTGTCTTGCCAGTAATCTTGCGTTTTTGCTTTTGCGATGAATTTACCGAGTGCATAGTCAGCATATTTAATTGCTAGATCGCGTTTGTAGTTTTCTGGGTCGTGGCCTTCAGGCAGTGTTACTTTACCCTCTGGAATATCGAATGGGTCGTGGTTACTTGAGGTAAACACAAGGCTGAAAAATGGTTTGCTTGATTTATTTAGCTCACTTAGCTCTATATCAGCTTGATTAAACAAGTCTTCGTCACTTACTCCCCAAGATGAGATAAACTCTGGGCTTTGTATGTCATTAATATCGACAATATCGCTAAAGCCATTGCCTAAGAAAAAGCTTTTCATGTTATCGAAATGACTTTCACCGCCGTAGATAAATTGGGTGGTATAACCGGTGCGGGCTAATACATCAGCAAGAGAGAAAAAGTTACGCTGAGATTTAGAAAGTTTGACCACCGAGCGCGAAGGTGATGGGGGAAACCCGGTTGTTACCGCTTCAATCCCTCGAACAGAGCGTGTGCCAGTGGCGTATAAGTTATCAAACCCCCAGCCTTGTTGATAAAGCTTATCTAGTTCAGGAGTCACACCTATGCCACCTAGTTCGCCAACAAAGCGTGCACCTAAGCTTTCTTCTAAAATGATCACTAAATTCTTTTGTTTGCCTGTGTTAAAAGGTGTGTTGTTGGCAAGGGTAGGGATTTTCTCAGTGATAAACTGCTGTTTATAGGCTGCTTGCTTTACTGTTTGTAAAATCTCATCACGTGGCATGGTACCGTATAAACTACTGGCATTTTTTTCATTGCCCATACTCTTAATAGCAAAGGCAACACTGTAAGTTGAATTAAGTGCCAAGGAGTTAATCAGTGAGTCACTTGAAAAGTACACTAATGCAGGGTTTAACGGGCGATGGCTTGCAGTGCCTCTTGCGCTAATTAAGCAAACTAATAAAGTAGTAACGAGTATCACCACTTGGCTAACCGTTTTAGCATTTTGCTGTTTGCTAAATGCTGCATTTATAAAACGATACGCAAACACACAACTAATCGTTGCAATAATTAAGGTGCTTATCATGGCAAATAGGTGGCCATGTAATAGCATAGAAAAGACTTCTTGAGGGTAGTCTAGGTATTCGACAAATAAACGATTTGGTCGTACATCGTATTGGGTAATGAACGCGGGGGTCGAAGCCTCTACAACCACGATTAAAGTCACAACTATACTGCTATAAAGAGTAAAAACATGCTGAAAAAAAGCAGTTTTGCTGCGCAAAAGTACATCAGCGACTAACATTAAAACAGCCAAGGCTGACAAGTAGCCTAAGCTGCTTAAGTCGACTCTTAAGCCTCCTAATAAAACGGCTAGGCTATCGCCATCAGCTAACCTTTGGTGTTGCCATACAAGCAAGGCTATTCTCGACAGTATAAATACTGACATTAAAATTAATGAAAAACGGAACAAAGGTTTTAAAACAGAAAGTTTTGTTGTCATAGTCGTACTTACTTAATCGAAACTACGGCAATACTAGGAATCGAAACTTAAGAAATCCTTATGGTAATCTTAATATTTTCTAAACTAGAAAAACTTCAGTAAATCTTAAGTGAATCTTAAGATTTAAAGCGTAAGCTGATGACGCTAAAGCGGTTTTTATCTAAATGAGTAACATATGAAATTGTTGATTATAGAAGATTCGGTGTCATTAAGACGTAGTCTACGAATTGGCCTTGAGAACCTAGGTTTTACTATTGATGAAACCGGCGATGGCGCTGAAGGGTTGAGTATGGCAATGACAGGTGAGTACGAATTAATCATACTCGACATTATGTTACCCAGTATTGATGGCATTACGTTATTACAAACCATAAGAGCAAAGCAGCTCGACGTGCGTGTACTTATTTTATCTGCCAAACAAGAACCAGAAGACAGAGTGAAAGGGCTACTCACCGGGGCCGATGATTACCTGACCAAACCATTTTCGTTTGATGAGCTGCATGCAAGGTTGTTAAATTTAATGCGTCGCGGCGGCCTGAAAACAATCAGTGATGTGATCCGCATTGATAACTTGGCTTTAAATTTACAATTAAAACTTTTGCAAGTTAACGACACCGTTATCGATTTAACCCCTAACGAATATAAAATAGTTGAGTGCTTGTTTAGTAATCAAAACAAAGTGATCACAGCTGAAAAGTTAAGTACCTATATTGCTGGGCAATATGACTTAGTTTCGAAAAACTCCATTGAAGCGCACCTATCATCAGCGCGTAAAAAGGTGAGGGCAGCAGGTGGCGAGTTACCTATTCAAACAAAGCGTGGTTTTGGTTATATCATTCAAGGAAAATAATGAAATCAATTCGCAGTAAGTTAGTAACCACATTATCGATTACTATAACTGGGCTAGTGCTGAGTATTTTAGTTGCTACCGATATCGCCGTTGATAGTTGGATTGATAACGAATTTAATCGTGGTTTGAAATCAAAAGCTGGCATGCTTATGTCATTGATTGATATTGACGAAGAAGAAATTGATTTTGATTTTTCAGGGCAATTCATGCCTGAGTTTTCTGGCAGTACAGAAACTGAGTATTTTCAAATTTGGTCGCAGTCTGGGGTTTTTGCGCGTTCAGAAAGCTTGCACCTTTTCTCACAAAAGAACCTACCTCTAGAGAAAATAAAGCTTGGAGAGACAAAAATCATCAATACCGAGTTACCTGATGGTCGCAATGGGCGGGTTATTTATACTCGCTTTATACCGCCTTTAGACCTAGACGATGATGAAGACTTTATTGAAGGCGTTAACACCTCTTTGCAACAACCCATAACCTTAGCTTATGCGGCTTCATCAGAAGAAGTTGACTTTGTTTTATGGCTGATCGACGTTATTTTTGTTGTCTCTACTGTGTCAGTAATCGTATTCATTCGTCTATTTGTGCGTAAATCGGTCGACAGTTCTTTAGCGCCGCTGAATAAACTAAACCGGGATATTAGCCAGCTCAGTATAGCTGATAAAAATGCAGTGATAACAATAAAAGAGCCTGTTAAAGAGCTGCAACCCATTGTTGATAGCTTAAATGCCTTTATACGGGAAAACCGCCAGCTTTATTTTCGTGAAAGACGCTTAACCTCGGATATCGCTCATGAGTTAAAAACGCCTATAGCTGAGCTTATTAATATGGCTGAAGTGGCCATTCGTTTTCCAAATGAAAAAGAGTTTGAGGCAGACTTTAAACCCGAAGTGCTAAAAATTAGCCAGCGTTTAAAGAGTATTGTGTCGAACTTATTACTACTGCATAAGTACAGTGATGAAGCACTCCCAAAGCAAGATGCATGCGATTTAAATCAGGTTATTTTACGTACCTTAGAAAAACATGATTTAGAGCGAATTAAGTTTGAGTTTCAAGATGATATTCCTGCCATTGTCAGTAATTTATTTGCACTTGAATCAATCATCACCAACCTTGTAAATAACGCAAAGCAATATAGCCCCGACAAGAGTGATGTAACTGTAAGTACGCTACTGACGAAAGAGGATAAGCTGCAATTCTCTGTTAAAAATGAATTAAAAGTACCTTTAACAGAAGACGATTTGAGCCAGTTATTTGATCCACTCTGGCAAAAAGACAGTGCCAGAACCTCTAATGATAACTTTGGGTTAGGCTTATCTATTGCCAAAGCGTTAAGTAAAGCAATTGACGCTGAACTTCAGGTGTCGTTAAGTGGGCAAAACATAACCTTTAGTTTGATTATTTCTTAATGCTTTGCAGGCGTTTAATATGTGTGCAACACTGAGGTTATCAAAAAGAAATTAATAACAATAAGGAACAACACGATGGGAAAAATTATAGGTATTGCTTTAATCGTTATTGGTGTGGCGCTAGCTGTATGGGGATATAACGTTTATGACTCTGCAAGTGCGCAAATTAGCCGCACGTTTAGTGGTGATACACCAATTGAAGCTTGGCTCGGTATGGTCGGGGGCGCAATTTGCGCAATTGTGGGTATTTTAAAAGTTAAATAACCGCAAACATTGAAATCAATTAGCTAATACCTGATACTGTATTTATATACAGTATCAGGTTTGGCTATGAAAACACAACTACCAGCAAAATATTATTTAAGTCACTTCTTTGAGCTTGCTGAATTTATTCAATCTCAGTGCAGGCATCTGCTTGTAGAAGAGCAGCAGTTATTTCTTGAAAAACTCCTTCAGCTTGATGAGCAAAGTTTATGTACTTTGCTACGTATTTTTTCTCGAAAGCCAAAAATCGTTGCTTTGTCATCATTAAATTATGAAGAGATCCCTAATCTGCACGGTGCTATTTTTAAGCTAAAGCAGCAAGGGCTGGTGGCACATCCTAGCAGCGATGAATTAGATCTATTGCTTGAGCATTTAACCAAACCAACCCTGTTAACCTTATTAGCAAATGATGAGTTAATGGCGACTTATCCTGATTACAAAAAGTCAGCCAGTAAACAGCGCTTGACCCAACTGTGTAAAGAGCATATTGATCGTAACCACAGTGAATTAGTGGCGTTGTTTAGTCAGTTCGTGGTCAATAGCCGTGGTCAGTATTATGAATACTTCGAGTTTTTACATAGCGGTCGGCTAAGTGGTGGTGATATAAATCATCAAAATCGTTTTGTGATGCGTGATTTAGGAATTGCAAAAGTACGTGGTGATGTTAATGAGAGCATATCGCGTTTTCAAACACTAGCCGAAGCACAAACGCATTATCAATTAAATAAGCTGCGAATGCAGTTCAAAGAAAGCGAGTCAGAATCTCAGTATCAGAACTTAGCCCAAGCACTTTTAGCCATTAGCTCTGAAGATGAATTAGCCCAGAGTATCAAAAACAAATTACTGATCCGCTTATATAAGCAGCTTAAAGAGCATGACTTAGCATTTGCATTTGAATTACTTGAGCACTGTGAAGGTAGCAGTGAAGCGCAAGAGCTAGCAATTCGCCAGCGTTACAAACAAGGTGATAAAACCTGGGTAGAACAAAAGCTTGAACAAGTTATTCTAGACCCACTAGATGATGGCATTTTGTATTTTGCAGAGGACTTTTTACAGCGTAAATATAATAAGCAACAACGCTCACGCCTAACACAAATGCTCATTGATACAGAGCATCAATTAGAGGTTGATGATATTTATCGTGGCGATGTAGAGCAAGGAGTGTGTGAGCATTATCAACAGCTTGGTAATACGGTATTTTTTACCGAGAATAATCTTTGGCTGAGCTTCTTTACCTTAACGTTTTGGCAAGAACTCTTTATAGAGACCCCGCACCCGCCGTGTAATGAATTTGACCTTTATCCAAAGGTGTTGCTGGCTGATTGTTTTTACACAGTGCAACAAACACAAATTGAGCAAAAGCTTGCCAAATTCACTAGTAATGAAGCCTTATATAAATATGTTTGCAAAAACGTAGGGCAGTTTTATGAAGCCCACAATAGCGTGTTCGTGTGGCACAGCGACATGTTAGAGCCGCTAGAGGTATTAATAAAACACAGCCCGCTTACAAATTTAAAAGCGCATTTACTACAAATGACAAAAACCTTTAAGCAGCTCAAAGATGGCTATCCAGACTTGATGGTGCTTAAAGGGGATAAGCTCACCTTTGAAGAAGTGAAAGCCCCTGGCGACAAACTAAGACGCAACCAACTTGTCAGTATTGAGGTATTAAAGCAACATGGCTTTGCAGTGAATATCGTTGCGGTAAATTGGTTTAATGATCCGAATCGTATTTATAGTGTGGTGGATATAGAAACCACCGGTGGCGTACAAGGTAATAATAAAATTACTGAAATAGCCGTTGTGCAGTTACAAGCGGGCGAAGTAATCAACCAATGGGCGAGTTTAATCAATCCTGAGCGCAGTATACCTGCTTTTATCACCAAGTTAACGGGGATAAACGCCGCTATGGTTCGTGATGCGCCGCGCTTTGAAGAGGTTGCTGATACACTGCGCTCACTATTAAAAGGCAGCGTATTTGTTGCCCATAATGTGAATTTTGATTACGGCTTTATTCGCAAAGAATACAGTGCAATCGGGCAGGGCTTTAAAATGCCAAAGCTATGTACCGTAGTTGAATCACGCAAGGCATTTCCAAAGCTTAAGTCATATTCGCTCGGTAACTTAGCGGCACATTTTGAATTGAATTTAACGAATCATCATAGAGCGTTAGCTGATGCAACTGCCACAGCAGAACTGTTAAATCTGATTCAACAAACACAATCAAAAAAGGCGAGTTAAACTCGCCTTTTAAACTTAACCTGCCCCATTCTAAATAAGGTTATTCGTATTCGATAGGGTCAGTAACGTTATTTAAAGCAAAGGCTTCTAAGCGCTCTTGGCAAGCACCACATTTACCACAGGCTTTGTCGCGGCCGTTGTAACAGGTCCATGTTTGGCTGTAATCAAGACCCATTTTTAAACCGTCTGTCAAAATGTCGATTTTGGTATTGTTTAAGTACGGGCTGAAAATTTCAACAGCGTCGTAATTGGCAATACGGCAAACATCATCCATTTTTTGTACGAACTCAGGGCGGCAGTCCGGGTAAATAGCATGATCGCCTGAATGGGCACCGTAATAAACTTTGCTGGCTTTTAAAGACACCGCATAACCCACAGCCAGTGATAGTAAAATCATGTTGCGGTTAGGCACAATTGTGCTCTTCATGCTTTCTTCTTCGTAATGACCTTCTGGTACTTCGATATCATCAGTTAGTGATGAGCCACCAATCAACTGGTTGATCGCTGAAATATCAACAATCTTGTGAGAAACTCCTAACTTTTCACATACTTGAGCAGCTACTTTAAGCTCTTTAACATGACGCTGGCCGTAGTCGAACGACAGGGCATATACTTCGTGGCCTTGTTGCAGGGCTTTATTTAATACGGTAAATGAGTCCATACCGCCGGAATAAATCACAACTACTTTTTGCGTCATATCTGTTTTGCTCTTACTTTTGATAGAGGTTTACTTCAGGGCGCGATATACTACACGGCTCGGGCCTAAATAACAATTTTTGCGCGTGTTTTTGGTTTTTTTGATGGTATGTATTTTATACTGTTGCGTCGTAAGTGAGATGTCTTTTGTACAAAATTAACGAAGTGTTTGAAACAATTCAAGGTGAAGCGAGTTTTACGGGTACACCTTCAATCTTTTTACGTTTACAAGGCTGCCCTGTGGGCTGTGCTTGGTGTGATACAAAACAAACATGGGACGTTGATAACGTATATAAAGTGTCACTTGATGACACCGTTGAGAAAAAAGCAGACTCAGATCATTGGGCTGAAGCAACAGCGGATCAAGTGTTAGCGCTATTTAAAGAACGTGGCTACAACGCAAAACATGTGGTGATCACCGGTGGTGAGCCTTGCATGTACGACCTAAATCCAGTGTGTGAATTATTACACGCAAATGGCTATTCGACTCAAATTGAAACCAGCGGTACATTTGAAATTTTAGTCCCTGAGCAGACATGGGTGACTGTATCACCAAAAATTAATATGCGTGGTGGCTATAAAGTATTACGCAGTGCAATGCAACGCGCTGATGAAATTAAACACCCAGTGGCAATGCAAAAGCATGTGGAAGAGCTCGAAGATTTATTCTTAAAAACGGGTGTGAATCCACGTTTAGTGTATCTGCAACCAATTAGCCAAAAAACCTCAGCAACCAAACTTGCCATTGAAACCTGTATTGCAAAGAACTGGCGTTTATCGGTTCAAGTACATAAATATTTAGGAATTAGTTAGGATTAAGCCGTCAGCCGTCAGCCGTCAGCCGTCAGCCGTCAGCCGTCTGATCTGTGATCTGACCCCGATAAAGTAGACTCGGGGTTTAATATTTCTAGTTAAAAACAAAAAAGCGTTGCACCATGGCAACGCTTTTTTACTATGTTCTCGTAACTCGTAACTCGTAACTCGTAACTCGTAACTCGTAACTCGTAACTCGTAACTATCAATTCTGCGCTAAATAGTCCAACACCACCTGATGATGGTCTTTAGTTTTGAACTTATCAAACACATGTTTGATTTTACCGTCTTGGCCTACAAGGAAGCTAATACGATGAATTCCTTCGTATTCTTTACCCATAAACTTCTTATAGCCCCAAATACCAAAGGCATCAGCAATCGCGTGATCTTCGTCGGCTAGTAAATCAAAGTTAAGCTCTTTTTTGGTTTCAAAATTCTTTAAACGCTTGATTGGATCTGGGCTGATACCCACAACACGCGTATTTAATTTAGCAAGCTCAGCTTTTTCATCACGTAAGTTCTCTGCTTGTACAGTACAACCTGGTGTTGACGCTTTAGGGTAGAAATAAACCAGTACTTGCTGCTCTTTTAAAAGATCAGCTAGCGCGATAGTTTCGTCATTCTGATTTTGTAAGCTAAAAGCAGGGGCTGTATCGCCTGCTTGTAATGGATTAATTGTTTTCATGCTTTGCTCCTTAGCGAATGCGTCTGAAAATATAATCTACGTTCAAACTACGAGAAAGATCTTCAAAGCTCACTTTAAAGTTATCAATATCGACTTCAACAGGAATATTAAACTCGAGTTCGCAGCGCATTTTAAGCTCGTCATCTTCATCATAAGTGTCTGACTTGAGAGAACAAATGCTGATGTTGTTATCAGCAAAAAAGCGCGTAACTTTACTTAATGTTCCTGGTGTATCAATACCTGTGTATTCGAGGGTGTAACCGGCACAAAATTCACATGCAACATGGCTTGCGGTGCGTTTCATCATGGTTAAAAGACCAAGTTCCATACCTTTAGTTGGCAATGTATGTTCAATACGGCTAATTGCCGACATATCACCTGCTAATAGCATGATAAAGGTAAATTCGTTGCCCAAAATAGCAATGCGACTGTCAATTATATTGCAATGGCAATCACTCACTAACTGAGTTAATTCGCTAACGATACCGGGTCTATCTTCGCCAATCGCAGTGAGCACTATCTGATGATTTGTAAAAGCAGTCATGGAATTTTAAATACCTAGTAAATAACAATACCAATGGATATAAGCTTAAATAAGCTTTGATTTCACGTGAGTTTAATACCGCACGGCGGCGAAGTTTAACATAATTTGCTCCGTTAACGATAGCGGCGATTAATTAAGCCGTGAATAAAGTGCGCTCTTTCTTGTTTTTAGGGGCATCAGAAAGTACCATAGTTAAAATTTTGCAAGGCGATAAGCAATCAAATACGTTACGCTAGCCCAATCTATTCGGGTTTTTTGCATAAAAACAATAAATGTAAAGTTAAAAGTGATTTTACAGTGAACCAAATCGGCATTACCCACTCATATATTTGTTAAAAAAATTAAGGGTTTGCTAAGGAGAAATATCTGTGCAGTATTGGATCTCAAAGGCGCTTGCTGTAAGCGTAATGGTAAGTTTAACAGGGTGCGGTGTTTTTACCGATGAAGCACACCACAAACGCAATTATCGTGCTAACGAAGCGGTGAAAGCTCCAGCAGGATTAGCGCAACCAGCTCAAGATCCAACTTATAAAATGGATGTTGCGCAATACGACAACAATCCTGAAGCTAAAAACTATCGTCCGCCAGCGCAAGTAATTACCATTGCTCAAGGTACTTGGGTTGAAGAAGGTGACACAGAAGCACGTGTCTACTTTGATAAAAACGATGGTATCGAAGATTTAGATGTATTTATTTGGGACTCTATCAAAGCTGTTCTAGCTGAAAAAAATACCGCCGCTTTAAAAGAAGACAAAGCCTCAAATTCAATTGAAACAGGTTGGTATGCCATTATTAAACCTGAAGAAGGTTGGTTCTGGGAAACTGAAACTGAAGTATCACAGCAGCGCTTTATCTTCACAATTGAAGAAAAGTCGCATCAGCGTACAGCTTCGTTAACCTCTAAGCTGGCTGATTATAAAAGTGACTCAGTACCGTTAACACCATTACTACAGCAACAGCTTGAAGTTCGTGCGTTAAACCAAGTGATTGCAGAGTTTGATTATCGTTACCGTCAACTTGAAGTTGATATGCGTAAAAAGCAAGGCATTATTTCATTAGAAATGGGCTTTGATAACAAAGGTAATGCGGCACTGGTTACAGAGCAAGATTACAACATGGTGTTTGATCGTTTCTCAGGTTTCTTAGAACGCTTATCTTTCACTATCGTAGAGATTGACCAAGAGCGTGGCTTGATCACGGCTGATTACAAAAAGCCTGAGTCAAGCGTATGGGATTCAATTTGGGGCGAAGAGTTAGCTGAGCTGCCAATTGAAGATGGCCAATACCAAATTCTTGTTAGCCGCACCAATGATGGCGGCACAAGTTTAACTTGGATGGACTCTGAAGGTTCGACATTAGAGCCTGGTACAATGAATGACCTCCAGCAAGCATTAGAAAATGCACTGCGTCAGCGCGGTATCAATATTTAATAATTAAAAAAGTCAAAACCACCACAAAAAGAGCTTAGCCGCTCTTTTTGTGGTTTTTACAGGTTGAAAATATGTCTAACTTAAACACAGCAAATCGCAGTGACTTGCGAACCTTGTTTACCTTTTTCGTTCCTTCACTTATAGGTGTCTTCTTGTTTATGACGCCGGTACCCATAGGTGAAGCAATGACCATTCCGATTGCTGTTATGGCAAAAGCAGTGCAAGAATGGATTGGCCCATTTGCACTGGGTTTAATTACCAGCATTGTTTGCATCACCGGTATTTTATCTTTAGTGATAAAGTTGTTTAAACCGCAGCCATTACTTAAGTTCTTTATAATTAAACATTTATTTGATGTTAGTTGGCTTTGGCTGAGTGTTCGATTACTGGGTATGTTTTTTATCGTTTTGACCTACACCAAACAAGGGCCAGAAATGATTATTTCCGGTAATACCGGTGCACTGGTGTTAAACGACTTGTTGCCAGTATTGTTTTCTGTGTTTGTTTTAGCGGGCTTACTATTACCGTTATTACTAAATTTTGGCTTGTTAGAGCTAGTCGGTACCTTATTAACTAAAGTTATGCGCCCGCTTTTTGGTGTGCCAGGCCGAAGTGCGGTTAACTGTGTGGCATCATGGTTAGGCGATGGCAGTGTGGGTATTTTGATGACCGCTCGTCAGTATGAAGATAAACATTATACACAGCGCGAAGCGGCCATTATTGGTACTACTTTCTCAGCTGTATCAATTACCTTTTGTTTAGTTGTGATTGGCCAAGTAAAGCTTGAGCACCTTTTCGCACCGTTTTACTTAACAGTGTGCTTAGCTGGTTTAGCCGCAGCACTAATTGTGCCTCGTTTACCACCACTACGCTTCAAAAAAGACCTCTATGTAGATGGAACAGAGCCTGATAAAGACGCAGAATCAGTGCCTGAAGGTAAAACACTGGTTTCTCACTCACTTGATGTGGCACTTGCTAAAGCGCGCACCGCGCCGGGCTTTGCTGGTACAGTAAAAGAAGGCTTACATAACGCATTTGATATGGTATTTGCAGTATTACCTGTGGTTATGGCTGTGGGCACATTTGCCTTGATTATTGCTGAATATACGCCAATTTTTGAATATATGGGCAAACCGTTTGTACCATTCTTAGAGCTATTGCAAGTACCAGAGGCTGAAGCTGCGGCACAAACAATTATGGTTGGCTTTGCAGATATGTTTATTCCGTCGATTCTTGCGGCTGGTAGTATCGAAAGTGATGTAACACGCTTTATCGTTGCTGCAATGAGTGTGACGCAATTGATTTATATGTCGGAAGTAGGTGCACTGCTTTTAGGTAGCAAAATTCCGGTTAATATTATCGAATTGTTCTTCATCTTTATTTTAAGAACCTTAGTAACATTACCGGTGATTGTCTTAATGGCACATTGGTTAGTGTAAACTAAGCTGAAGTCTAAAATAGAAAAGCCCTGATTATTCATCAGGGCTTTTTTTATCTTCATTATCATCGCTTTTAGGCACTTTGAAGTCCATTTTTGCTGCATGCTTTAGCAACATAAGGTTACCAATTACTACACCAAATACGGCAACAACAATGGCTATAATTTGCCAAGTTTCCATCATGAAATCCTGCCGATATACACAGCGATATAGTAGCACTTAAAATCGTCTTGCATAAGACAGTGAAATAAAATCAAGGCCAGGATTAGGGCTTTTGAACCCCGCATTTGAGTAATGTAAATATCTAAGTGCTAAGGTTGAGTCGTCACCTAAGTCTGTAACTAAACCTAATCTATCCTCAAACTGATAGTGAGTACTAACGTTTTTGCCAGCAAAATGGGTGTCATCTAACAGTGAAACGCCAATCCCAAACTCCACATAAACAGGCATGTTTTTCACATTAAACACAGGGTATTGGATCACCGGAGACATAGCTAACACGATATTCGTTTGATGTTTGTTGTCTTTGCCATACTGCCAAATATTAAAACTAGACTCGAAGTACAAACGGGCGTGTTGAAAGGGCAGCTTTTCATTGGGTATGTGGTACTGGTAGGCCAGTTTTAAGCCTTTTACATCCCCTTCACCTTGAATGTAATCAACGGCATAGCCATGATTTGAAGCAGCATAAGTTGGTGTTGCTAGTAGGGCGGCTACACTTAACATAAGTGCTTTTAGTGGGTGTTTTAGTTTCATCTCGGTACTTCTGATTATGACTGTGAGCAAGTAGATAAGGGCGGGGGTAAGAACTTTTCAATGTGCGTAAAAACACAGAAGCTGTGCACATTCTCATATTTTTTAGCAATTAACTGAAAACTATGGGAAAAATCGATTGGTGCTTAATTGGCATTAAAACGGTGTCGGATTGTTTCTTTTTTTATGGATTTAATATCGGTATATTAGCGAAAATTTTCGTTGAGAGGTGAATACGATGACCAAACTAGTTAACTCATTTTTGCTAATTGCTGCGCTTTTTACTGCAACTGCTTTTGCCAGTGAAGACCGCTCGCCTAAGCAACTATTAGAATCAGTCACAGCAGATTTATTTGTTGATATCGCAAATGTAAATGCAAAAGGCGATGCAAGCTCAGAAGCAATGGCGAACATTGTAGAAAAACGCTTATTGCCGCACATGGATATTAAGTTTGTATCGTATAAGCTTTTAGGTAAGCACATTAAAGGCCTACGCCGTGACCAAGCCGTTGATTTTATTGCTGCGGTTGAGCATTACTTAACAGTAACTTATGCCGGCGCACTAATGAAATACACAGGCCAAAAAGTTATTTTTGATCAATCACAGCTAATCGACGATGGTTATGCAACTGTTAAAACGCAAATTGTTGATGACAATGCGCCAGCCATCGATCTGCACTTTAAATTACGCCAAGGCAAAGATAAGCAGTGGAAAGTATACGATATCGTTGCTGAAGGTATTTCACTGTTAAGCGCGAAGCAAAAAGAAGTATTGCAGCGCATCAGCCAAGTTGGCATTGATGAAGTGACACACGAATTAGCAAGTAAGTAAGTTAGCTTAAAGCTCGATTACCTTCACCTCATCGAGCATTTTAGCTACTTTCAGTCTCCAACCAAGCAGTGAGTACCGTCCATGTGCCGCTGCTTTTCTATTTTCTTTAAAAATCACCTACTTTGCGCTAGCACCTGTAACCCTCTGTGGTAGAATCATGCTACTTTTCTTGTTTACCAAAGTATCTGTTCAGATACTGTGTTATTGGTCGCAATATTAAGCAAACTGTCAGTTAAATTTTGCTATAACTAGTTGCTTAATAAGACATCGAATAATGTGCAGCGGAGTTGTGTTTTTTTAATGGAAAATGTACTGATTTGGCCAAAGGAATACCCGTTACTAATCAAAGGATTAGCTGAGCAAAACGGGGCCTATATTTTAGATGCTTTAGAAGCTTGGCCGGCATGTCGTTCTACTAATGAAGATGACGGTGTGTGTACGACGGTTCTTCCGCCTATTTACTACCTTACTTGGTTGACTCCTCTTGAACCGTTTGAAGAGTGTTATTTCCAACATATTTCTGAGTTTGATGAAGCTGCGTTGCATTATATTAATGCTATGAAAACGCATTTTTTAGAAAACGACTACACCCCTGAAAGTCTTGTTTTAATGTTATGCCAGCGCTTAGAGAAGTATGCTAGCGCATTTGCTCAATCGGCTGTTAAAACGCCTATAACTCTCATCCACCAGTTATTTAATCGTCGCTATTTTACTGTGATTGAACATGTTCTTAATCACGGTGCAAAAATGTCTGCGGACGATGTATTGGAGCTATGGACCGAAGTTGACTTTAGAGAGCGTTTTAGTGGTTTTATTCCTGATTCAGTGGCCGATCTTGAACCATTAACAGCGCTTGCGGCTGAAAAAGTTGCTCACGGTGAAGATTACTTCACCTTACTAAAACTTGTATCACCTGATGTTGATTCAGCATCGTTGCTTGAACAAGCTTTACTAGCCCACTTAAGCCACGAAAATGCTAAACAAACCATGGCAAAGCGTTTTATTGAGCAAGGCGCAACCGGTGCATTAGCTGACGAAAATGGTAAAACTGCGTTTATGTGGGCTACTGAAAAAGGCTATGTGAATGTTGTTGAAACAATACTTGAACATCAAGATAAAAAAGCCCAAGACAATAAAGGGAATACAGCATTACATTACGCTGTATTAGCCGAGAATGGACCTTTACTGGTATTGCTTTTAAAAGCGGGCTATGACTTTAGAGTTCGTAACAACGACGGTCTAAGTTGCTACCGACTAGCAGTTAGCATTAAAGCGGATAACTTAGTAAAGTGCCTTGAGCATGACTTTGGCATTAAAGAGCTTTCGCCAGAAGGGCAGTTTGATCGCGTTAAAAAAGTGCACTTACTACATGCGATTGTAACTGTGTTACTACCTGTGCAGTTGTTCTTCTTTTTTGACGATAGCATTGCTATTAAAAGTGAGTTAACGCTGAGCTTTACGTTGGTTTCGATCTTATGTTTTTTCTTTGCCACAAGCTTGAAACGCTGTGCGCTTTACCCGCATATTCGCCATCCATGGGGGCTGTTTATTTTAAGGTTGTTCTCATTATTTAGCTTAATTGGCCAAGTGGGTCTGGCAAGTATTGTCGCACTAGCCACCTTAGCAGAGTTGGTGTGAACACATAAAAACTATATAAAGTGGCATAAAAAAACGGCAACCTAGGTTGCCGTTTTTTGTTTCATTTTTTGATAAACGAATCGGTATTATTTATCGTGTTCATGAGCGGCTTTTTCTTCGGCCAGCTCTTCTTTTAATTTGCGTATCTTAAGGCCAAGCTCTTGTCCGCGATGGCGAGCATAATAGGTGCAGCCAATAAACATCAGACTGGCAAAGAGTAACTCAAGTAATACCCAAATCAGCTGCTCTTGTGCGACCCATAGTAATGTAAAACCATGAATAAAATAGAACATCACGATAAAGTTCGCCCACGCGTAGGTGTAAGGTTTATCTTGAATGATGCCCTTAAGTGGTAACAGTAGAGGCAGTATATAAACAACAAAGATAAAGGCGTTACTGTGGCCTTCTCTTGGGGCAATTAAAAACAGCCAAATTGGCATTAAAACTAATAAGCCGATATAGCCAATCAGCGCAAAACGTTGGAATCGTTTTGTAATTGGCTTTTTGGCAACAGGCTGATTTAGCTTAGGTTCCAAGCTCATTGTAATTTACTCGCAATCAGTGCCAAGCGTTTTCCAACACTTTGGCAAATTTTAATTTCGTCTTTACTTAACACATTGCTGTTATTGCTACCGGCCACATGAGTCGCACCGTATGGTGTACCACCGGTTTCAGTTGCTAATAACTCAGGTACCTCATAAGGCACGCCAAGCAACATCATGCCGTGATGTAACAACGGCAGTGATAGATTCAACAAGGTGGCTTCGTTACCACCATGCATACTGCTTGATGACGAAAAAACGCAAGCAGGTTTATCTATTAGCTGACCTTTGAGCCATAGATCACTGGTGGTTTCCCAAAAGCTCTTAGCTTGTGAGGCCATCATGCCAAATCGGGTAGGGGTGCCAAAGGCTAATCCATCACAATTAATTAGATCATCTTTGCTGATCACAATATCGTGTGGCTGGCGCTTAACAAAGGTACGCAATAAGGCAGTTGCACCTTGTTGCTCAATCGACTCGGCTATCTCATGAGCCATTGCTTCTACAGAGCCATGGCTTGAGTGGTATAGCACAACAATGTTTATAGCCATTAAAGTACGCTTAATACGTTTTCTGGTGGACGACCTAGAGCAGCTTTGCCGTTATTTTCAACAATTGGGCGCTCGATTAGTTTTGGGTTGGCAGCCATTGCAGCAATTAATTTGTCTTCGTTTTGTTCGTTTTTAAGCTCAAGCTCTTTGTAGATGTCTTCTTTAGTACGCATTAACTCACGCGCTGAAGTGAAGCCCAGTTGGCTAACTAAAGTCGAGATTTGTTGTTCATTAAGCGGTGTTTTTAGGTATTCAATAACACTTGGCTGTACGTTATTGCTTTCTAATAGGGCAAGTGTTTCACGCGATTTTGAACAACGTGGATTATGATAAATAGTCACAGACATGGTGTGTTCTCACATTTAATAATTTGGCTTATTTTAGGGCAAGCGCCGCGAGACTTAAAGTCTCGCAAGCTCTTTTTGTAATTGACGGTATTGTGTAAGTAGGGCTTTTAAACGTTGTTGTTTAACTAGCTCTTCAGGCTCAACAAAGTTTAGTGCTTTTTGAATTTCATCAGCAGCTTTTAAATAAGCGCCATATTGGGCAAGCACATCGGCATGCGCTTCATGGTAGGAAGCCATATTTTCTTGCTTTTTATAGACATCAGCAATGAGCTCTTTGGCAAGATTGTTCTCAGGTTTTGCTAATAAATAAGATTTTAAGATACGTTCAGCAAGCTCAAATTGTTTAGCTTCAATAGCGGCATTTGCAAAGTTTAATGCAATCACCTGATTGTTAGGTCTATCGATATCTAGCTTAGCTAAAAACTCTACTGCTTCATTCGCTTTACCTTGCGCAATGAGTAAGTCGGTGTGGGTATCAATATAAAATAAGTTCTTTGGAGCTTGCTCAAGCAATGGATTCAAAATGCTAGCTGCTTCATCAAGCTTTTTTTGGTCCAACAAGCTAATACCCAAACCATATTTAAGTGCAGTGTCGTTATGAACGGTGTTTTCACGCATTAATTTACGAAATAAATCTTCCGCGGCTTTTGACTTTTGCTGATAGCGAGCAATAACACGGCTCTTAGCTAGGTTAAACTCTAGGCTGTCGGAGTAGTGTTTTTTTGGATACTGCTCGGCACGTAAGCGTACATCAGAGACACGGCTTTCAGGCAATGGGTGAGTGAGCAAAAAGGCTGGCGGCTTATATTTGTAGCGAATTTGTGCAGCAAGTTTAGTTAAAAACTCGCTCGATTGGCGAGGATCAAACCCTGCATTGTTTAAGGTCTGCATACCAATACGGTCAGCCTCTTGTTCAGCAGCACGGCTATGAGTTAATTGACTAAATGCCGCTTGTGTTTGGTTTGCTGAGATAATGGCTATGCCGGCATCAGGTGCAACAACGGTTGCTAAAATACCTGCAATCATACCAGCGATAGTTAACGCGCTGTTATCTTGCTGCTGTTGAATACGACGGGCTAAATGGCGCTGCGTTACGTGAGCAATCTCGTGCCCTAGTACTGAGGCAAATTGGCTTTCGTTATCGGCTTGTGCGATAAGACCTGTATGCACACCTACATGGCCACCATAAAAGGCAAAGGCATTAATTTCAGCGTTGTTTAACCAGAAAAATGAAAATGGAAAACGGACATCGTTGGCGTTTGCGACTAAACGACGGCCCAAAGTGGTCAGGTACTCATCAAGAACAGGATCACTTACAACGGGTGATGAGCCACGAATTTGCATCATCATCACTTCACCGATCGCTTGCTCTTTTTCAATCGGCAAAGCTTGTAAAGCTGAGGTCCCTAAATCGGGCAGCTTAAAGTTTGTTTGTGCCTTCAACGGCTCACTATGCAATATTGAAAATGTCAGCAATGCACTGCACAGTGTAATAAAGGCTGATTTTAGTCGCATCTTATTCCTTGTTGATTTGCTCACCTAACATGACTTTTGCTAAGTCTATTTCGTCGCTGCATGCTCGGCTGTCTTTTTCGCACAATTGATAGAAATCTTTTATTGTGACTCCATCTAGCTTAACAACGTTCAACTCTCGTTGTAAAAAAGTTATGATTTTATGCGCTACTTTATGGGCATGAAGAATTAAGGCTTTGTCAGCTTTATCGCCTCTTTCAAAGTAAAAAGCGATGAATTTATGAAGCTGGTTAAAGCGAATAAGGTTTTTCATGGTGTGCGGGTCCCACACCTTAAATTCCATAAAGCGATTGTCTTTGATGTATTGGTCTACAATAACATCTTTAGCATAAGGGTAGGCCCATAATTCGAAACCTCGGTCCGTAAAGCTTTGATGCAAAGCAATGCGCGGTTTTTGCTTACAGACAATTTCGCCCAAGTCGGTTTCATGACCACCTAATAAATCAAGGTTCCAGTTGCGTGGATCAATTAATTGTTTAACGGCATTATCAAAACCGTGGTCTAAAATCCCTTCAGATTCGCTAACCGATGATGCCACCATATGATAAAAAGGCGGTAGCTCGCCCCAGTTTATTTGTTTTTTATACCAGTTTATCTCTTTAAGAGTTGGATTCGCAGGTAATTGCGCTTTATTATGCGAGCCAGGCATGGAGTTTCCTTTACTACCAGTTATAGATTAAGGATAAACTATTGTTTTGCGTGTTTTAAGAAAAAAATGAGTTGTTTCTCGTTATAAAGACTTATTTTCGCAAACGGCCTACACCTTATACTTATTATTCATATTAATAACGCAGTTGATTCGCTATGTTAACGGTTGATTTAAGAGGCTATAAGTGCCCTCAACAATTTATTCAGTTTAAATTAGGGTTGAATAAGGCAACATCAATTAAACAACCCGTGACTTTTACATTTAATGCTGCTGAGGCAACGGACGATATGCAGCGATTTTTAGAAAAACATCATTACCATTTTAAAATTGACCTAGAATTAGGTGTACTAACTGTGGAGCCCATTCGTGTTTGAGTATGTAAAAGCCTGGTACGAAAATAAATTTTCTGATCCCCATTCAGTAACCTTGTTGTTACTGCTTATTGCAACCTTTGCATTTTTCTACTTTTTTGGCTCGTTAATCGTGCCAGTTTTAGTTGCCTTGGTGATTGCCTATTTACTTGATTGGCCTGTTGCTCACTTAGAAAAGCTGGGTTTAAAGAGGTTTACCGCAACGATTCTTGTTATGTTGGTATTCAGTGGCTTGATGATTATGATTATTGTCGGCATGGGGCCTGTGCTTTGGCAGCAAACCAGTAACCTAGTTCAAGAAACCCCTTACATGATTGAAAAAGGTAAAGCGCTGCTTTTACATCTTCCTGAAGATTACCCAAGTTTGATTACTGAAGATCAGGTTAAATCAATTGTTACCAGTGTAGAGACCAAAGCTATTGAGTTTGGTCAGTTGGTGCTATCGGTGTCACTTACCTCGATAAAAGATGTGGCAGCTTGGCTGATTTATCTGATCTTAGTGCCGCTCCTGGTGTTCTTTATGCTTAAAGATAAATTAGAACTCACACAAAGTGCCGAACGCTTATTGCCTAAGCAGCGCCGCTTGATCATTCAAGTTTGGCAAGAAATGAATCAACAAATCATGAATTATATCCGCGGTAAGGTATTTGAAATTTTAATTGTTGGTACAGCATCATTTATTGCTTTTGCAGTACTTGATCTTCGCTATGCGGCTTTACTCGGAGTGTTGGTTGGCTTATCGGTGCTTATTCCATTTGTTGGGGCTGCTTTGGTGACCATTCCTGTCGCTGCGGTGGCGTTATTCCAATTTGGTTTAGAAACACAATTTTGGACCATATTAATTATCTATGGCGTGATCCAAGCACTTGATGGCAATGTGTTAGTGCCGTTACTGTTCTCTGAAGCGGTCGATTTAAACCCAGTGTTTATCATCGTTGCGGTATTGTTTTTTGGTGGTTTATGGGGGTTTTGGGGCGTGTTCTTTGCAATACCGCTGGCTTCATTAGTAAAAGCGCTTATAAATGCCTGGTCTTCTAAGCAGGTTGAGCTAATAGAAGGTTAGCTTAGTCTTAAAAAGTATAGAAAACGCACTTTACTGACTAATTGATTATTATAATTTAGCCGTGAAAAATGTAAAATAGGTTATAAGATATATCTTTTAGTAATATGGTGCGTTTTACATGGCAAATTTTTACCTTCCTGACGATGCTAATCAGCAAATTTATTTAGATGCGAATGCAACGACTCCTGTACTTCCTGAAATTGCCGATGTGGTTTCGCACACGATGCAAGTCTGTTTTGGTAATCCATCAAGCTCTCATATTACGGGTATTCAAGCAAAACACTTATTAGAACAAACGCGTAACAAAGCACGTGAAGTCATTGGCGCAACTGACGGCGATATTTTATTTACTTCAGGTGCAACAGAAGGTATTCAAACAGCGGTTGTTTCTACGCTTATTGCTGCGAAAAATCATCAAATCGAGAATCCGGTATTACTTTATGGGGCAACAGAGCATAAAGCGGTGCCAAATACCCTAAAACATTGGAACAGCGTGCTTGATATCAACGCACAGGTATTAGCTATTCCAGTAGATAAAAACGGTATTTTAGACCACGAGTTTATTCGCAAACATGCTGCGAATGCACTGATGATTTGTACCATGGCAGTAAACAACGAAACCGGTGTATTCCAAGATTTAAGCGCTATTGAGCAAGTCATTCGTAGTGAAAATACCCATGTGGCTTGGATGGTTGACTGCGTGCAGGCATTAGGTAAAACCAACTTAGCGCTAAGCCAAACAACCATTGATTATGCTCCATTCTCTGGCCATAAATTGTATGCCCCTAAAGGTATTGGTGTACTTTATATTCGTAAAGGCAGTGCGTATACACCATTTATTGCTGGTGGCGGCCAAGAAAGTGGTATGCGTTCAGGCACCGAAAACTTACCAGGCATTGCTGGCTTGAATAAGTTGTTCTCGTTATTACTTGATAAACAAAACCAAACATTCAAGCCAATTGAGCAGCTACATGCTTTTCGCGAGCAATTATTAGCTGCATTAACAGACACCTTTGGCAGCATCACGTTTAATCACAGTTTTGAGCATTCAGTGCCAACAACATTAAACTTTGCAGTTAACGAATTAACCAGTAAAGAAGTGATGGATTTATTTGATGCGGCGGGTATCCGTGTGAGTGGCGGCTCTGCATGTAGCTCAGGTGCAAATCGTAGCTTTGTTTTAGATGCGATGGGAGCCAGTGATTGGCAAAGTGAAAACGCGATACGTATGTCGTTTGGCCCTGCTGTGAATCAGCAAGAGATTGACTTTGCTTGCGATAAAATTCGTTCACTAAAACCGATTCTAGAGGCAAATTGTCTTGTTGTGTCTGATAGTACATCGCCTCAACACGAAGTTTGTGCGATTGGCTTAACACAGCTACGTCATCAAGCAGCGTGCTGTTGGCTATATGTAGACAGCGATAAAAACGCAGTGGTGATTGATCCTATTATCGAGCTTATTCCGCGTATGGCGAAAATTGTCGCAACACAAGGTTTAACAGTAAAAGCGATTTTAGATACCCATAATCACCAAGAGCGTTTATCGGCTCGTTGTTTATTATCAAAAGAGCTCGCAGAACGTTTTGTTGCTAATGAAATAGATGAACTTGGCTGGCCTAAAGATTCAGCAACCATCGAATTAAGCGATGCACGCTTAACTAAAGTAGCGACACCGGGTCATAGTGACGATAGTGTTAGCTATTTATTGTCAGATACACAAAGCGGTGATATCAGCTATTGCTTCTGTGGTGATTTAATCTTACCAGGTGGCTTAGGTAACACAGCAATTAGCGGTGGCGATGCTGCGAAAATGGCTCAATCATTAAAACAGCTTGCTATGGCAGTGCAAGATTCTACGGTAATTTGTTCAGGGCATGATTATCAGCAATGTTTTGCTATGGATTGGCATGCTCAAAAGGCAACGACGCCGTTATTAGCAAAACTATTAAGTGAACAAGTATCAGATGATGAGTTTGTTGAATTAAAGCAAAAAGCGGATGAGCAAAAGCATACTGTAAGTCATTCTCTTTGTGGCTATGTTGAAACACTTGAAAGTGCGCCAATGAAACAGCTTGCTGCAAGTGATGCTAAAGTAATGCTAAACGATAAAGCCACTTACTTAATTGATACTCGTGAACCGTATGAGCATGGTGCGAATAATTTGGCTGAAATATTCACAGTTGCTGATAGCAAAGTGATCAATATTCCACTCAGTCGTATGGCAAACGCCATCGTGCAAGGGCAGCTTGAGAAAGACCATAGTTATATTTTGGTTTGCCGAAGTGGTAATCGTTCAAAACAAGCGGCAAACAATCTGTCGCAGTTAGGGTTTGAAAACGTTTATAACTTAAATGGCGGTTTAGCATTGCTTTAATAAGTAATACCAATTCAGTCATTAAAAAAGCCGCTATAGAGCGGCTTTTTCGTAACTTGTATAAACTAGGCCGTTGTAGGGCCTGAGCTTTCCCGTACCACTAATGAAGGGGTAAAGGTCGTGATGATGTCTTTATCTTGATTACGTGCACCACGGGTTTTTCTAAACAGTAAACGCGCTGCATGCTGCGAAATCACATCATTCGCCTGATGAGCTGTAGTGAGTTTAGGCCAAGTCTGACGCGAGAACGGTGAGTCCTCGAAGCCGGTAATTGATAACTGCTGTGGAATTTCGATCCCCATTAAGCGTGAGGCGAATAACGCGCCTGCTGCCATTTCATCGTTACCGCCAAGAAGGGCAGTGATGTTTTTCGGGTTATTTTCACCCAGCAATGCTTTTGCACCTTCTACACCTGATTCAAAAGAATACTGGCCTTCATAGATCAGCTCATCATTCATCGAGATGCTGTGATCTTTTAATGCGGCCTGATAACCCTCTAAGCGTTCAGTTGTTGATTTATGCTCTTTGTCACCACATAAAAAACCAATATTCTTATGGCCTAGCGAGAGTAGGTGAGAAGTAATTTCGTACGCAGCGGCGTAGTCGTTCACATAGATACAAGTGTCTTGGTCTTCTTCTGTAGGGCGACCAGAGAGTACGCGTACATAATGAATGCCCATTTCATCTAGCATATCGATAATGCTATTTTGCTCTGACAGCGGTGGCGTTAATACAAGGCCTGCTAAGCGAGAGCGCTTGATCATGGTTTTAAAGTCTTCTTCCATGTTGCCATCAAGGTAGTTACATGGATGAATCACCAGCTCATAGCCTTCTTCTTTACAGCGCGACAACACACCATTTTGCATATCGATGACATAATAAGCATTCGGGTTGTCATAAACTAAACCAACAGTAAAAGACGATGTGCCTGCTAGGTTACGAGCTGCAAGGTTTGGTTGATAGTTCAACGTGTTAACAGCGTCCATCACTATGTCGTACGTTTTTTTTCTGACCGATGGCTCTTTATTAATTACTCGCGAAACGGTTTTCATTGAAACACCAGCGAGCTTGGCTACATCATTTATGGTTACTTTCATACTGTTACTTTATAGTTAGTTATATTTGTATTATAATAATATCGAAAAGTGTTCACCAGAGCGCTTTTTCTTAATAGGTACATTAATATTTAATATAAGTTAGTTAGTGTATCTAATGTTCTACCAAATTAGCAGTAAAATAATTGAGATAATTTTTATGATACCGGTGTCAAAAGAGAAAAATTGCGCTATTATCTCGACTATAAAATGTAAAAGTAGAACATTGACAGCGTTGTCATTTTAACTTAGTGTTAATTTTCATCGTATTTTTAATTGCTGTCTTTATTCAACATTAATAAAAAGATAGTTAAAAATCAGTTTGTTGCAAGTTTTGAGGGGATTATATATATGAGCAGCCGTTCGCAATTAGCTAGTTGGCAAGCACTATCTGAAAGTGCCAAGAAGATGAAACAAATTCATCTTAAAGATTTATTTGCCAAAGATAGCACGCGTTTCGAGCAATTCTCTGCTCAGATCCCAGGTGTATTATTCGATTACTCAAAACAACAAATTGATAAAACTGTTTTTGAAAAATTAATTGCTTTAGCGAAAGAGTGCGATATCAGCGCATGGCGCGACAAGATGTTCAGTGGTGAGAAAATTAACATTACTGAAGACCGTGCTGTACTTCATACTGCTTTACGTAACCGCGCTAACACAGCTGTAATGGTTGATGGTGAAAACGTAACAGACGCTGTTAACGCTGAGCTTGCTAAAATGAAAGCCTTTGTTGGCAAAGTACGCAGTGGCGAGTGGCTAGGCTACACAGGTAAAGCTGTAAAAGATGTTGTTGCTATTGGTGTAGGTGGTTCAAACCTTGGTCCGCAAATGGCAACCGAAGCACTTGCTGCTTATGCTGACGACACATTAAATGTTCACTATGTATCAAATGTTGATGGTGTTCAAATTGCATCTGTTTTACAAGGTTTAGATGTTGAGACAACATTATTTGTTATCTCATCTAAAACATTTACAACCTCAGAAACCATGACTAACGCTAAATCGGCTGTTGAGTGGTTTTTACAAACAGCACAAGCGCAAGAACATATTGCTAAGCACTTTGTAGCTGTAAGCACCAATTTAGAAAAAACAGCGGCCTTTGGTATCGCTGATGAAAACGTATTCACAATGTGGGATTGGGTAGGCGGTCGCTTTTCTTTATGGAGTGCGATAGGATTACCAATCGCCCTGTACCTAGGCTTCGACGCGTTCGAAGAGATCCTAGAAGGTGCGTTTGAAATTGATGAGCATTTTAAAAATGCTGAATTTGAAAATAACGTACCATTGTTAATGGCGCTTTTAAGTGTTTGGAACACTAGCTTTTTAGGTTATACGGCACAAGCTATTTTACCGTATGACCAAGCACTACACATGTTACCTGCGTATTTACAGCAAGGTGAGATGGAAAGTAACGGTAAACACGTTACCTTTGCTGGTGAAACGGTTCCTTACACGACGGTTCCAATTATTTGGGGTATGACAGGTATTAATGGCCAACATGCTTTTTACCAATGTCTGCACCAAGGTAATGTAATCGTACCTGCTGACTTTATTGCCTCAATTGAGCCGCAAGTCAATGTTGGTAAGCACCATGATATTTTATTATCAAACTTCTTTGCACAAACCGAAGCAATGATGGCCGGTGTTGATGCAGAGCAAGTAACTGCAGATTTAACCGCAAAAGGTAAATCTGAAGCAGAAATTGCAGAATTATTGAATCATAAGATTCACCAAGGCAATCGCCCAACAACGTCAATGTTGTTAGATAAAGTTGATGCGAAAACGGTAGGACGTTTAATTGCGCTTTATGAGCACAAGATCTTCTGCCAAGGCATTATCTTAGAAATCTGTTCATTTGACCAATGGGGTGTAGAGCTAGGTAAGGGACTTGCCTCTAAAATTGAAGCTGAATTATTTGATGACGAAGTAAGTCATCCACACGATAGCTCAACCAACGGACTGATCGCTTACTATAAAACACATCGTAAGCAGTAATAGATTCGCAGCAACAGCTGCAAACCGAATACCTTTGAACGGGTAGCGCTGGAGTTCTTAGGGCCTGTATTTTTGTGAGAGGATTTACAGAGCCCCTAAGACTCATTTACTTCAGCCAACATAAGAATAATGAGTAAACTACTTACAACAAATTCAACAGGCTTTGTTAAAGGGATCATCTAACACAGCCAATCAACCAGATAACAACACGCACTGCCATACTGCATGAGTCGATTAACATGGCATTGCCAATGTAGAGAGTGATATATGTTAAATCCATTTGATATCGTAATTTTTGGGGGCGGCGGTGATCTTGCGTTACGTAAGTTACTTCCTGCAATGTATCGCGCTTATCAAGAGGGCAACCTTCCTCAAGGTTCTCGTATCCTTCCTACGGTACGTGAAGAAAGCAAACGTAAAGAATACATCGAAACAGCACATAAAGCGTTACAAGACTTTTTAGGTAAAGGTGAGTACAACGCAAAAGATTGGAAAGCATTTTCAGCTTATCTTGTGCCAGTTGTAACGAATGTAACTGAAGCTGATGACGACTGGGATAAACTAAAAGATATCCTTGATGAACACGATGCTGATAAGTCTCGTGTTTTTTACCTTTCATTACCACCTGCAGTGTACGGTAGCTGTTGTGAAATCTTATCTAAGAAAGGTCTGATCACAGAAACGTCACGTGTTGTTGTTGAAAAACCGATTGGTTACTGTGGTGAGTCTGCTGAAGCAATCAATGCAAAAATTGCTGAATACTTCAAAGAAGAGCAAGTATTCCGTATTGACCATTACTTAGGTAAAGAAACAGTACAAAACTTAATGGCACTGCGTTTTTCAAACTCACTGTTTGAAAACCTGTGGGATGCAAAATCAATCGATAACATCCAAATTAGCTTATCAGAAACAGTGGGCCTAGAAAGCCGCGCTGGTTTCTACGATAAAGCGGGTGCATTACGCGATATGGTACAAAACCACTTGTTACAATTACTTTGCTTAGTGGCAATGGAATCACCAAACAAATTAAACGCGAACAGCATCCGTACTGAGAAATTAAAAGTACTTGAGTCGTTACGTCCGTTAGTGGCTGAAGATGTTGATGCAAACATTGTACGTGGTCAGTATGTACCAGGTAACTTAGACGGTAAAATCGTCCCAGGTTACTTAGAAGAATTAAACGAAGGTGCGAGCAAAACAGAAACTTTTGTTGCTATTCGTGCGCACATCGATAACTGGCGTTGGGCAGGTGTTCCTTTCTACCTTCGTACTGGTAAACGTATGAAAAAGCGTTGTGCTGAAATCGTTGTTGAATACAAAAAAGTATCTCACAACGTTTATACCGACAACGTAGGTAACATTGAGCCAAATCGTCTTGTTATTCGTCTGCAACCAGAAGAAACAATTCAATTAACACTGATGTCTAAGCGCCTTGATAACCTTGAGATGCAATTAGAACCAGTAACCATGAACATTGAGTTATCGCAAGCGTACAGTAATGGTTTCCATTCAGATGCTTACAAGCGCTTAATGTTAGATGCCGCAGCAAATAACCCATCACTGTTTATTCACCGTGATGAAGTGCGTCAAGCATGGAAATGGATTGACCCAATCATTGAGCGTTGGCAAGAAAAAGGTGCACCATCGTTATACCGAGCTGGTACATGGGGCCCTGAAGATGCCGATGAGCTTTTAGAAGAAAACAACCACGTTTGGTTTAACACAGGCGATAAGGCGTAATTAAGATGGCAACAATTGTTGAAAAATTCTTTGCAAACAAAGACGAATTAACAGCTGAGCTTTCTTCAAGCCTTGAACAAAGCCTTGTTGCTGGTATTAAAGAAGATGGTCGTGCGGTACTAATGGTATCGGGTGGCTCATCGCCAGCACCTGCTTATAAGCACTTATCGAACCTTGAACTTGATTGGGCAAACATTGATGTTGCTATGGTTGATGAGCGTTGGGTTGATGCTGATCATGAAAAAAGTAATGAAGCATTTATCAAAAGCACGCTATTACAAAACCATGGCGCTGCAGCTAATTTCGTAACAATGAAAAATGACGCATTAACGGCACAAAATGGTGTAGCAGAATGTGAAGCTGCATACAAAGCATTAAAGCGTCCTTTTGATGTGACAATTTTAGGCATGGGTCCAGATGGTCATACGGCTTCTCTTTTCCCTCATGCTGAAGGTTTAGAACACGGTCTTGCGACAGATGATTTAGTATGTGCAATTAACGCCATTGAAAGCGACGTGACGGGTAAAATCACTGAGCGTATGACGTTAACTTTAGCTGCTATCGCAGACTCTAAAGTAGTGAAGCTTTTAATTAGCGGTGAAGAAAAACTCGCTGTTTACAAGCAAGCGAAAGAGGGCGGTGCAGTTGCTGACATGCCTTTACGTGCTGTATTGAATCACCCGCATATCAATATTGAAGTTTATTGGGCGCCTTAATCGCCTGATTAAAGTCAATGTCAAAAGCGAGCTATTATGCTCGCTTTTTTGTTTTAAATTCTCATCTTTAACAAATGATTTTGCATAAATACGCTTTTTTAAATAGCTCGATAAAGTGTTAGACAAGTACAAAATGGCTCTATATAATTAAAAATGACAACGCTGTCATTGTTATTGATTGTTATTCTCAATATTCCCTTTAACTCATTCTGCCCAGAAAAAGTTAAAAATAATTTGTACATGACAGCGTGCTTTTAGGAATAGGTTAGTTTTTTAGGCTAATTTATTGTTAGATAACAGGTTTTATATAACTTTTAGTTATGGTTAATAAATACCCAGTGGAAACTAAAGCTTACAAAAACACATGTAATTTTTAGCAAATTTCAAAAACTCATCCTTTTGATCTTTTCATCTGCAATATCACTCATGCTATATTTGCGCCGTTTATTTGTAACAATTCTTAAAAACTCAATATTAAATATTAGTTATATCAATAGCTTGATTATTTCGTTGTAAATTTTTTGCACAAATTAACCAAAAAGATGTAGCACAAATGTAATTTAGAGTGTATGGTTTGTTACTAGATGACAGCGTTGTCATCATCACTGGGCAGAAGTGATATAAAAAACCAACAAAATGATTCAAGGGGAATCCTGTGTTAGCTAAAAATTTTAAGAAAAGCTTATTAGCAGTTAATATCGGCCTCGTAATGAGTGCTGGGTTCACTGGCGCTGCATACGCAGCAGAAGAAACTAAAGTTCAAGAAGATGTTGAAGTAATTGAAGTTCGCGGTATTCGCCGTTCACTTGAAGCTTCAATGAATACTAAGCGCTTTGCTGACAGCGTTGTCGATGCTGTTTCTGCAGAAGACATCGGTAAGTTTCCTGATGGCGATGTAGGTGAAGCACTTGGTCGTATTTCAGGTGTTGCTGTTAACCGTCAATTCGGTCAAGGTCAGCAAGTTTCTATTCGTGGTGCTTCAAGCCAATTAACACGCACACTTTTAAACGGTCAAACTGTTGCATCAACAGGTTGGTATGACCAACAATCAATCGACCGTAGCTTCAACTACACGCTTTTACCACCTGAATTAGTTGGTGAAATCCAAGTTTATAAATCTTCTCAAGCTGACGTTGTAGAAGGTGGTGTTGGTGGTACTGTTATTGTTAACACTCGTAAGCCACTTGATCTTGACGCTGGTACAACTTTCTTAAGTGCAAAAGGCGATTACGGCACAATCTCTGAAGAAACAGACCCTCAAGTTTCTGGCTTATTTAGCTGGAAAAATGACGAAGAAACATTCGGTTTATTAGGTTCAGTATCTTGGGCTGAAACAAACTACCAACGTAACGGTATCGAATCACTGATCGGTTGGGGTGATATTGTTCCTACTACGTTCCAACAAGAGCGTGAGCGTACAGCATTAAATGCAACTTTCCAGTATCGTCCTACAGAAAACCTAGAGCTAGGTTTAAACATCATGAGCCTTGAGTTAGATGCAAACAATGCAAATACCTCAAACTTCGTAATGTTCCCTGACGACAAAGAAGCAGCTTGTGAGCAAACAAATGCATCAGGTACATGTACTTTCTACCGTCGTACTGGTGAAGGTGTAAATCCAGGTTGGACTCAAACTTGGGCACGTATCGCAAGCATGTCATCTGACACTGCTGATTTCAGCCTTAAATACGAAGGTGAAAACTTCACATTAAAAGGTCGTTTCGGTACAACTGAATCAGAAGGTGGTACAGACCTAACAGCAAACTACGGTAACTTCATCGGTGTTCCATCTGATTACGCTGGTACTTATGATGCTACTGGTGATGTAATCAAAATTGATATCAATAACAAATACTTTGAAGCATCAGATTTTGCAGGTCCATTATCTCCAGCTGGTTGGGCACTTAAAAAGCAACCTAACACAGATGAAGAAACTTACGCACAGTTAGACCTTTCATTCCCTGTTGATTTTGGTGCTATCACAGCAATCAAAACAGGTTTCCGTTGGGCTGACCATGAAGTAAAACAAGAGACTTACTCAACTACTTTAGTTGATACATTACCAAGTGGTGATGGTGAGACTTACTACTCAGGTACAATGTCATCAGGTGCAGGTTTCACTTTACCTGAGCCAGATTTTGACAAAATGGTAGCTGATGCACGCGCTGCAATTGCAAGCTTCGATAATGATTCAGCTGTATACCGCTCAGGTTACGGTACAATCGAAGAAGAAAACTTCGCAGTTTACGCAATGGCTGAGTTCTCTGCAGAATCTATCCGCGGTAACTTCGGTTTACGTTATATCTCTACAGATGCAGAATCAGATTACTACGGTTTTGCAAATGGTGAGTACGAAAGTTCACTAAGCACAGATAAAGCGAGCTACAACGACGTATTACCTAGCATCAATATCGCATTCGATTTAGCTGAAGATGTAATTTTACGTACCTCTGCTGCTCAGGTTATTGCACGTCCTAACTACACAGATATGTTCTCTGCATCATCTTTTGCAGGTTACGCTGATGGTACAGCAAATAACGAAGTACTAACTAAAGGTAACGTAGGCCTTAACCCATTCAAAGCAACTCAAGCTGATTTAGGTATCGAGTGGTACTTTGATGGTGACGGTATGGTAAGTGCAACTTACTTCTTCAAAGACATCACATCATTTGTTACTTCAAGCCAAATCTTGAATCAACAAATCGGTGTTGTAGACCCAGATACTCAAGGTGATAACTGGACGCTATCTACTAAGCTTAATGCAAGTGGTGGCCAAATCGAAGGTATCGAGCTACAAATTCAAGATGGCTTTGACAGTGGCTTTGGTTACTCAGCAAACTACACATTCGTAGATGCACCATCAGAAGCTGAAAACTACCCAGATATGATCCCATTATTCTCAGATTCGTCTAAGCATACTGTGAACTTAGTGGGTTACTATGAAACAGATACTTACTCAGCACGTTTAGCTTATAACTGGCGTTCAGAGTACATGATCCGTGAGCTACCTGGTTTCTACGGTAACCGTGAGCACCAATCATACGGTACGCTTGATTTCAGTGCTAACTACAGCGTAACTGATAACATTGACGTAACGTTTGAAGCTGTTAACTTAACTGAAGAAGACAGCGTACAAATCGGTGTTGCTCCTTCTGATGCAGAAGTAGTTCCTGAGCTTCGTAACGGCTACCCAGCATGGAGCTTTGAAGGTGAAGCACGCTACAAGCTAGGTGTATCACTACGTTTCTAATCTGATTTAGATAACGAAATTAAGAAAGCCCAGCTCGCACTGGGCTTTTTTGTGAGTAATACCAATTCGCAATAATACTTAGTCATTTTGAGGGATTAAACCTGTCGCTAACTGCGTTAAAAATTTCTGATTTAGAACAACTAAATAACGAAATTTTTGCCTTGTTATCAACGAGGTTTTCTTACCTCAAAATAGACTATTTAATTAAGCAAATTGGTATAAAAGTGGGCGAGTAAAAATGATAAAAAAAATCGCAATTGTTGGTGGCGGAACAGCAGGTTGGTTAGCCGCTAACCATTTGGGTCATGCGCTTTTGCAAAGTGGCATTGAGATCACGTTAATCGAGTCTCCTAATATTGCCAGCATAGGTGTCGGTGAAGGTACTGTTCCTTCGATGCGCAACTCTTTGCAAAAGTTTGGTATCAGTGAAAGTGACTTTATCAATGAATGTGATGTTACTTTTAAGCAGTCAATCAAGTTTGTAAATTGGCTAGATAAACACAAACATGGTGCTAACTTTTACCATCATTTATTTGATCACCCACATATATTCGGTGAGGAGTTAACTCAGCAGTGGCTAGCTGAGGGTAACGGTAATGATTACGCAGACTTTGTTTCTAAGCAACATGCGTGTTGTGAAAATAACCTAGCACCGAAAACAATTGCGACACCTCAATATGCAGGTATAAACGGGTATGCCTATCATTTTGATGCTAAAAAGTTTGCTGCATTCTTAGGAAGCCATGCCACGCAACATTTTGCTGTAAAACACCTGTTTGCAGAAATTAAAGATGTCAGCTGTGATGAGCAAGGTTTTATTACACACCTAATCGACTCAGAAGGTAACGCCTTAGAGTTTGACTTTATTATTGATTGCTCCGGTTTTTCGGCTGCCTTTATTGGGCAAAAACTAGGGGTGGGCTTTGTTGATAAGTCAGATAGTTTATTAACTGATACTGCAATCACATTGCAAGTACCGACACAAAACGATGATGAAATACCGCCTTACACTATTGCTACGGCACACCAAGCCGGTTGGATCTGGGATATTGCGCTCACAGAGCGAAGAGGAGTGGGGTTTGTTTATTCATCTAAGTATATGAGCGATGAGCAAGCACACGCTAAATTGCATCATTATTTAGGTAATAAATTTGAGCACTTAACGCCAAGAAAGATCCCGATGAAAGTAGGGCACAGAGAAAAAATGTGGCACAAAAACTGTGTCGCTATAGGGTTGTCGCAAGGATTTGTTGAGCCACTTGAAGCAACTGCCATCTTAATTGCAGACTTTTCTGCGGGGTTATTAGCAAAGCGTTTTCCGCGTACCCGAGATGACATTAACTTAGTTGCTGATGATTATAATCAGCAGGTGAATTATGTATGGCAACAAACGTTCGATTTTATAAAAATGCATTACTGTATTTCGGATAGAACTGATTCAGCCTTTTGGCGTGATAACAAAAAAACCGAGCAGTTATCAGAAAAACTAAAAAATAACCTAGCACGCTGGCAGCGCTTTACACCGGTACGAGAAGACTTTGCCAGTAAGTTCGATTTGTTCGACTTAGAAAACTACTTATACGTACTGTTTGGTATGCATTATGTACCTGCCAAACAGCAATCTAAGCAGAGCAACAACCAACAAGTTGCTGAATTTAAACAGCAGCGCGTCAATCAGCTATTAAGCGAGCTACCTAAGCACAGAGAACTGTTAGATAAAATAAAGAAATTTGGCTTACAGAAGTACTAACTTTATTAACTGAGCTGGCTAAAAAAGTATTAGCCAGCTTAGCTAATTCTAAAAAACGAAGAGATAGATAAACGGCTGTTGCTTAGATCATTACTGTACTTTTTGTGATTAAAAAGAGCTGCGCTATGCAGTAGGTTGCTCTTATAAATTACGAGCCTATTGATCTTGGCTTCAATATCCACCACTTTTTCAAAAAGCGCTGTTGTTTCATTTAAATAGCCTTGATGAGTTGCGCTGTGTTTTTCTGTATCAGCAATCATGTTATGCACGCTATTTTGGTTATAAGCTGTCACTTTAATAATATTCTCAGGCAGGTATTTGTATATGCCTGTGCCGCCCCATTCTTTAGGAGACAAATAATGCACTGCTGCAAATGTTTTATCATCCGTTGAATCAATATGTGGCATACGCTGCAAGGTATTTAAATCATCCGCATTTTGAGTAACTAATGAAAGCTTACAGCGGTGAAGATATAAATTATTTTCACCGCTTGTAATGATCCCTTGCTCTAAAAGCTCGTTAAGTAGCTGCTCAAAAGCTCTGTAGTAAGGCGCAGGCATTTCATCTCGCTTACCGGGGTAGAGTGTTCCATCACTGCCAAAAGGCTGGAAATAGGCCGTATCTGTGGCAAATTGATAAATAGGCTCAAGGCTGTGTAAAAAGTCATCAACAATAATGACAGTCTCATTAATTTCATCAATAAACACTTGGCTTACTTTATAGTCTTTATTTAATTGATAGCTTTCCATTATTTGCCTCAGTCATTCCGTGTTTGTTGAATATACTAACAAAAATAGTGGCTTATGCGTGATAATATTTACTTGCTTATAGCTTGTTTTTTCATCATTTGGGGTTGATTGGTAATGTAGGTAAATTTGTTAATTTATAATGTACAAACTGCCACAAAATTTTCACTTCCTTTTTGTTGCCAAAACCTATAGGCTTTGGGCACTAACAGCAAAAACATATTATAAAATTAATGGAGCAGTATCATGGCGGAGCAACAAGTACAGCCTTTACATAACGAAAAACATGCCAACACTAAAATTCAAAATGGCATCAACATTGAGTTCATGAAAACTCAGCACTTAGTACCTGTGGTTGCACACGAATTTGCACGCATCGCAAATGAATTCCCAATGGCATTTGTTAAAAACAACGAATCAGGTCAATTCCAAGCAGTTGCTTTATTTGGTCTAGAGCCAGGCGAGAACCTTTTCATTCAAGACGACAAATGGACAGCTGCATTTGCACCTATGTCTATGACTCGTTACCCACTAGGTCTTGTTAAGCACCCAGAAGCTGACCAATTTGGTATCGTAATCGACGAAGCAAGCCCACTTGTAAGCGAAGAAACAGGTAATGCACTTTTCGAAAACGGTGAAGAAACTGAATACCTTAAGCGTCGTAAAGAAGCACTTGTTTCTTTCATCGAGTTCTCTCAGGTAACTGAAGCATTCACTAAGTACCTTGCAGACAAAGAACTACTAGTAGCTCAAACGCTAACTGTAGAAATCAAAGGTGAGAAAAAAGACATCAACGGTATCTACCTTGTTGACGAGAAAAAACTTAACTCACTAAGCGATGAAGAGTTCTTAGACCTTCGTAAGCGTGGCTACCTAGCACCTATCTACTCTTTCTTAACGTCTACTCATCAAGTAGCACGTTTAGCACGTTTAAAAGCAGCTAAAGCTTAATTTTAAACAGCTGAAAAAAAGCGCCATTTGGCGCTTTTTTTGTTTCTTTCGTCGGTTAAAGCTTGAAATGCAGCGCCGAATTATTCACATTGGGCTTACAAACTAAAATAAATATAAGTGCCCCTATGTTAAAAACATTACTCACCTCAGCCATTGCGCTAAGCGCATTATCATTTAGTACTTTAAGCTACAGTAGTGATCAACCTTTTGCTATCGCCATTCATGGTGGTGCAGGAACGATTGAAAAGAGCCGCTTCACGCCAGAGCAAGAAAAAGCTTACCGTGCAAAACTAAAAGAAGCCGTTGAAACAGGCTATGCCGTGCTTGAAAAGGGCGGTGAGAGCCTAGATGCTATCACTGCGGCAATTAATGTGCTGGAGAACTCGCCGTATTTCAACGCTGGTCGCGGTGCTGTATATACTTATGACGGTGCACATGAGCTTGACGCATCGATTATGGATGGTCGTACACGCCAAGCAGGAGCTGTTGCTGGGGTTAAACACATTGAAAACCCAATTAACTTGGCGCGCTTAGTGATGGAAAAATCAGTGCATGTTATGCTCAGCGGCCAAGGTGCTGAAGAGTTTGCAAAAACTCAAGGTATGCCGCTGGTTGAAAACAACCTATTTGATACTGAGCACCGTTATAAAGCCTTATTAAAAGCAAAAGAAAAGCTCGATAAACAAAAAGTAACTAGCAAAGACTACCAAGCTGCACACAAAGCCCTGCCGGTTAATTACAAAATGGGCACTGTCGGTGCAGTTGCACTTGATAAAAACGGTAATATCGCTGCAGGTACTTCTACAGGTGGTATGACAGCAAAACGTTTTGGCCGTGTGGGCGATTCACCTGTGATTGGTGCAGGTACCTTTGCTGAAAATGAATCATGTGCAGTATCTGCGACAGGGCATGGTGAGTACTTTATTCGCTACAATGTGGCAGCTGATATTTGTGCTCGCGTAAAATACCAAGGTAAAACCATTGTGGAAGCAGGTAACGAAGTGATCCACGATGTATTAATGCCTATAGGTGGCACAGGCGGTGTGATCATTATTGATGCTAAGGGTAACATTAGCTTGCCGTTTAACACCGCTGGTATGTACCGTGCGAGTAAATCAAATACATCACCAACGTATGTGGGTATTTTTAAAGACGAGTAATTATCTGTAACGAATCTTCAGACAATAAAAAACCGAGTTCACAACTCGGTTTTTTATTGTCACCAAAGTTATTGGCGATTAATTTTTACCTTGAAGGGTGTTTTATCTTGATTCGTTGAGCGATAAGGGTTGATATCTAAACCACCACGGCGTGTATAACGGGCATACACTTCTAGCTCTTCGAGGTTTAACTGCTGCATTAAATCGCAGTAGATACGCTCTACACATTGCTCATGAAACTCATTGTGAGTTCGAAACGAAATTAAGTATTTTAATAATGCTTCATAGCAAATTGCTTGGCCTTTATAACGAATAATCACACTCGCCCAATCAGGCTGTGAGGTGATCAAACAGTTCGATTTTAGTAAGTGACTGTGTAGGGTTTCTGAGACAATCTCATCACCATTATGGCGAAGTGAGCTTGCATCAATATCATAGCTGGTGATTTCGATATCCAGATCATCAATACATTCGCCCGGTAACGCTGAAAATGGCAAACAATTGAAATCATCTGCTTGGTATAAAGTAACGACCACCGGTGCATTAACTGCAGCGGATAAGTCTTTACTCAGTGCTTGGTGAACGTCATCTAGCGTCTCAAAGCGTGTTTGATTAAAGCTATTTAGGTACAGTTTGAATGACTTTGACTCAATGATATGGCTGCTCTGACAAGGAAATACAAATGTTGCCACAGCGACCATTGGCTTACCCTTGCTATTTAGCCACGATAATTCATAGCCAGTCCAAATATCTTGGCCTTTAAACGGTAAGTTATCTTCGCTAACACCTAATGCATCACGGTTTAATTTACGGGCAATAGGAAACAGTAAACTTGGTGTGTAGGTATCTACATACTCTGTGCTTTTACCAAGAACACTGTTTTTCAGTTCGGGTGAGTTGCTGTAATCTGTCATCTTTACACTTTTGTAGTTACAATGGCGGCATTATACCTAAAGCCAATGAGTTTCGCAGTATGTCTGTTTCTACAAAACTAGATAAGTTACATCAAGCATTTAGTGAAAAATGCCTAGAACGCACAGGAAAGCTTCCTGTTATTGAACATGATACAGCATGGCCAAGTCCATGTGAGCAGGGCGAAGTTGATAATCAGGGGCTTATTCAGTGGTGTGCAGTTCCACAACAGCCTTCTGGCAGTTTAGAAGACTTAGCCAAGGCGCTAGAGCTATCGTTTCCTGAAGATTTAAGCCCATTGTTTGGTCATGTCTATGCGGGTAATTTGTTATTGAGTGTTGATGATCATCACATTGAACTGCTACAAGCATGGAATGAAGATGATTTTAGCCGCTTACAGCAAAATATTACCGGTCATGTGTTAATGAAGCGCAAGCTAAAGCAGCCAGAAACCGTATTTATTGGTCTTACAGAGCAAGATGATCTGCTGATCACTGTATTAGTCGAAAGCGGTGAGGTTTGCTTAGAGTATGTGGGTAAAAAACCACATCATGTGCTAGCGAATAGCATCAGTGAGTTTTTAGACAAAGTAACGGTGTAAATTCAATAAGTAAAAGGGGCGGTTGCCCCTTTCGTGTATCTGGTTATTACCTTTATTAGGTTATTGAAAGTCCCACGAGATATTCGAAACAATGCCACAGGGCTCGCAACGAAAATCAAATAAGCCAAACCATGGCTCTGGTAATTTCCACTCGCCATCGCAGCTTGGGCAGCGACGTTTAAGCTCTGACTCTTTGTCAACGCCGCCTACACGGTATAAATAGTAATAAACCGGCTTCTTGGTTAGAAAACTAATACGTTTAGTGATATCGCGACCACGGCGGTATAAGTCACTCTTGATGCTAGTTAGTTCTTCAAGCGCAGGAAATTCACAACGGGTTGCACCATTGATCTGAATTTGATCGCACGCTTGCCAGTCTTCTTGCCATTTAATGAGTGTTTTGTAATCGCCATTGGCAATTGCTGGAATGCGAAATAACGGTACTGGTAAAAAGTCATCACCACAATAAAGCGGGCTACAGGTGTGCACGTACGTGGTATACAAAATATAGCACGATGGATCATTGCACATGTCAGCGCCATTTGAGTGAATGTCTTGGCCGACCACTTTAACTTTTGGTGCCAGTAAGCCTGCAGTGTTTAATTGCTCAATGCTATGTTTTACAAACGGGCTATGGTTGAGCGGATGCATCGCATCTTCGGTTGGGCACATTACACGAGTAATGAAAAATCCATCTTTTAAAACCGTTGGAAATTCATCACCAATTATTTGGCCGTTAAAACGAAGCGCATTCACTAGGCGGTTTATCGCCTGCTCAGCAAGCTCTAAGGTAGTATCTTGGTAGCAATCAAAAGTCAGATCGACAACAAACATTATTTTTTCTCAAGCAGTGCTAATAACCTATCTAATTTAGCTTCAATACGATCCAATTGACTTTCTTTTGGTGTACTCAGTTGTTCATTTGACGGGTTATTGATGAAATTATTAATTGAATCCGGATTGTTTTTATATTGGCTAACCGCAGCGATGATCACAGGCATCGGCATTGGTTGGGCTAGCTTACTTTTAGTTAAGGCAACTGTCGGGGTTTTACCTTCATCAAGAAGGGTTTTAATTGCATCAAATACAACGGCATTCATTTTTGTATAAACTCTTTTATAAAGACTAAAAAGCACCGCAGTATATGGGCTGCAGTGCGCGCGTATGGTAGCAATAATAGATGTGGAGTGAAATTACTTTCCTAATCTACGAGCTAAAAGAATGTTATTTAAGCTCGTAAATTAGGTCGCAGGCGTTACTGGCGTAACCTTGCGTCTAATTCATCAATCACCTCGCTCCAAGCACCATCTTCTGCAAGTGATTCTGCTAAAAAGTGTTGCTGAGCTTCATCCCAAAAAGGCGCTTCCTGCAATAGGGTTGTATCAGACAGTTGATGGGATGCTATAAAAGCATCTATTTCACTTTCTTTGCTCGGTAAACCAAGTTGTGCAAATAGGGTCGAAATATCATGTTTTGTCGTATCCATAGTTCTGCTCCTTGTGTATGGCGATAATTATTACTGCTTAAACTTAATGATGATGAACCGCAGTTTAACTTACGCTGAATTTGTCTTTAATCGCTGTTGGGTATATACCTTATAGTCTAGTACGAAAATAATAAAACAAATAAAAGGATGAGTATTTTGACAGTTGCTGAACCCGAAACCTTAAGTGTGCAATACCTTAGTGCTGAAGATATTAGCACTGCCGCAAGCCTTATTTATCAAGCCTATCATGATGATCCCGTTCTTCAGAATGTATTAGGTTTTCAACAAGATAACCCAAGTAAATATGAAACTAAACTACGTGCCTTAGTGCGTGAAGAGCTAGCAAGTTTCTGGCAAGAAAAGCAGCCTCTAATAGGCCTTTACTCACAAAGTAGATTAAAAGCTATTGCGTGTGTATTTGATTCGGCAAGTGAACTGCAAGCTGAGCGATACTGGCATTGGCGATTAAAGCTGATGCTTAGTGCGGGTTACTTGCAAACCAATCAGCTTATAGAAAAGGAGCGCACTATTCGTGAAGCGCTCTCGAGTAAAGGCCATTATCTGTTTTTAGCCTTTATAGCCGTTGACCCACATTTTCAAGGGCAAGGTTTAGGCAGATATCTGCTACGAGGGCTTGATGATTTAGTTGAGTCAAGCAATCAAGCAAGTGGTTTAGCCGTATTTGTTACCCGCTCTGAACAGCGCGAATTCTTTAGCTCTGAAGGGTTTGAAGTGTTCAAAGCATTAAGCTTTAACCAAGTTGAAGGTGACTTGATGTTCAAAGCAGCAAATTGACAAAAGGACGTTTTGGAAATAGCAATGTGAGATAAATCTCACATTGCTGTGCGTTTTATCAGTTTAATGCCTTTAAATTTGTACCCATAATTGCTTATTGTAATGATTTTAAAGGATTTATTGTTTTTGTCATTTTTGTGACTTAGAAAAAATTACTTTTTATGCCTACCAAGATATCCGCATTTCTCTAAACTTAATCATGTCAAGAAGACGCAGGTTCAACGATTGAACTGATGCCAAGGATTAGGATTATGGCAACTAAGCAAGAAGCTTAGCAGGAAGCAAAGGGACAAGAGCTAGGGAAGCAAGGAAGAACGAGGACACTGCCAGGATGCAGTACAATCGCGGAGCGATTGAAAAGGACTGACCAAAGGATGATTTTAGCAGGAAGCTAAAGGAGCGTTTGGAAAACGAAGTGGATAGCCATTGACGGCAAGAGGACGGCACTAGGATGTGTTAAATGTTACATGAAGTAGCATGGTGGGTGTATCGGATGTATACCCGTTCAGGGGAAAGATAAAAAGGCAGCTTCGGCATAAGTAAGGATACTTAATCATGGAAGTAGCAAGATTGGGGCGTGGCTATTAGCTACGCCTTAGTTCTTTCTGGAGGTCGCACTTCTCAAACAGGCAATTATTCTTGTAAAACTCGCAACTCGCAACTCGCAACTCGCAACTCGCAACTCGCAACTCGCAACTTAAATCTTATGCGGCGGTATTACTACGCTTTTAAGTAATTCGTTTTCCATGATCAAAACGCCTTGATACACGTTTTGTCCATCACTTGAAAACTCAAAAATAAATTCGCTTTTTATACCTGGTTTACCGCTTTTTAAAATGCCAAGTCGGCGCTTATTGCAAGCAACACTCATCAATTGCACATTTAATTGCTCAATTTGTCTTTGTGCATGAAGATTAGCTGCTTCGGCCACTTTTCTGTTTAACCAAAAAAAGTAGATGATGCTGCCAATGATGATGAGTGTCCACAAGCCTGCCATTTACGAAAATAACCTTCCTATTGCTCGAGCGAGTGTTTCGCTACGATTTTCTTTTCTTAATAAACCTAGTAGGTGAGGGCGAATACTAGGAATTGCAACTAAATCGGTGAAAATACTCACAAACAGTTGTTCAATTTTAGTGTGGTGTGCACAGCAATCCATAAACACGTGTAAGCGTTCTGGGTCTTCAAGTGTGCTAAAACAGCGCCCAGCAATCGTTAATAGTACATCTGATTGGGTGTTCATATCAGAGCGTAATACAGCATCAACAAGTTGCGCAGTTAAACCTTGTGCTGGTGTTTTTGATAGGCTTCTAAGGGCTGCAACAAGGGCGATGTCGTCTTTATGCTCTATGGCGTTTAAACCATAGGCTAACAATTGCTCTGCAAACACGGGTTCGATTGCAACATGTTCAAGCATTGCACTTAGCGGCTGTAATACTTCGACTGGTAGTTGCCCCCAAGCGGCTTGTAGATTTGCTAAATTGTTGTCGTTATCTAAACGCATCGCAAAGTCTGCAATACCTTGTACTGCAACACTTTGCCAATTATCAAATCCTAGTTTGCCTGAAAAATACAGCTGCGCATATTCGTAATACTGTGAAGCACTTTGTTTAAGCAAACATTTAACCTGTGCATTAAATGCCGCTAACTTGTTGGCGTTTGGTGTAAATACATACGGGTTGTTGTCTAATTTGCCTTCGGCATTTTCACCGGTAATTTCTGTACCAAGCGCTTCAATTACCATATTTGCGAAGTGATCGCGGCTTGCGCTTACAAGACGGCTTTGCTCATCTAGGGGGAATTTTAAAAACCATACATAAGGTTCTTTAGACGCTTTCACATCCCAAAATTGAATAGCAAGCCAAGCATGACCAGCAAGCGGGTATGGGTAAGGGATTTTTGTTTCTTCAATGGCAAGAAATTGTTTTTTGTCTAATTTCGTGATGTGTCTGCCAATATCGAAGGCACGCCAAGTGGTACCTGCTGCATCCAGAAGTTGCCCTAAAGTGGCGATCTGCTCAGTCATAAAATCTCAATTACCGTAATTAATCTATATCAGCCGCGAATTATACGCCATACCATGGCGCCTTGGAACAGGGTATACTAAGCACAAAGGTATTAAGAGTTTTACAATGCATCAACAGACTTTGGCGCTGCTGCGCGAATTAGAATCCACATTACAACGCCATTCACTTTGGCAAACAACGCCGATTGACCCAAGTGCACTCAATTCTAGTGTGCCGTTTTGTCATGACACCATGGCTTTTGAGCAATGGCTGCAATTTGTTTTTCTTAAAAAAATGCATGCCTTAATCACGCACGCTCAGCCATTACCCCGTAATTTTGCAATTGCGCCAATGGCTGAAATGATGCTGGCACAACACAGCGGCGGTAATGATGTGATTAACGTTTTACAAAAACTCGATCAACTTTTGAGTGATGACTAAGATGCAAGAGAGTGTTAAGCCACAATTTGATGAGTTAACGATTCTGTACCGCGATGAAAATTACATTGCGATTGATAAGCCATCCGGTTTATTGGTTCACCGTTCGTTTTTAGACAAACACGAAACCCAATTTGCAATGCAAATGCTGCGTGACCAAATTGGTCAACACGTGTTTCCTGTACATCGGTTAGATAGACCAACCTCAGGCGTATTACTGTTTGCGTTAAGTTCAGAAGCAGCCCGTGATATGAACCAGTTATTTATTGATGGGCAAATTGAAAAGCGTTATTTAGCTTTAGTAAGAGGCTTTTTAAACGAATCAATCTTCTTAGATAAACCTTTAAAAGAAGAGCTTGATAAAATTGCTGATAAGTTTGCTGATCAAAATAAAGCACCGCAAGAAGCACAAACGCAATTTCATTGCCTGCACCAAGCAAGCTTGCCTATTCCAATTGGTAAATACCCAACAGTTCGTTATTCGCTGGTGGAATGTTTTCCAAAAACTGGCCGCAAACATCAAATTCGTCGTCATTTAAAACATTTATCATTGCCAATTATTGGTGATGTAAATCATGGTGATAATCAGCATAATCAATTTTTTAGAGAGCATTTTCAGCTTCGTCGTTTAATGTTATTTGCCTCTGAATTAAAGTTTGTGCACCCTTATAGCAAGCAACCAATAACAATTAGAGCGCCATTAGGCGATGCAATGTTAACGATTTGCCAGCAACTTGGCTGGCCAACAGAAGAAAAGGATTATTATGGCAACCATTAGTATTTTTGTCGGCAGTGTTTACGGCGGTGCTGAGCGTTTAAGCGAACAAGTTATTGAAGTTATTGAAAAGTCTGAGCATCAAGCGCAATTAGTTGAAAATGGCACGGTCGATGACATGCTGGCTGCGTCACATATTTTAGTGATCACTTCAACGACGGGTCAGGGCGATATTCCTGACAATTTAATCGCTTTATACAGCCAATTAAATGATCAATTCCCTATGTTAACAGGCAAGCAATACGGCATTATTGCTATGGGTGACCGCAGCTATGGCGATACGTTTTGTGGTGCAGGTCGCAGTTTTGATGAGCTGTTTCGCGATTTACAGGCAAAACCTGTTGGTCATCGTTTAGAAATTGATGCCTGTGAAGATTTTGAGCCTTGGCCTGTTACTGAGCCATGGTTAAATGAGTGGCTGACAAAAATTAGTTAATACCTCTTATCAGCTAGTGTCTCTTAAAAGTGCTGATTGAATAAGCAATTGGCACTTCCCCCTTGGTTTTTCGAGTACAGAATCTGTGACCTTGGTGATATACTAATGAATCATTTTATGAGGCTGTTATGATTTCAAAAAACCAACTGAAACTAATTCGTGCATTAGGTCAAAAGAAATACCGTAAGCAATATAACCAGTACCTTGTTCAAGGCGAAAAAAATATACTTGAATTACTAAACAGTGGGTTAAGTATTGCTCATATATTTGCGACTCCTGCATTTATTTCTGCGCACCAATCAGCGCTTGCAGCCCATCAAGTCATTGAAGCAGACGAAGACAGCCTAACTAAAGCCAGCACGCTCGTGAGTAACAACGCCGCCATTGCTGTTGTTGATATGCCAAGTCAGCAAGCATTACCAATATCAGGACTTATTTTAGCCCTTGATGGTGTGTCGGATCCGGGTAATTTAGGTACCATTATTCGTGTTGCAGATTGGTATGGTATTAAGCATATTGTTACCAGCACAGACAGTGCGGATGCTTATAACCCGAAAACCATCAGCGCAACCATGGGCTCATTTGCTCGCGTGTGTGTCTCACAAACTGATTTAACCAGTTACTTACCTAGCTTAAATCTTCCTGTGTATGGTGCATTTTTAGAAGGTGAGAACATTCACAAAACTGCTCTTAAACAAGATGCCGTATTACTAATGGGCAGTGAATCTCATGGTATACGAACTGATTGCGAAAGCTTAGTTACTGATAAAATAACCATTCCGGCATTTGGCCAAGCAGAATCGCTTAATGTAGCGATGGCAACGGGTATTATTTTAGATAATTTTAAGCGCCACGCTTAACCTTTTACCCTAAAATGGGTTAAATTGAAGAATAACAATAAAAATCGGTAAAACAATTAGATGCGCTTAAGCACCATAAAATTAGCGGGTTTCAAATCGTTTGTTGAACCCACTAAGATCCCATTTCCTGATCAGATGACATGTGTTGTCGGCCCGAACGGCTGTGGCAAATCAAATGTCATCGATGCAGTGCGTTGGGTGCTAGGTGAAAGCTCAGCTAAAAACTTACGTGGCGATGCCATGACCGATGTTATTTTTAACGGCTCAACTAATCGAAAGCCAATTTCACAAGCCTCTGTTGAGTTGGTGTTTGATAACACCAGTGGTCATTTACCGAATACCTTTGCTGATCGAAACCAAGTGGCGATAAAGCGCTTAGTGACTCGAGATGGCCAGTCAATTTATTTTCTAAATGGCAGTAAATGCCGTAAGCGTGATATTACCGATATCTTTTTAGGCACAGGTCTTGGCCCGCGCAGCTATGCGATTATTGAGCAGGGCATGATCTCGCGTTTAATTGAGAGCAAACCGGCTGACTTGCGTGTTTTTTTAGAAGAAGCCGCGGGAGTTTCAAAATACAAAGAGCGTCGTCGTGAAACGCAAACCCGCATTAAAAGTACCCGCGAAAACCTTGAACGATTGCTTGATGTAAGGCAGGAGTTGCAAACACAGCTTGATAAGCTTGCAGTGCAATCAGTCGATGCAAAAAAATACCGAGAGCTAAAAGCCACAGAGCGTACCTTAAAAGGGCAAATTGCGGTTTTAAAGTGGCAGAAGTTACACCAACAACAAATTGATAAAGCTGAGCAAATTAATAAACTTAAAGAGCAAATTCAGTTCTTTAGAGAAGCGCACTCTGGCCACGATGACGTTTTAGCAAGCCTTGAAAATCAGGTGCAGCTTGAGCAGCAAAAACTGCAAGACGCACAGCAGGCTCAGCATCAAACTCATACTGATTTAACCCGCAAAGAGCAGCAACAGATCAGCTTAAAGCAGCAACAGCAAACACTTAGCCAAAACCTTATCAAACAGCAACAACTGCAGTTACAAAATAAAGAGCTGCAAGAAGAGCAACACGCCTCAGCCGCCATTTTACAAGAGCAGCTACAAGAAGCGATTGAGCAAAGTTTACTGTGCGCCGAGCAGGTTGCAGAGGTTGAAGAACAAGTCGCACAGCAACAGCAACAAACGCAAAGCGCCAATGAGCAATATCAAAGCACCTTACAGAAAAGCCAAGCTCATAGCAGTGATATTAATGTTGCAAAGAGTCAACAGGCTCACTTTGCCCAGACTGTTGCGCAACTTGAGTCTCAGCAGGCACAACTTGCCTCTGAAATTAATGAACTTGAAGCGACTCCAGTTGCAGCGCAAATTGCTGAGCAACAACAGCAAATTCAATCACTGACGAAAGAGCTTGCGCAGCAACAAAGTGCGCTAAATAAGCTCACTCAAAATCTAGAACAAGCGGATAAAGAGCAACAGCACTTAGAGCAGGACTTAAAGCGGGTTCAGCAGCACAGTAATGAAAACAGAGCCAGCATAGCTGCGCTTAATTCTTTGCTATCAGAGCAAACCGACAGCGAAAGTGTCTCTCTATTGGCGCAGTTAAAGGTGGCTTCTGGCTTTGAGCCGCTAATTGAACAAGCCCTACTTGGCCTTGAGCATCTAAAGGTCAGTCAACATAAAGAGCCTAACAGTGTTTGGCCTGCATCTGATGATGAGTTACCAAAAGAGTCATTAGCTAATTATATCGAATCGGGTGCTTACCCTGATTTATTAGCACGGTTTGCATTTCAACCTTGTTTTGATGACGCTATTTTGGCGGATCCATATTGGCTGGCTGTGATTGATGAAGAGGGCTGTATGCATGGTCGTAACTTTCATACCGATGCCAATAAAGACGCCGACAATTCTTTGCTTTTAAAGCATGCTCAGCTAAGTGATGCACAGCAGTTAGATGAAGAACTCAACGAGCAATTAGAAACTAAGCAGCAATTGCTAAATGAGCATCTAGCTCACAAGAAAACACTTATCGCCGACAAAGAGCAATACAGAGAACGAATTCACCAAGCAGCTCAGCAGATTGCATCGGCCAGCACTCGACGCGATATGTTATTAGAGCAGCAAACCCAGTGGCAAAACCAGCTTATTAAGTTGCAACAGCGTCAAACCTTACTGGCTGAACAAAAGCAAAGTGCTGACGAACAGCAACAAACGCAGCAGACTTTACTTGAGCAATTATTAGAGCAGCAGTTAGAACTTGAAACTGAGTTAGAGCAAGCAAAACACCTACAAGTTGAGGTAAATAACAACTATCGCCAAGTGGCTTCTATGCTTGAGCAATATAAAACGCAAGCACATCAAGCTAATTTGGCTGAACAAAAAGCTCGCAGTGAGTGTCAACTTAGCGAAACTAAACTACAGCATGCTAATGCCGCACAAAGTGCTGCCAGTGAAGCTGTATTAGAGCTCAACGAGCAACTAGAAGAGCTAGTGATCCCGCTTGAAGAAGTAGCAGATCAAATTATGCTATTGCTTGAAAAGCATCAACAAAGTGACGTTGAGCTGAAAAACTTGCAAGCGGCCTTGAGTCAAGCTAAAAAGGAGCTTGCTGATAAGCAAACAGCGTTGAAATCATCGCAATCTGAGTTGGTGACGTTACAAGAGCAGTTGCAAGCATTAGCGCTGGATGAGCAAAGTTTAATCGTTAAGGCGCAAGCTGCGTTAGAGCCACTTGAAGAACTGGAACAAAATTTAAAAACAGTACTTGAAGAACTGCCTGACAATGCCAATTTAAATAGCATGCAAACGAGGCTTACAAAAACCACGCAAGCTTTAAATGAACTTGGCGCGGTGAACTTAGCGGCAATAGATGAGTTTGAGCAGGCTAAACAGCGCAGCGATTATTTAAATCAGCAGCTTGATGATTTAACACAAGCATTAAATACCCTTGAAGGGGCGATTCAAAAAATCGACCGAGAAACAAAAAATCGTTTCAAGGCGACCTTTGAACAAGTAAATACAGACTTTGGGGAGTTATTCCCAAAAGTGTTTGGTGGCGGTAGTGCTTACCTTGAATTGACCAGTGATGATCTACTTGAAAGTGGGGTGAGCATCATGGCAAGGCCACCAGGCAAGAAAAATTCGACAATTCACCTGCTTAGTGGTGGAGAAAAAGCGCTGACCGCATTATCATTGGTGTTTTCAATATTCAGGCTCAATCCAGCTCCATTCTGTATGCTAGATGAAGTGGATGCGCCATTGGATGATGCGAATGTGGGTCGTTTTTGCCGTTTGGTAGAAGAGATGTCACAATCAGTACAATTTATTTATATCAGTCACAACAAGATTGCTATGGAAATGGCAGGCAGATTGACCGGTGTAACTATGGCCGAACCAGGTGTATCACGAATGGTCGCTGTAGATATAGAACAAGCTGTGCAAATGGCACATGCATAAAATTTAGGCATATCAAATAATAAAGGTGAGGGGATGGCCGAAGAATTAAGATGGGCTTTAATCGTAATCAGTGTATTTGTCATTGGTGGTTTATTAATTCACGGCTTATGGTCGGTGCGTAAAAAGGACAGCCCAGATACGCCTTCAGTTGAACGGGTTGAACCGAACGAAACAACCAGCGAGGTTCAAGAGCCTGCAACTGCAAAACCGCAAGAACGTGATGAGCCAGAGTTTGGTGATTTAAGCTTTTCAGCAGAAAGTCACGACGAACCAGCTGTTTCAGAACAGGTTGTTGAAGAGCCTGAAGCTAAGCAACAAGAAGTTGAAGAAGAGCCAGCAGATGCACAAGCTCCAACCGATTTCATTATTGTGCATTTACAAATGCCAGAGGGCTTAACAATGGATGGCAGCCAATTATTGCCAGCCGTTAATATGTTAGGCTTTAAGTATTCTGAAGAAGGTTTCTTTAACCGTCACTTAGACCCAGCAGGCACAGGCCCGGTGTTATTCCGTTTAGTGAATATGTACAACCCAGGCACGTTCGATATTGATAATATGGAACAGTTTAGTACGGCAGGTGTTAGCTTATTTATGACCTTACCATGTGATGGCGACGGTCTAAGTGCATTCAACATGTTGCACAGTGCAGCTAAAAAGCTAGCCGACGAATTTGGTGCAACGATTTTAGATAGCAACCGTGAAGAAATGACGGTTGAAAGCGTTCGTGAGTATGTTGAGAAAGTACGCAGCTTTTCAGCTTAGTCGCACACACAGAGTATAAGTATTAGGCCACTTGGCGTTAAGTCGTCGAAGTGGCTTTTTTATGTAGATTTTTGAGGTTTTCATGTCCAGCCCTATCTTTGAGCAAATTAGCCAACTTCGTGCCCAGTTAGAAGAGCATAACCATAATTATTATGTGCTGGATGCACCTAGCATTCCTGATGCTGAATATGACCGTTTAATGCGCGAATTAAGCGCCCTTGAGCAAGCTAATCCTGAGTTTCAAAGCCCTGACTCACCAAGCCAAAAAGTCGGTGGCGCTGCACTTGATAAGTTTGAGCAAGTCACTCACCAAGTGCCAATGCTGTCACTTGATAATGCCTTTTCAGAAGAGGAGTTTGCCGCCTTTAACCGCCGTATCAAAGAGCGAGTAATGGATAACAAGGAGCTGACTTTTTGTTGTGAACCAAAGCTTGATGGTTTAGCGGTATCAATTATTTATCGTGATGGTGTTTTAGTTCAAGCAGCCACCCGTGGCGATGGTATGGTAGGTGAAAACATCACCCAAAACGTGAAAACAATTCGTAATGTGCCGCTTAAGTTACGTGGCGATGACTTCCCGGCAGAGCTTGAAGTGCGCGGTGAAGTATTTATGGATAGTGCCGGTTTTGCCAAACTAAACAGTGAAGCCGAAAAGCGTGGCGACAAAGTTTTCGTTAACCCGCGTAATGCTGCTGCCGGTAGCTTACGTCAGCTTGACTCTAAAGTAACAGCAAAACGTCCACTGATGTTTTATGCCTACAGCACTGGGCTTGTTGCCGATGGGCAGTTACCAGAAGATCATTACCAACAGCTTGCTAAACTTACCGATTGGGGTTTACCACTTTGCCCAGAAACAAAGCTCGTTGAAGGTCAGCAAGCTGCACTTGATTATTATCAAGATATCTTGACGCGTCGAAGTAGCCTTGCCTACGAAATTGACGGTGTGGTTATTAAAGTAAACGACAAAAAACTACAAGAGCGTTTAGGCTTTGTGGCACGTGCACCGCGCTGGGCAATTGCTTTTAAATTCCCAGCACAAGAAGAAATCACCCAATTACTTGATGTTGAGTTTCAGGTAGGGCGCACAGGTGCAATCACCCCTGTAGCACGATTAGAGCCAGTATTTGTAGGTGGCGTAACGGTATCTAACGCAACGCTTCATAATGGCGATGAAATTGCCCGTTTAGGCGTTAAAATTGGCGATACCGTGATTATTCGCCGTGCAGGTGATGTTATTCCGCAAATTACCCAAGTTGTCCTTGAACGTCGCCCTGACGATGCTAAAGACATTGAATTTCCTGCTACTTGCCCAATTTGTGACTCACATGTGGAGCGCATTGAAGGTGAAGCGGTTGCCCGTTGTACTGGTGGTTTAGTGTGCCAAGCGCAGCGTAAGCAAGCAATTAAACATTTTGCGTCACGTAAAGCCCTTGATGTTGATGGCTTGGGCGACAAAATTGTTGATCAACTTGTTGATCGTGAGCTTATCAAAACGCCTGCTGATTTATTTATCCTTAAACAAGGGCATTTTGAGTCCCTAGAGCGAATGGGCCCTAAATCTGCTAAGAATTTAGTTAATGCACTACAAGATGCGAAACAAACAACCTTAGCTAAATTCCTATATTCGTTAGGTATTCGTGAAGTGGGTGAAGCAACCGCGCAAAACTTAGCAAACCATTTTTTAACTCTAGAAAAAATCACTCAAGCAAGCGTTGATGCGTTAACTGAAGTAAGTGACGTAGGTGAGATCGTTGCTAAGCATGTACGTGGCTTCTTTAGCGAAGAGCACAATATGGCAGTTGTAAATGCGTTAGTTGAGCAAGGTATTCACTGGCCAGAATTAACAGCGCCGAGCGCCGATGCGCAGCCATTAGCTGGCTTAACTTACGTACTGACCGGCACATTGAGTGAGCTTAATCGTAATGATGCAAAAGCACGTTTACAAGCGTTAGGTGCAAAAGTGTCGGGTAGTGTATCGGCGAAAACAGATGCACTGATTGCGGGTGAAAAAGCAGGCTCAAAATTAACCAAAGCACAAGACTTAGGCATTGATGTGTTAACTGAGGCTGACCTCATTGCACTTTTAAGTGAGCACAATGGATAGTCTATTGCAGGCATTGTCGTCAGTTGCTCTAACAATTGGCAGCTGGCTGCAACCACACCTTTACAATATTTCATTATTGCTGGTGGTGTGTTTTATATCCTTGTATGCAAACGATATTATTAAAGTGACCAAGCGCTTTGTCGCGCGTCGTCACTTTATTATTCGCGTGCTTTGCTTTGTGTTGGTCACAGGGTTTGGCATGGGCTTACTTGTGGTGTTTGTAACTCCATTTTTAAGTAAGTTGCTACTGCTACTCGGTGTTAAATGGCTGGCGCTTACACTTACAGCTGCGTTTTTTGTACTTGGCATCATTGCCGATAAGAAGAACCAAATATGAATCGCTACGGTCCAGAATACTGGGATAAACACGGCGCTTATCGAACCCCAGTGGCGTTTCATTTAACTTTGTTAGTGTTGTTACGCAGTTACTTTATATGGATTATGGCGGCGCTCAGCCGTCGCCCTGATTTAGATATCATGTCGCTGTTTTTTAAGTCGAAAAGCGATTTCTTTACAGCCATTGCCATTGCGGCAATCGCCTTATTACCGGCGGTGATCTTTTGTTTACGCCGACCTCAAGAAAATGCTGAAAGTGCGAAACGTCTGGCGTCTATATGGCGTTTTATGCGCTGGCCATTAATTTTGTGTGCAATCACAGATTTAAGTTGGTTAACCTATCAGGCTGCGCACAGTCACTATCAGTTTTCGTTTTTCTTAGCGTGCCAAATGGTACTTGTGTTATGGGTACTGTTATATTTATTAAAAAGCAGATATCTGTCGGTCTTCTTTAATGATTGGCCAGATCCAATTGAAAAGAAATAGGGCTGCAATATGTTGGCAATTAATAAGCTTTTAGCAAAAATTTCACTCACTATCGCGCTGGTATTAATTGTTTTATGGGTATTTACGCCACTTTGGCAAAGTGCTGCATTTTCGTTGTTTGTGATGTTATGGGGCTTTATAACGCTATCAAGCCTCTATCGAGTCACGCCGTTATTTGTAGCGCGTAATCCCATTACTGATTTACTAAAGCGTGATGTAAATCAGCTAGCGCTGATAAGTTTGGCTGGTATATTCGATTTTAAGCGCAAAGCTGAGTTTGTATTAATTGGCCAAATTAAGCAGATTGAAATCGGCGAAGGGATAATCCATGTAACTGATGTCAATGACCAGCTGATAACAGCCGTATTAAGTGTTAACAGCAGCCAAATAAATAGTCATTTAGCACAGCTACTTTCTGAGCGTGAACGTGCACAAATAGATATTCGGCTGCAAACACAGTAATTACTAGACGCACGTTGCTTGCCCTTCGTAGTGCTTGTGATGTACTGTGCAACTGTTGTATTCAACCCTGAGGGAGCATTATGTTAACTTGGCAAGATATTTTAGAGTTTGCCCATAACGGTAACCCAACACCTTCACGTCGAGTCGAAAAATCGCCATCGGAATGGCAAGCTGAGCTCGAACAAGATGCATTCTATGTAACCCGTTTAAAAGGCACCGAACGTCCGCACAGCTCTGATTCATGTACGATATTTGAACCAGGTCAATATGCGTGTGTATGTTGTGACAACTTACTTTTTGATGGCGATGAAAAGTTCGATAGTGGCACAGGCTGGCCGTCATTTACTCAGCCTAGCAGTGTTGAAAGCATTGCCTATATCGCGGACTCTAGCCATGGTATGCAGCGCATTGAAGCCGTATGTAATGTTTGCGATGCACATTTAGGACATGTATTTCCTGATGGTCCACCGCCAAGTGGCTTACGCTATTGCATGAATGCTATAGCGATGAAAAAACGCGACTAAGGCGTGTTTAATCTCTATCTAATTATTACCTAATCTAAGTATTGAGCAATGATGAAAATAAGGTGCTCACGGTGAATTGGCTTACTGATTATGTAGTCTGTCAAAATACTGGATTGCGCCTTATCATCTTTTAATACCGATGCTGTAACCGCAATGATTGGAATATGCTTGAAGCGATCATCACTGCGAATTAACTGACTTGCTTCTAATCCGCCCATTACCGGCATTTTTAAATCCATGATGATTAAATCAGGCTGATGCTGCTCAATTTTTTTAAGGGCATCTTCACCATTGATAGCCGTGTCTACGGTAAAGCTCCAGCGCGATAAAAAGGACTCTAAATAGTCACGGTTGTAGGGAATATCATCAACAATCAAAATTCGAGCAGGATTAAAGTGGTAGCTCGAAATAGCGGGGTAGTTACGATGTTTCACTTCATTTTTAGACTCAGCTAATTCAACATTTGGTAAAGACACGATAAACTCACTGCCTTTATCTTTATCGCTGATCACCGATAACTCACCACCCATTAGCTTGATAAAACGCAGTGAAATCGCAAGACCTAATCCCGTTCCACCAAACTCCGAACTACGTTGGCCTTGTACTTGTTCAAAATCATTAAAAATAAGATCTTGTTGATCTTTAGGAATACCCTTACCTGTGTCTGTGACATGAATTTTGATATCAATATTGCTGTTGTCATCGTGGGCTTTAAAATCGAAATACACTTTAACACTGCCTTGTGCAGTGAACTTAATGGCATTACTGATTAAGTTGGTTAGTACTTGGCGAACTTTATTGCTATCAAGTAACACAGGGGTTGTTAACTCTGGGTGAGAGCTTATTTGTAAGTCGAGATCTTTTTGCGCACTGAGTTGTAAAAACATCATATTAAGCTCATGGCACATTTTAGGGATTTCTACACGCTCAATATCGAGTTGCATTTTACCAGCATCGATTTTTGATAAATCGAGAATGTCATTCAAAACATTAAGCAGTGAATTACCAGAGATTGATATTGCTTCTAAGTAACGACGCTTATTTTTATCTGTTTCGCTATCTTGTAGTAATTGGCTAAAACCTAGCACTGCATTGAGCGGAGTTCTTAACTCATGCGACATATTAGCTAAAAAGCGACTTTTAGCCTGATTTGATTGTTCAGCTTGCTCTTTAGCGTCAAGGTACTCTTGAGTGCGCTTTGCAACGGTGTCTTCAAGTAAACTATGTTGTTCATGCATGCTGTTTATCTGCTGTCTAACCGCAGCGCGCATCATTTTAAAGCCACTGGCGAGAGTACCTATTTCATCTTGGCTCTTTATATTAATAGGGCAGTTTAAATCACCCGTGGTCACGGCATGAGAAAACTCCACGAGCTGATCAATGGGCTGCAAAATAATTCGGCGAATAATGATATAGGCGATGATAAGTGCGGTTAACAGGTAAATAGCAAACAGCGAAACCGCATTGCTAATAATCGATTTGGTCTTTAACGCTAAGTCTTTATCTGAAAAACTCACCATAACGTAACCGATATTTTCGCCCTGAAAGTTGCTAATTGGCACAGCAACAACATATTGCTGCTCCATGGCTACAATGACATTATGCTTAGGATTGAGCTGTTTTAGCAGCTCTTGGTTAGTTTCTAGGGTATCTACTTTACTGTTATCCGGGTGGGCGGCGATAAAATTATTTTGGTCGATAAAGTAAATCGTTTTTAAATCATCAAAAGTATTATTTTTTAATATGTTCTTTAGGGTAAGACCCTGAATTTTAAGCACCCAACTCCCCACGGTATTATCTTTTGTGAGGCTATTTATTTCTGACAACATGGGCGAGACAATCGCATCAGCTTTTTCACTCATGTTCAAAAGTGTTTGCTCTTTAAGCTCCATTACATGCAACGACGTACTTGCCCCTAAAATAAGGGTAATGGTAAAGCCAATGATCATTAAAATTTTGTGGGCAATACTAATTCTCATTGCTCAATATTGCTCCGTACTTTTAATGCTTGCATATTAGCGTTGATTTTTGCGTCTGTGCTTTTGATTGATTGTTTTATATCTGCACCATAGAAAATTTGGCTAAAGGTTTGCGAAATAATTTCGCCAATAACTGGAAACTCGACCATGCCAGCCTGAAGGCGATCAGGCGTTGCATGCTCAAACACCCATAACATGGCTTTATTAAAGCCAGGTTTGTTTACTAGAGTAAACAGCTTTTCGTGCCACACTTTTTGTCTAGGCGGTGAACCTCCTGTACTAAGTAGTGCGGCGGTCTGCTCACTGGTTGCCCATTGAATAAATAACCATGCAGCATCTTTGTTAGTTGATTTGCTATTAATTGCAAATGCCCATGCCCAAGGAGATGTTTCTCTGGCGATTGGACCTGCAGGCAAGGGGGCTGCTTCCCATTTATTCCAAATATCTGACTCTTCGGCGGTATCTATTTCATTATAAAAATGAGAAGCCAAAAAGGCCGAAGCAAGGCGGCCTTCTTTAAACAGGCGACGAATTTCATAAAAATGCAGTAAGCGGCTGTTATCTGGATTGCCGAACCCTGTTACTAGGTCGCGATACACTTGTAGGCTTTGTGCCGTTTCAGGGCTATTAAAAACAGACTGGCCCTGCGCGTCGATAACTTCAGCGCCATAAGCACGCATAACAGGTAACACAGTCCAAGTGTTTAATCCTGCCCCCGGCAGCGTACGTGAGGCAAATGCATGCATACCATTTAAAGAAGGAGTACGGTCGATTTCTCGTTGTAACTTAACCTTGGTTGCTTGTAGTTGCTCGTAGGTATCGGGAACTGCTAAGTTAAAACGTTCGAAAAGATCTTTGCGATAAAAATAAATTGGCGCAGAAAAATCAAATGGTAACGAATATAGCGTGTTATCAATTTTACAAAGCGCTAGGCTACGCTCACTAATGTCTTCTAACTGATACCAAGTTTTGTCTGTCAGTTTTGGGTTATCAATGTAAGGCTGCAAGGGCTCAATCCAGCCTTGGCTTTGCGCTTCACCTAAAAAGGTAATCCCCATCGGCAGTACATCGTAAAGCCCAGAAGCCTCGCTTAAATCTTGATGGCGACGAACACGCATTTGTGATTGTTCTAAAGCATGAAAGCCAACAGAAATTCCTGTTAGCTGCTCAAATAAAGGAATGTAGGGTTTTAACGCCATAAATGCAGGCTGCTCATCAGCCAAAATATTGATATGGCTGCCTGCTTTACTTTGCCAATTGATACTGGCTTGTTGCCAATGTTGTAATGTTGCTGAGGCAAAGCTGTATTGGCAAAATATTAAAAGCGCAACGCTTAGGAGGGGCTTTTTAAATTTAAACAAAGAAGATGCCATACGCAATTACTCAGCAAGCTTAATTTTTAACTTTGCAGCCAGGGCTTTAATTTTTTCAAAGCGGATTGCTTGTTCATCTTCTAATGTTTGCGCATCGAGCAAGGCAAAACATTTTTTCGCCAGCGCTAAATTAAATGATTGGCCTTGGTTATTTGTATCGAATAAACATTGCAGTAGGTTTAAAGCGATGCTGGCATTTTTAGGCATGATCCTAAATGCTTGGGTGAAGGCTTCTAGCGCCGTATTGAGCTGACCTTTATTAAATTGTGTTACAGCGTGATTATTGAGCTCTTTCGGACCGAGCTTGATATCTCGTCGTTCAGTTTGTTGTTGTTGAATATAACGTAAATACACCGGATCGCTAACTGATGGGTGGCGTTCACAGTGAGTTATTATTTGGTTAAATAGCATCTGTGCTTTGTGGTGAAAACCAAGCTCATGAAACGCTTTCGCCTTATCGAGCGCACCATCTACTGAACGAATTTGAGTGTCACTTTCATCAAGTTGATTGATAAGTGCTTTAGCCTTTTGATGTTCATCCTTTAAATAATGCAAACGCGCATTGAGAACATCAATTTGTGTTTGATTATTACTATTCGGAAACTGCTTTTTTAAATCACTTAAGTACTGGTTTGTCTGTCTTGAAATACGATTAACTTGATCGGTTTGATCCGTCGTTAAAGCAAAATCAATCCCTGCGCGCGCCGCATTTAAATATATATCAGGGTTATCGTGAATTGAGTGTTTTGCGTAACTGGCAATGTCTTTTTGCGTTAAATAATTCTTTTCATAATCGTGATTAAGCAGTGATACATGACTTAAGGTTTTCTGGCGGTCAATGTTACGCGGGGCAATTTCAACAGCTTTACTAAAAAAATCCTGTGCCTCATCAAATTTATTGAGTTTTATTTCTAATCGACCCAGTAAATCAAGCGCAACTAGTCTAGTTTCACTGCGCTGCAACATCGTCTTAAGCATGCGGTGTGCTAGGGTATGTTCATTATTAGCAATAAGCGCTTCGACTAAACCAACTTTTGCCCAAGTAAATTTTTGAATATCGAGCACTGATTTAAAAAAGGTTTTGGCATCTTCAAAGCGCTTAAGGCGAAGTAGGGCGTCGCCTTTTAATCTCAATAGAATGGCGCTGTAACTATTACCTTTGTTTTGCAGCAAGGTATCAATTTGTTTAATTGCTTTGGAGTCATTCCCATCATCAATAAGTTGATAAATTTGATGTAGGTTACTTTTGCGCAATAACACTTTTTCAATACGATTTTTTAATTCGTTAATTGTAAAGGGTTTAACTAAGAAATCATCTGGTTGTAGCTCGAGTACACTGTGAACTAACGAGCCACTTGTTTCAGCTGAAATAAAAATAAAGCCGGTAGAGTTTTTTATAAGACGTTTAGTTTTCAGCTCTTCATAAAGCTGATAACCATCTTGATGTTTACTAAGGTTAAATGAACAAACGATGAGATCGAACTGCTCAATTTGACATTGTTCTTTTGCTGCAATTGCATGCTCAGCAAAACGCAACTGACGAAACCCCAATCCCTCTAAGGACTGTTTCATATAGCTTTGAGCAAGTGGCTGCTCTTCAACTATTAAAATTTTGGCTTTCGAAAAAATCTTTGCAGGCATTGGACTTGCGACTAAGTGACATTAACGATGACTATAATAAACAGTCTAGCTGCTGACAAGGCAAATTACAGCTTTTGCAATGATTTAAAGTTTAGCTTTGGGTTATATCAATAAAGGGAGTAGTGAGTGATAGATATTAGAAGTTAGATATTAGAAGTTAGATATTAGAAGTTAGATAGTAGAAGTTAGATAGTAGAAGTTAGATAGTAGAAGTTAGATAGTAGAAGTTAGA